>JBCCXQ010000139.1:0-7892 GCA_039191365.1 Cyanobacteria bacterium P01_F01_bin.13 | reverse complement strand
GCCTACAGTATAGAAGCCCGTATCAAGCGCCCTCTACCGTAGCGCCTCGACTGCCATGGCCGGACCCAAAATCGAAATGTAGGAATCGACAAAACATTGCTTGGCAGCTTCTTGGGCTTGCTCGATAGTCACCGCTGTAATATCGGCCTGAAACGTCTTGTCAAATTCAGTTCCCAGGCCCAAAATCTCATACCAGCCAAGCAGTTGAGCGATTTGCCCATTAGTCTGTTTCCCTAGGGCATATTGCCCCAAAATTTTGTTCTTAGCAACTTGCAGTTCGTGTTCTGTTAGAGGAACTTCGCATAGTCGTCGCAGTTCGCTTTGGAGACCGTCTAACGCCACTGATGTATTCTCTGGGGCCGTGCCGATGTAGGCCACAAACTGAGATGGCCCCAAGCGTGTTGGGTAAAAAGCAGATACATCATAGGCTAGCCCCTGCTTTTCTCGCAATTCTACAAATAAGCGACTGGATAGGCCATTACCCAGGTGAGTGCTCAGTAACTTTAGGGGGGCAAAGTCTGGATGCTTTACTGGGGCTGCCAGGTAACCAATGATTACAAACGCCTGATTGGTTTCCTGGGGAGTGACAATGCGGTACGCATGGGAGTCTATTGCTGGTAAGCGTGGCTCAATTGCTGGAGAGCTGGGGGCTTTCCAATCGCCTAGTAGCTTGTCGACCAGGGCAACAGCCTTTTCAGGGGCAATGCGACCGACGATAACCACCACCATATTGTCAGGACGGAAGTGCTTCCCATGGGCTTCGAGCAAATCATCACGCTGAATAGCCATGACAGTTTCTTCAGTTCCCATACTGGAAAAGCCATAGGGATGAGTCCCATACATGCCTTCGCGAAAGGACTTATACGCCACACTAAAGGGCTGCTCCTGCATTGAACGCAGCCCTTGAATCGTTAACTTACGTTCAAGCTCAATCTCATTTTTAGGAAAGCTGGGTTCCCGAAGAATTTCGGTGGCCAGGGTGAAAATTTGCTCAAAGTCAGCGGAGACCGTTTTGACACTGACAACACTATAATCTGAGGCGCTATCGGCTCCCAGGCTGGCTCCAACATATTCTACGGCTTCGGCTATATCTAGGGAGCTACGATGGGCGGTGCCTCTGGTGAGGAGGGAGGTTAAGAGGCTAAATATGCCAGCGTTTGCAGGAGTTTCGTGGCCCTGACCAATGGGTAAGAACACTCGAGCTGAAACAATGTCAGCGGCTGGATTTTCGATGGCGATAACTTTCAGGCCATTGCCCAGGTGGGTCGTGATGGAGTTTTGCTTTGGGGCAGTGGATACAGTCACAGGTGGTGTATTTGAAAATCAGTAGTAAAAGCTAGGAAAAAACAATCAACCTAAGCGGGCGTTAGGGCAAGGGTACCGCAATAATCTGGTGAGAGGTACTGCTTTGCTAAGGGAATCAGCCGCTCAGGTGTGTAGGCCTGAACATAGTCGGGATACGCCAGGGATAGCTCAGGTGTGGCTAAGCTTCCATAGTAACCGTACAATCCGGCAAGCTGGCCTGGGGTTTCCATTGAAAAGGCGTAATCATTGCATAGAACCCGCTGGGCGCGCTCTAACTCTACCGTGGTAATCGGTTGTGTGGCTAGGGTGGCAATGCGATCGCAAATCACCTGTTCGACTTCTTTGATATGGTGTGGCGACAGCCAAGATGACAATACAAATAAGCTGCAGTCTTGCTGGATTGAAAAACTACTCGCAATTTCATCCACCCACTGACGATCCTCACGAAGTTCCCTTACTAATCGGGACATGCGTCCCTCTGCTAGAACCGTGGCCATAATATCCAGACCACAGGCTGATGCCAAATCATCAATCCCAGGACCCAACCAAGCCATTACTAACCGTCCATGCTCCAGACTGGGTAGCGCTAGGGAATCTTGAGGGTTTGTCAACAAACGAGGATACGCAACAGGGGCGGCGGTAGGGCACGATTCCTTTTGGGCAAATGCCCGAAACGTTCCCTGCACCAGTTCTAGCACTCGGTCAAGAGAGACGCCGCCAGTAATAACTACATGCATATTATCGGGTTGATAATATGTCCGATGAAACTGCCGCATTTCTTCAGGCGACCGTGCCTGTAAAATTTCTGGAGACCCAAGTACTGAACGCCCATAGGGATGATCGCCATAGATCATTTCCGACAGTGTCTGAAAACCAATCCAGTCTGGGTCATCCCAAGACTGATGGATCTCTTCAATCACCACATGACGCTCTCGCACAAATTCATCTGCTGGGATCGCTGCATGGAGTAAAAGGTCTGCTAGATAAGGGAGCGCATGGGCCAAATCATCAACGGCTACAGTCATATAAAAGTGAGCATAGTCATGACTGGTGGCAGCATTCGTTAACCCCCCTCGACTCTCAATCGCCGCATCAAACATCCCCGGCAAGATTCGCTCAGTCCCCTTAAACACCATGTGCTCCAAAAAATGAGCCATGCCAGTCCAGTGCTCGGGCTCGTAGCGTGCTCCTGCGTTGATCCAGACATCCACCACCACTACCGGTGTTGTTGTGATTTCTTGGTGAATCACAGTTAACCCATTATCTAATCGGACAACGTTAGCAGGAAAAGGTCTTTGGGCCTTACCATTATCGCTATCAGAAGATTGGGATGTAAAAACGTCAGGGGCTGAACTCAAGTTGCTTAGGAGCTATTGTGCAAAGCTTTATCCTAGCGCCCTAAGTTGTTTTCGGGAATACATAAATTGGCTGGCTTGACTAAGGATTTATAAATAGTAAGAAGAGAAAAACAACATATGGCTACTGCTTACTTGCACATAGCAGATGTACTGATGCAGTAGGCCATTAGCGTGTCAGATTAGCTGCGTAACTTAGAGCTTTTAGGAATGTCCACCGGTCTGACTAATCTGGCGGAAATCGTAGGGCACTTTAAGGAAGATACAGCCTAAAATCATTGGTTCTTTAAGAAAATGGCCTGGTAACTGAAGTTGCCAGGCCATTATTTTTGAATACTAATTAAGTAGATAGAAAGGCATTACATCAACGTCAATGTTTGCCTGAGCGCAACAGAGAAACCGTGGTCAAAAGCCCTGCTCTCCGTGAGCGATCCTCTATTCACTTCAGCATTGTTTCCGGCGACTAACAAAATGTTGAATGATTGCGAAAACAAAGTAGACCATTAGCAGGTAGCTAATAGCGAGTAGCAAAATCAGTAAGGGGGTGAAAGGGTGAGTCATTGATGTGGCCGGGGTGAGAGGAGCAGCGAGGACGATCTGCATGCCAAAAAAGCAGGCAGCAGGAAGTGGCAGCGCATGGCTGGCTCGAATTAACTCAGATGTTCAATAATCAAAAAGCCTTGATATCAGAATCACCCAGCATGACATGTGTTGCAGTATCGCTCGTCACTCTGCATGCATCTGAATGCACACATACACCGATAAATTCTCTAACCAGTCGTCTGTTCGAGACCTTACTATTCCAAATCTAGCTTTGGGCTAAATCAGATAGTTGCCACACTTTATCGATATCGATTTGTCTTCGATATAAATACTCAAGGCAACGGTATAAATACTCAAGACAACCGCAACACATTAACGAAGAATTCTGACAGCACTAGAAACCACGAGTGCATCTAGACCAAAGCCAGTAAACACCAATCGTTAACCTTTATTTATGAATTTTTCCAATTCCTATTATCAGATTAACATAAGCATTTGTTATTTACATAGACCTAATTAAAAAAATGAAATAGAAATATCTAATCAATGCTGGTCAGATTGTGCTCTTTGTGAATCGACCAGCTGTAGGGGCTTCAAAGGTCCTTGGGAAGGGATATTTCCAGATTTTCTAACTGGATTGACGACACCAATTGAGTCGTTAGCTTAGAATGAATATGGATTACTTAAAGTTTCGTAATCTAGCTGTCTGAGAATTTTCTCCCATGACTTCAACAACATCGCTGTTTGCACCCGTCGAATCAGATCTAATTCTGTTGACGGACAATCTTAAGCGGCTTGTCGGTGCTCGGCATCCTATTCTTTACGCTGCTGCAGAGCATTTATTTGGGGCTGGAGGGAAGCGCATTCGTCCTGCCATAGTGCTGCTACTGTCGCGGGCTACGGTGATGGAGGCGGAAATTCCGGCACGCCACTTCCGATTGGCTGAGATTACTGAGATGATCCATACCGCGAGTCTTGTCCATGATGATGTGGTGGATGAGTCCTCGTTAAGACGCGGGGTGCCTACGGTCCACAGTAGTTTTACCAATCGTGTGGCGGTTTTAGCTGGGGATTTCTTGTTTGCTCAATCGTCCTGGCATTTAGCCAATTTGGATAATTTGACGGTAGTCAAATTGCTCTCTCGTGTGATCATGGACCTGGCAGAGGGCGAGATTCAGCAGGGGCTCAATCGATTTGACACTACATTGTCGATTGAGGCGTATTTGATGAAGAGCTATTACAAGACGGCCTCCTTGATTGCCAATAGTTGCAAATCGGTTGGTGTATTGAGTCAGACGTCTGATGCTCTGGCTGAGAATCTCTATCAATACGGTCGTAATCTGGGGCTGGCATTCCAGATTGTGGATGATATTTTGGACTTTACGGGGTCTGAAGAGGTGTTAGGTAAGCCTGCCGGGTCTGACTTGCTGAGTGGTAATCTGACGGCTCCAGTTTTGTATGCCATGGAGGAGACGCCCTATCTGACTACGTTGATTGAGCGGGAGTTTGCTCAAGATGGAGATTTTGAGGAAGCAATAACGCTAGTCAGAGCCAGCCGGGGAATTGAGCGCTCACGGGAGTTGGCTGCACAGCATGTTGATCAGGCTGTGAAAAACCTGGCAGGGTTGCCTCAGTCGGAGCCAAAGCGCGCCTTGGAAGCACTATCAAGTTATGTCTTGAGCCGGTTGTATTGAGTTTGGGCATTGCCTACCTGGGGCATTGCCTATCGTCCGGTGGTTTATATATCTGTCAGGTTAGTCAATATATTGGATATCCGTGAAAGCCTTTAGTTTCAAAGCTAACCTGACGCGCAAATGTCCTAATGCATCAGGACATTTGCTATATACTTTCGGCTGAGAGCTTATTGTGAGCTTTTATAAGTGTGTGCTGGGGCGATAGTCCGGAGGCGGAGATGAATAATCCGTTGAATCCAGTGGTATGTCTGGGGGAGATTCTGGTTGATAGTTTTTGGGTAGGAGAGCAGAAAAAGAAGCTCTCATTACCGGGGGGCGCGCCAGCTAATGTGGCATGTGGGTTAGTCAAATTAGGTACAGCCGCCGAATTTATTGGGGCGGTTGGTATGGATTCTTGGGGACAGGCGCTGGTGCGACTGTTGGCGGATCTGCAGGTAGGCTCCCGCGGATTACAGCGTCATCCGACAGCTCCTACCCGTGAAGTTTATGTGCTGACGGATGCAACGGGTGAACGTTCGTTTGCAGGATTTTCACTACCTGATCCCACTGGATTTGCTGATGCCCATCTGATTTGCGATCGCATCGATCCAAGCCTATTCAGTGGAGCAAAATATTTGGTCCTTGGCACCTTAGGATTAGCCTATCCTGAAACCCGGACAGCCATGCTACAGGCGGTCGATTGGATTCAGCAGCAGAATGGTCGGGTGGTATTGGATGTCAACTGGCGGCCCATGTTTTGGGAAAACCCGGCTCAGGCCATTGGACTCGTTAATGATTTGTTGAAGTACGCGTCATTTCTAAAGCTTTCTGACACTGAGGCACAATGGCTTTTGGATACAACAGATCCGGTTGAGATCGCAGCCCAGCGTCCTTATTTAGAAGGTGTATTGGTGACAGCTGGGGCGATGGGGTGTCGCTATTATCTAGGTGGTAACAGTGGTCATGTGCCTGGGTTTGATGTGGATGTTGAAGATACGACGGGCGCAGGCGATGCGTTTGTTGCTGGGTTTCTGCATCAGCTATGTACTAAGGGGCGCAGTTGTCTCCTGGATGAAGATTGTGCCCATGAAATGGTGCGCTATGCCAGTGCTGTTGCGGCATTGACGACGACGCGGGCAGGTGCGATCGCAGGTCAGCCCACACCGCGAGAGGTAGACGCCTTTTTGTTTCTGCGAAAGTGAGAATATGGAGCTGTTAAGAAACTACTTCACGGTTTAAGCCTGAAAGGCTTGTTAAGCCATGATTTTAAGGAACAAAGCCATGATTTTAATTTTTAACAAGCCCTATGTCTGGGCGCTGCATGCCACGCCCCCAGGTTTGGATGTGTCATGTGATGGCTAAAGAAATCGAGCGTAAATTTCTAGTTCAAAGCGATGCCTGGCGTTCCCTGGCTAAGGGCCGTTACTACTGCCAGGGGTATATCCCTACCCAAGGAAAGCAAACGGTGCGAGCGCGTATCGTTGGTGAACAAGGATATCTGACTCTAAAAGGACCCGCCATTGGCATCAGCCGCTCTGAGTTTGAGTATGAAATCCCTCTGGCAGATGCCCAGGCCATACTGGCTGAACTATGCCAGCGACCATTGATTGAGAAGCATCGCTACCGGATCCCATTAGGAGAGGTGATTTGGGAGGTTGATGAGTTTTTGGGAGAGAATCAAGGGCTGATTTTAGCTGAGGTGGAGCTAACTCAGGCAGACCAAACTGTTGAACTACCCTCCTGGATTGGTAAAGAAGTGACTGGAAACCCCCATTATTACAATTCCAACTTGGTTAAATATCCCTTTAAAGATTGGCAAAAAGGATGACGGGCAGTTGATGGCTTGGCGCATATAGTAAATGACACTTATGCTCCCTATTGCAAACAGATGCTGGGTTGTGCCGAAAAACCATAGCATCTGGCAGTGTCGTCTGTGACTGGTTGGATGGTATGGGATTAACCCCGAAAGGTTTGCCTTAATAGGAACCCTTAAAAATTCTCTCTGCCTGGCCTCTGCTTAGACGATGCTCACCAGGCATAGTAGTGTAGCCATTACCATTGTTTGAGCCTTTTCCGGGTTCACTAAAGGGTGGGACAAACGCATGGCGATCAGCATCGTAGGCGAGGATGCTGCCATCATTGATGTTATAAATCCAGCCATGGAGTGAGAGATTGCCGCTGTGAAGCATAGAACGTACAGCTGGATAGGTGCGCAGATTCTCGATTTGGGTGAGCACATTTTCGGCCACCAGCATTTCCAACTTGTCGGTTTTATCTAACTCGCTGTAGTGATCTTCGACTAGTTGACGAGTTGCCTCTGTATGGACGAGCCAGTGATAGACCAGCGGCATTTTTTCTTCGAGTTTGCCAATTTGCAGCAGACCTTTCATGGCACCACAGCTGGAATGGCCGCAAACAATAATGTGGTCTACGTTCAAAGATTTGACAGCATATTCAATGGTGGCACCTTCTCCGCCATTGGTGGCTCCAAAGGGAGGAATAATATTGCCCGCATTGCGAACCACAAATAGTTCGCCTAGCTCAGCCTGGGTAATCAGTTCTGGCTGTACCCGTGAGTCGGAACAAGTGATGAAGAGGACGTTGGGACTCTGACCTTTGGCCAGACTAGACATCAGCTTCTGATGGGATGGAACATAGTTCTCCTGAAACTGACGCAGACCCCGCATTAACTTTTTCATTGTCGTTCGTCCTTACTGCCTGTGGGTTGGGTAGAGCTAATAACCCTAGTATTTTTATCCCATATCTTTAGGGTGCTTGGTGCAAAGTTTTGCTTATTGGTTTGATTAGGCGTGAGTGGGCTTCGGCAAGCTCAGCCTAACGTGAGTGGTGACTCGTGAGTCGTGTTTGTGGTTCGATAATCGCTCTATCAGTAGAATTTTTATGCTGTAATCTGAGCAATTTTGAGAATCGTCGCTATGATCCGTAGGGCTTCTTATTGCGATGGCTACTATGACTGATTTGCCTGAGATTAAGGCGATATACACTGACGGGGCTT
>JBCCXQ010000138.1:0-7933 GCA_039191365.1 Cyanobacteria bacterium P01_F01_bin.13 | reverse complement strand
CTCAACTTTGAGCAGCTCAAAAAAGAAGCCAACTTTCGCTTTAGCCTGGTGCGCATTCGCGAAAATGCCGAAGCCATTGCCTTTTACCAGGGGGAAGACCAGGAAGCCACCCAGGTCAATAACCGCTTTATGGCCGCCTTTGATAACTATAAACAACTGCTGGGCTGGGAGCTGGGTCTAAACGGATTTACCAACGCCTACGAATTTTTGCCCTTTGTTCTGCCTGCCCTGGTGGTGGCCCCCGCCATCTTTAGCGGCGATATGGAAGTGGGCAAAGTCAGTGAGGCCCAGGGTGCCTTTATTCGAGTGTTCTTTTCCCTCAATTTAATTGTTGCCCGCTTCCAGTCCCTCAGTGCCTTTGGAGCCGGTATCGACCGTCTTTATGGTTTTGCCACCTCCTTGGGCCACGTGGAAGAACCCGACACTGCAGAAACACCTCCTAAAGATGAAGAAGAGGATGCTGAAACGGTCCCTGAGACTGAGGAGGTCACAGACGAGTCGCCAATGATCGGTCGCGAAATAGCGACTGAATTGGTTCTCGAAAACCTCACCCTGCAAACCCCTAACTATCAGCGCACCCTGATCGAAGATCTTTCCCTGGAGCTAGATGGTAAAAGCTCTCTGCTGGTGGTGGGTCCCAGCGGCTGTGGTAAGAGTTCACTAATGCGTGCGATCGCAGGTCTTTGGAACTCTGGTACCGGCACCATCCAACGGCCTGAGCTAGAAAAACTGTTGTTCCTCCCCCAAAAGCCCTATATGATTCTTGGCAGCCTGCGAGAACAGCTGCTTTATCCGTATCCTGACATAGAGATTGACGACACCCAGCTTAAACTGGCCCTCAAACAGGTCAATCTCTCTGATCTAGATGAACGCTTTGGCGGCTTTGAGGCCGAAGAAGAATGGAGCGATGTACTCTCCCTGGGAGAACAACAGCGCCTCAGCTTTGCCCGCGTGCTGCTGCACCAGCCCACCTACACCATCCTGGACGAAGCCACCAGTGCCCTCGATCGCGACAATGAACAACAGCTCTACGACCACCTCGCCGCTACCCAAACCGCCTACCTTAGCGTCGGCCATCGCCAGTCCTTAGAAGCCTATCACCAGTCGATTCTAAGACTCTCAGAAGACCATACATGGCAGCTACAGCGGTTAGAATCGGTGCTCTAAAGGTCGTTAGTGATACATCTCGGGGAGCAATAACGACCCCCTTTAAAAGAGTGCCATTTTGGCAAGTATAATCCCATCCTCGTTGCTATACCTAATAGCAACGAGAAAATGAGGATAAGGGTATGCAACCAAACACTATCCTAGAAAAAGTCAAAGATTTCTTGGTCCGATTGGTGAAAGATGCGGCCTTTGCCACCCGGCTCCAGGATGGTTCTGCGGATCAGGTGCAGTCACTCTTGCAGGAGGCTGGATATGACTTTTCTCAAACGGAATTTGAATCTGCCACGCTGCAAATTTTGGATCTAAAGGAACAAAATCAGTTTCACGAACTCTCTGAAGCAGAGCTGGTTGGAGCTGTGGGTGGCTGGCTACGAAGATTCCCACGATATCCCGGCGGACGCTTTCGCAAAAGACCTGACAGATTTCCCAAAGATCCCATCCTGCAGCCCATGTATGGCGTGATCATCGAGCCGCCGGTGGATGATTATCCAAAGCCAGACCCGCTGCCAACACCTTATCCTCAGCCATTATATGGGGTTGTTATTGGGCCGCCAGTTGACTCGCCTCAACCCATGTATGGCGTCATTACTCCACCCGATATCATGTAATTATTATGGCCTATCAGCGAACAAGCTATGCCGTATGGGAAATCACCCTAAAGTGTAATCTGGCCTGTAGCCACTGTGGTTCAAGGGCAGGCCATACCCGTGCAAAAGAACTTTCGACGGAGGAGGCCCTGGACCTTGTCCACCAGATGGCTGATGTGGGCATCAAGGAAGTTACCCTAATCGGTGGTGAAGCCTTTTTACGGCCAGACTGGTTACAGATTGCGGCGGCCATTAATCAGGCTGGCATGCGCTGTACCATGACCACAGGCGGCTATGGCATTACTCTCGCCACCGCCAACAAAATGAAGCAGGCTGGCATTGCGACTGTTTCTGTCTCAATCGACGGGTTAGAACCAACCCACGATCGCTTGCGGGGCCGCACGGGTGCCTGGAAATATGCATTTCAAACCATGGGGCATCTCCGAGAGGTGGGGATTCCCGTTGGCTGTAACACCCAGATCAATCGGTTATCTGCCCCAGAGCTGCCTGCCATCTATGAGCATATTCGTGATGCCGGGGCGCGGGCGTGGCAGCTGCAGCTGACGGTGCCCATGGGTAATGCGGCTGATAATGCCGAGATTCTATTGCAGCCCTACGAACTGTTGGATGTATACCCGATGCTGGCACGGATTGCGGTGCGATCGCAGCGGGAAGGAGTGCAGCTACAGCCTGGCAACAACATTGGCTACTATGGTCCCTACGAGAGATTTTTGCGGGGGCGGGGCCAGGAGAATGAGTGGGCCTTTTGGCAGGGCTGCGCAGCTGGTCTCTCTACCTTAGGCATTGAAGCAGATGGAGTCATTAAGGGCTGCCCATCCTTACCAACAGCGGCCTATACAGGCGGCAACATCAGGGACCGCCGTCTACAAGATATTGTTGAATCGACAGAAGAACTCCGGTTTAATCTGGGGGCAGGTACACCCCAGAGTGTGGCTCACCTGTGGGGATTTTGCAAAACCTGCGAATTTGCCGAACTGTGTCGCGGCGGTTGCACATGGACCTCCCATGTATTTTTTGACCGTCGCGGCAACAATCCGTACTGTCACCATCGGGCACTGACCCAGGCCCAGCGTGGTAAACGGGAACGGCTGATCCCTAAACGGCAAGCCCAGGGACTCCCCTTTGATAATGGTGAATTTGAACTGATTGAAGAGCCCATGGGTGCGCCTTTAAGTGAGACGGATTTAAGTCAGACAGACTCGCTCCACTTTAGTGCCGATCAGGTTCAATGGTCCGCAAGCTGGCTAACAGAAAATGTTCTAACTGCGTCTACGGCATAGTGATATGGATATCCGTCAAGAGAAGCCTCACGTTAATCCTCAACAGACTGCAGACCGGGAAGAGATTCCCATCCTACCCCGGTCTGCCTGGAATAGTGAGATTACGAAACTTCGACTCACACTGCAGGTTAAACAATTGTTAGATCAGCAAGAGACGTTCTTTTTATCTCAAATCACACCTGAAAATCAGTAAAATTGAAGACCTGATTGCCAATGTGAATTTGCTCAATCTCCTGGACAGTCATAGAAAAACGATCTCGGGAAATAATCAGGGTTTGATTGGCAATAGAGCCAACACGTATGGTGTATTGGTCAATGTTGCCCGCCAGCTCCAGTTGATCAAATCCCTCACCGCCGTTTAGGGTGACATTTTTTCCAAAAATACTATGGAGAATAAAGTTGTCATCACCCTCACCCCCAAAAACATCCACATTCTCCAGGGCTCCTGTCTGATCCGCTGCAAATGACTCAACCGTCCCCCTGGAGTTATATCTGTCGATGATGCCAGCCTGTAACACATCATCTCCCCTGCCAAGCTCAACTGTACCCCCCACCAGGCCATAGGTACGGCCATAGGCTTCTACGGTATCTCGACCTCTGCCCATATCAATGAGACCATCAATGTTATTGATGCCGATTGACTCATTGGGAGCCGCTTGGACAGTTGTGAACGTAACCGTATTGCTGGTGGATGACCTACCCCGTGCCTGGGCGGTGGCACTGGCGGTGGCGACGGCGGATGAACTGTCGGAAATACCGATACCAACAACGCGATCGCGTCCGCTGCCAGCCATAATTTGTCCTTTTCGCTTGCCGGAGCCGTCGTTGTTGAGTCCAATAGCAATAGTGGACAGTTGTGCAGATACGGTGGCTGAGACATTAGCAGAACCGACCGCATCTGCGATCGCAATTGCCATGGTCGTGGCCGCCTCGGCCCAGGCTGTTCCCTTGCCGATGGCCACTCCTTGAATCAAGTCCACACCATTGCCAGTTTTGATCGCGCCGTTGTTGTTAATGCCCAAAACTGTGAGTGACGTGGTGACATTAATATTTCTTACCTCTGCCTGAGAACTTGCTATAACACCAGCAATATAGGCCGTTGTTTGAGTTACCGCACTGGCATTAGCATTGGCAAATGCTTGACCCCTAATAGTATCCCCACCTGATTTTGTTTTAATGACCGCTCGGTTGCCATTATGGATACCGACTGAAAACGCATTGGCGTATGCGGTGGCTCGATTATTGGCGATGGCAACCGCCAAGCCAAAATCTGAAACGGCAGCAGACTCTGCATTGGCATTAGCTGCTGCCAGAGAATTGGCAAAGGATATACCGGCAAAAACATCCTTACCCCTGGCGGTTTTAATTTTATTTCGGTTCGTTAAGCCGACAGCGAAGGAAGACGCCGAAGCATCCGCATCTGCTCCTGCAAAGGCAAACGCAATAAAATCATCTTCAGTGGTTGCTAACGCTGTTGCATCGGCTCGAGCATTGGCATTGGCAAACGCAACTCCTCTAAAAATATCGTCATCTCTATCAGTCCTTTCAACACCAATGAGATTAACACCAACTCTGAAACTTGTTGAAAATGAATTTGCTAACGCTCTGGACTCGGAAGAATTTAACCAAGACAAATTTGGGAGAAGAGTACCTTCAGCCATACTAATACCTTGTTAAAGAGCAATAGTCGCGCAGTTCAGTCTGTCACGCGGTTTGGTCTATGCTGACGATGTTCAAAGGTTGTTTAAGAAAATATTCAATCTTAGGGATAAGGATTTTATAAGGTCTAAAAACAATGCCTAAAGGAGCGTTCCGTGGAACGCCTGTACGTCAAGAATAGAACTTAGTCGAATCCTCATTCCTGAGTAAATTGTAGGGCAGATCTTAATTCTAATAACTCAACTTTTATTACGACACTATTTCTCTAGCCTATAGGACTATGAATAACATGGGCCTTTAAATTTTCAATGCCAACTTGGCAACATGTTATCAATCCGTGAGAAGAGAATGGAAATCAACGTCCTTCAATAACCTTGACACTATGTCAAAGTAAATAGCTTATAACCAGAGGAGAATCATCATGTCAACTCAACGTTTGAATATTGAGAATCTGGATAAAAAGAAACGCTTAGAAATTACAAATCTGCAAACTTTCCAGCAGCTGACCTCGGACATTACTGGCTTTATCCAGGGAGGATTGGATAGTCATTGGATTGTCCGGTTACCTGCTCCTATCCGTCCTGAAATCACTCATCCTGTCCCCAATCGTCCTGAAATCATGCGGCCTGGAATTATGCGTCCCGTTCCCGGGCACCCTAATTACATGCGTCCCATGCCTAATCGTCCAGAAATCATGCGTCCTGGTCTGACAGGTAATAGACCCTTCCCAACAAGATCATTCGGACTCCACAGATTGCGTTCCTGTTGTTGATCAATGCGAAATGCTCACGGTAATTGGGCATTTTCCCCTGGTTGACCCTGGTAATTCATCTAGTTTTGCAATACTGAGCAGCTTAGAGACTTTCTGGAGTATTCAGAAAGTCTCTAAGTGCAATCAGGGTTATTTGAACGATAGTGATGCGGACCTACGAGACTTTAGATTACTATGGGGACGCTAATAACGCCCTACCTCCCTGTTATCAATAGAATTGTGAGATCGCAACGTTCTCCATAGCGTCTTCACTAAGTTCCTCACTATAGAAAGAAACGGTTAAACCCTATCAGAGATGTTTCTCTGATAGGGTTTGTGCACTAACGATGGGGTATTAACTCCTGTTAGTAATCCCGAACTACTGAACAGCAGATACAGACTGGGAGAAGGAGTTGGACTCATAGGTATTCACATCTGTGAAGGTTAGAGTCTCAGAGAAGCTGTTGTAACCATCAGCATCAGCAAAGGCTTGTGCAAACGCAGAGTTGTTAACAACATATGCATCAGCAAAGATAATCTTGTCATAGCGCTCGTAAACGTCTACTTCTACCTTAACATCTTTACGTACTTTAGCATCCAGGTTGATGTCACCACCGCGACGACGACGGCTACCGCCTACTACAGTTTCTTTAGCGGACTCTAGATAGTTTAGGTCAGAGATAATCATTCCTTTTCTCCAGAAAAATCGTTGTTGAATGTGAGTTCTTTCACTCACATTGTTATCTTATCTCTCTTGATTTTGTTGTGGTTGCCATTTTGGCATTTTTCACCAGTCACACCACATTTGTTAAAAAAACTCGATATCAAGAAAGTCGGGCGTAGAGCTGTGCTCCTTCATAGCAGGGGGTATTTTTGAGAATATGCAAAAAATAAGCAACGTACAATACACGTTGCTTACAGGAGGTGATCAATTTGTAAATGAGTTTATAACTCTTCAGTGGGTGCTACCTTATCCAATAGCCGGCTAATGGATGTTCCTGAGGTTCTTATTCTAGAGAAAGAAGGTCTGGTAAATCCTCCGTCGTTAATAGAGTCTGGGAAACTAAAACTCACAGTATCAAAAGAGGATTTGATGCTCGAGCTAGAATTATCGAAGTTAAATCTTAAGTTGTTTACTAGGTTGTCAAAATTTTGTTTGACGGCATCAAAATCAGGTTCTACTTCTTCCATTTCCATACCACCTGTAATATCCGCCATGCCGTCTAAATTCTGCATGTGTTCCAAGTCGTTAATGCGCATCGAATATCGTCTCCTTGTTTGATACAGACTATTTCAACCTATTTGCATACCCACTTCATATGTTGCCAAATTGGCAAAATCTCCTCTCTTCGATCACCGTATTCTAATTGTTTATCACTGAAACAGGCGACATCATCTATTAAAGCCGTTCAAAGTGTCGATCATAGTCCTTAGAATATGATCTTTCAGCGTTTCTGTCAGAAACACTGGAGGCGTAAGATTTTGCCAGTGCACTTGAATAGGAACTCTTGTCTGTTGTCTGTGCTTGAGTATGGGTTGAGGTGTGGGTATTGGCATAGTCCCCTTCTGCCGTAGCTAAAGCCATGGCTCCAGCAGTATTTTTTGAGGCATTAGCACTGGCATAGGTAGATGCCCGACCACCTAGAATCTTGGCGCTAGTGGCGTCATCGGTTTCTGATAGCTGGTCAAACTCCAAGTCTAGAATATTCATTGTTTGAGCGGTTAACGTCTATCACGGCATAAAAAGAGGTCAGCTCACGTCAGGACATGTAAAGAGAGTTCAATTTTCCATCTCGTCAGCTGTCTCACTTTCTAGATATTTAAAGTTCTCAATAACATCTTTAGGCTATTCAGTTTCGAGGATTTTGCTATATAAGACCTAATGCATAATTAGGCAAATTAGCAAAAAGGGAAATTACCAGAAAGCAAGAACTATCGCCCTAACTTAAAGCTATTACTCAACATGTTGGTGCCAATTTGGCAGCAAACTGCTATGGCCAATTATTTCCCTGGGGCTGTAAATCTGCCAAATTGGCAATACTTTGTTCCGTAAGCCAGATATTCTAATAAACCTGAAGGCATTACAAATTGGGAGAAATTGGAAGCGTGAGTAACTCCTCCTCGTCGAGTCAATCGGCCTCCTACGTCAACTCAAACGGAGCTGGCGCTAGTAGCAGTTCATTCGCTACGTCACCTTCTGGTGCCAGCAGCAGTCAACAGGCTGTTTTTACGCCTGGAGCTACATCTAGTAGCGCCAGTGCCAGTGCCAGTGCCTCAGCAACGGATACTACTACATCGGCAACGGCATCAGCCCCAGCAGAAGAATCTTCTCAAACATCGCCAACTATAGATAATTCGGTTAATAGTTTTGATCCCTCTACACTATTTGTGACCGAAATTGAGATTGGCTCAGGTACCATAGTGACGGTTATTTCTGAAGAAAATTCTACTGTCGTGACAGAGCCTGG
>JBCCXQ010000137.1:0-8043 GCA_039191365.1 Cyanobacteria bacterium P01_F01_bin.13 | reverse complement strand
TCAGTTTTACGGCAGTTGCGCAATGGATTTCGTAATCGCCCCCGTGGATTTCCTCAATCGGTCGCACTGATCGGTTTACGGGATGTGCGTGACTATAAAGTAGCCTCCGGTGGCAGCACGCGCCTAACCACATCCAGCCCGTTTAACATCAAAGCCGAATCCATCACCATGCGGAACTTTACAGCGGCTGAAGTAGCCGAGCTGTATCAACAACATACCGATGACACCGGACAGCTATTTTCCCCACAAGCAACAGAGTTAGTATTTCAACTCACCGATGGCCAACCCTGGTTAGTTAATGCTTTGGCCCGTCAGCTAGTGGAAGTATTGGCCCCAGACCCAGCCACCACGATTACACCAGAGCTGGTACAGCAGGCCAAAGAGATTCTCATCAAACGCCAGGACACTCACCTGGATAGCCTGGCGGAGCGCTTGCAAGAACAACGGATCAAGACCATCATCGAACCCATGCTGGCCGGATTACCCCTACCAGTCACCTCTAATGATGATCGACAGTATCTAGTGGATTTGGGCTTGCTTAAACGTTCTCAGGCCGGGGGATTAGTTGTCACAAACCCGATTTATCGAGAAGTTCTGGTGCGATTTTTGGTGCAGGGTTCCCAGGACAGTTTGCCAATGATTGCCCCTACCTGGCTAAAGCCTGACGGCAGGCTGGATACAAAAGCTCTGCTAGACGCATTTTTAACCTTCTGGCGACAGCATGGTGAGCCATTGCTTAACAGTGCGGCATATCACGAAATTGCCCCCCATCTGGTGCTGATGGCGTTTTTGCACCGGGTGGTAAACGGTGGGGGCACCCTGGAACGAGAATATGCCATTGGTAATGATCGTATGGATCTCTGTTTACGCTATGGCGATGTCATCCTGGGCATCGAGCTAAAAGTATGGCGAGATAAAAAGGCCGATCCGTTAGTGGCAGGGCTAGACCAGTTAGATCGTTATTTAGCCCGATTGGAGCAAAGTCATGGTTGGCTAGTGATTTTTGATCGCCGAGCCCAGGCACTGCCCATATCAGAACGCTTAACCACAGAGACGATAGAATCTAATGGGCAGCGATTAATTACCGTTATTCGAGCGTAAAAGCCTAGTAGATAAGCCAAACCTGATCACCCCATAAAGGTTTGCCTAGAGCTGCAATTGTGCCGATACAGTAACTACATCCCCATGCATCACAGCTATGCCCCACTCTGCCCAACACACTCAAGATCGAGCTCATCCTCTACCTCCCCCCGCTCTCAAAAAAGTTTTAGAGCAAAAAATATCCATTGCTCAACTGTGTCAGCAAAATGCAGTCTCCCATCTAGAATTGTTCGGTTCGGCTACTACCGTTAACTTTGATCCTGCCACCAGTGACTTTGATTTCCTGGTGGAATTTGTCCCCCAAGGTCCTAAAGGAGCCGCCGACCGTTTCTTTAACCTCAAGCAAGGCTTATCAGAACTTTTAGCGGCCACCATTGATCTGGTTGAACTGAAGGCTGTGAAAAATCCATTCTTTCTAGATGCGATCTCAAAAAGTAGGATTACGATTTATGGAAATCCAACTCAGTAAGTATCTATACGATATTCAGCAAGCTGGTTTGCTCATTCAAGAATTTACAGAAGGGCAAGATTTTGCAGCTTACTCAGCTCAACCTGTAGTAAAAGCAGCGGTTGAACGGCAGTTTATTACCATTGGCGAAGCCTTAAACCAGGTTCTACGGTTGGCCCCAGATTTAGAAAACAAAATCACAGATGCTCGTAAAATTGTAGACTTCCGCAATCTTTTAACCCACAGTTATTCGACCGTATCAGATGAGGTTGTCTGGGATATTTTGCAAAGTAAATTGTTACAGCTTATGGAAGAAGTAGATCAACTTCTTGCTGAATGAATTCCTTAAACTAAGTCTTCTGTGATTTTTCAAGACCTTATCCTACAAAACTTTGGCCCCTACAAAGGTCGCCACTGTATTAACCTGTTGCCCGATGCCGACCGCCCTATTGTATTGTTTGGTGGCCTCAACGGTGGCGGCAAAACCACCCTAATGGATGCCTTGCGCCTGGTGCTCTACGGTCAGCGTGCTCAGTGCTCCACCCGCAACAACCTAGCCTATGCTGACTTTCTCAACCAGTGCCGCAACCGCCACGCCAATGGCACCCCCACCCAGCTAGAGCTAAGCTTTTTACTCACCCGTAACAACGCCGCCCAGCCTACAACATTGCGGGTATGTCGCACCTGGGAAAATCTGGGCAAAAAAAATCGCGATACCCTGGAAGTTTTTGAAGATGATGAACTAAAGCCAGACTTAGTCAACGGCTGGGATGGTGAAATTGAAACCCTGCTACCTTTAGGCATCTCTAACCTGTTTCTGTTTGATGGCGAACAGGTCAAAGAACTAGCCGAGCGAGATAGCCTGCCCCCTAGTGTGATTCAAGCCATTCGCAATTTACTAGGTCTAGAACTCCCCGAGCGATTAGACACCGATTTAGATGTACTCATCTCCCGCAAACGCAAGCAGCTGGCCAAAGACAACGACCGTCAGCAGCTAGAAGACATCGAAGCCACCCTTGAAGCCCAACATACCGAACGCCGTCGCATTAAACAAAACAGGGCCAGTTTACAAAATCAGCTAGAACTCGCCCAACATCACTTGGAGCTGGCCCAGGAAAAGTACATCACCGAAGGGGGCAAAATTGCCTCAGAAGAAGCGGCCCTAAAGGCAAAAAAGACTCAGCTAGAGACCGATATCGAAACCCTACGCCAGAGTCTACGAGAGTTAGCAGCCGATGAAATCCCTCTGATGTTAATTCGACCTTTGCTAAAAAAAGCTCAACCACAGGCCGAGGACGAAATCAAACACCAGCAGTTTGAGCTAGCCAAAGATCTAATTGACGATCAAAACCAGGCACTGTTGGCCTTTGCCAACGATAATTTTGACCCCGACCAGGCAAAGCAGCTGGCTAAGTTTCTCGATAGCCAGTATCAAACCATGGCCTACGCCATCGAAGAGCCCTACCTGGATCTCGATGCCGCCACCCTGCACCAGTTGGGTCACAGCCTGAAACATACCCTGCCTAACCAGCGTCGCAAGGTAAAACAGCTACTCAAGTCGATTCAGCAAACCCAGTCTGAAAGCGAATCGCTAGAGCGCTACCTGGCCACCGCTGCCACGACCGAAACCTATCAAAAACTCTCCCAGGCCGTTACCGAAGGCCAAACCAAGTTAGCTAATCTAACCGCTGAAGCCGTCCAGCTAGATCGCCAAATTGAGCAAATCAACCAGCAGATTGAGCGCACTAAAAAAGACCTGCAGTCCTATAGCCAGCTGGCCATTGACCTAAAAAATACCAACCACATGCTGGCCACCGCCAACAAGGTTAAGCATACCCTGGCTGAGTTTAAGCAACGCCTCAAACTCCACAAACTCAACCGTCTAGAAGAATTAGTCACCAAACATTTTCTGTACCTGTTGCGCAAGCCCGACTTTGTCCACCGAGTCCAGATTGATACGGATACGTTCCAGCTATCTCTTTTTGATCAAGAAGGTGAGCAACTGCCCAAACATCGCCTTTCTGCTGGAGAGCAACAGCTCTTAGCCATTGCCCTGCTGTGGGGGCTGGCCAATGCTTCAGGAAGACAGCTTCCCGTTGCTATTGATACGCCTCTGGGCCGACTAGATTCAGAACATCGACAACATTTAGTAGCGCGCTATTTTCCCCAGGCCAGCCATCAGGTATTGTTGCTGTCTACGGATACGGAGATTCGGGAAGAAGAGGTGGGGGTGTTGCGATCTCAAGCAGCCATTGCCCGTGAGTATTTACTCGACTATCATCCGAAAAAGCGACAGACGACGGTGAAAGCAGGATATTTTTGGTAACCATGCAAGCTCCCATAGACCGTATCAAACTCTCACAACCCGCTAAAGATCAGCTGATCAAACTCAAGCGAGTGACCAAGATCCAAAACTGGAACGTCCTCTGTCGCTGGGCACTCTGTCGTTCATTGGCCGAAAAGTCACCTCCGTCTCCTGTGCCCATTCCTGCCGATAGTAATGTAGAAATGACCTGGCAAGTATTTGGTGGACCCATTGCTGATCTGTTATTAATTGCCCTCAAGCAGCGCTGTCATGACGATGGTCTAGGCACCGACAGTGAAACCCTTGCGCAGCAATTAAGGTTACATATGCATCGAGGCATAGGCTACCTAGCTGGTGATCCAAATATTAAGACCCTCGAAGACTTTATCAAGCTAACAACGTCTTAGAGAGTGACTGAAACGCTATAGTGATTTAGAGAGCTTCTGTTGCTCGTTAGTCGATGACGCTTTCTCATAGAAAATAAGGCCCACTCGATTAATGTGAGCGATTACATCTGGATCTTCAATATGGCTAAAAATCGATAGGTCAAATAGATATGGCAACAGCAAATCATCTAGCTGATGTTCAATAGACAACAACTGCTCGTGAGAAAGATCCTTACCTATTACAGTCAAATCAATATCTGAACCAGGTCGATAATTGCCTTTGGCCCGTGAACCATATAGAACAACCCGTTCAATTTCAGCATATTGTCGGAAAATACCGGATATAGCCTCAATGGTGCTGGATTCAAGGCCAAATTGTAGAGTGTTACTCTCCATCCGTCGGCTCCTCAACCTGCAAAGACTGCATCTTGAGCTGCAATGTTACAAATAGATCAAAGAATCGCTCTTTTATATTGGTTGCAATGGCCTGAGCCGTCGCCTGATTATAAGTATGGCTGGTACGATTTCGCTCTTTAATCATATCCATCCAGCTGCCACCATCTTCAATAAGACCCACATTAAACGCAAGACGGGTGGCATCGCGCGAACCATAAATATTCTGATTGCCTTGATACTGCAGATAATCTTTTAAAACATTCCATGCCAACTCATGGGTATATTCAAACGCCTGGATTAGCCCCTGCTCCTCCAGCTCATTTAGCTCACCCTTATCAATAAACTTGGTAAGCTGCGCCAGGGCTCTTTCATAGTTAGCAAATCGCTGTTTCCATCGAATATCTAGGTCTGTCATAAAAATGCACCTAACCTACCTCCTGTTTTAGCGCATATTGCTTATTGGGGAGCTTAGTAAACCAGGCGGGTGAAACGGTGCGCTTCTTCCCTTCACCATCACATCGCCGCTCAATGGCAGAACGTACAATTTGTCGAGGATTCTTTGCGTTAAAGGTATAGAGATTTTTCTCTTGAATAATTTGCGTAATTTCAGCTGCCGTCATCGGCGATTGAGCTTCTTTCAAAATATCAATGGCAACCTGGGCAATCGTTTTCTTTTTCTCCATAGTTCTAAAGTTGAGGGTATATCAAAATAGCAATGGCTGAATACTGCCATCTGGCAGAATTTCTGGCAACCACATATCCCCACGATGCTCAGTGCCGTCCCACTTTTCTGGCCAGGTTTCAGCCTCAATCAACTCATGAATCCGGGCTAGTTCCTCTTCATTAATCAGACTGACGTCAGGCTGACTAACGGCTCTAGCATTCTGATTCACCTCATCCTGAATTGCCAAAATTTCAGCCAAAATTTCCCGCCGAGCATCCAAATGCAATGGCCCCAAGCGTCCTTGCTTTTTTGCCAGGGAACCGTCTTTTCGTAGTTCACCATGTTTTCTCAGCCGATACTGAGGCTGCTTGATCCGCCAATACAAAGGTCTCAGCTGCTGCAATGGTGCCAAATAAGCCCACTTAGGATTTGCCACCACTCGGTCCAAAGCAGAATCCCGCTGCACTAGCGGACACCCGATACAGCCCGTCCGAGCATTCATCGGTTCAGTCTCACCCAGTTCATCCTGAGGATCGTGGCCGTATACCTCAGCAATTTCAAACGTCGGATACCCCAGCTCCACATCCGCCTGCACCAACCAGTCCCAAATATGACACACCCGCCAATGCAGCAAAGGAGCCAGTGTATCCGCCACTGCATTGGCCGACGAATGCTGAAACCAACCCTGGCCACACTCACCACCATCCTTGGTGCAGCTCATGGCAATCCGCTGGTCCCGCGCCGCACTTTCCCCAATGCGCACACCCGTCAGCATCAAAAACTTTTCGCCACGTTCCTGCCGCAGCGCTTCCAGTTCCCGCTCCATGCTCATAACCTTGAGCTTAGGCGTACACCAGCGAAACGTATTGCTTGGTGGAGGCACACCGCGCCCCAGCATATAGACGAAGTAGCGATGGTCCAACTCAGGTAGTACTACACGAGTATCGAACCCTTGAGAACGCAGCTTATCCAGCAGGTTCATCGCCGCATTGTGCAAGGGCGGCAGCTCCTGCCGGGTGTCAGCATACAAAATCGTGACACTCTCAGGGCACGGAATCTTACCCGTTTCTAACAAATGAGCAACTAACGTTACAGTCGCTGAAGAATCCTTGCCGCCGCTAAAAGCAATGGCCCAATGCTTGTATAAAGCTCCATAGGCGCTCAAGGAGTCGATAGTCAGCTCAATGCTGCGCTCCAATGACAGTCGTTCAGTTTCAAATAGACTGAGATTTCGCATCTGACTCCCACGGCTAGCGTTAAGTTTAGCTATTAAACGCTACATCTAGAGTGAATTAAAGAATGAGTTTACATAGGTTAGTTGAACAGTGATGTTTAGTCTATCTCAATTTTAGAACGTATGTATTGTTTTATTCAGGACTATGGTATCTCATTCAGTGGTGGCCTCTGAACGGCTGATTTCTCTATCGGCTGTAGTGGCCCAGTGTCAGCGCAGTCCCATTGGGAAATGCTTGCCAGGAGCCTTGTATGTTCACAGGTCTGCCCTAAATCATTTGGACGAGATCTTGCAGAAGCATGAGGCAAAAGCACGCTCCTATCTGCAAGACGACGTTCCTTTAACTCTGGTTAAATTTCATTTCGAGCAACCCAAGCTGTCCTATCTTTACTATCCAGATTTTGATCAGGTGGCTCATCCTGCATTGCACTCTTCGGTACAGGTGAATCTGGTCACAGAAAAGCTCCACTATCGGGACTACAGCCAAACGCCAAGCCCACCGGTTCTACATCGTAAGGAGACGTTTCTCTCCTCAGATTATCCCCGCTACCAAGAGTTTGTCGAACTGACGCGACAACAGGAGGCATTTGGCCTGTTGGATAACTCGCGGGTAATCGGTACACAGCAGGGGTGGCAGGCTCGGCTACAACAGCACAGACTGATTATCTATGACCATGCTTTAGCCTGTCCCTTGGTAACCAAACAGGCGACTCAACCGACAGCAGCAAAACCAAAAATTGACCGTCACAAAGCGGCCATTGTTCGTAAAGCGCTTTCCAAACCAGTGCGCTTAGCCATGGAGGCGGGCCTGTTTACACCAGAAACAAGTTTCTTTGACTACGGCTGTGGCCATGGCGGCGATGTCAGCCGCATTGGTCAGAAAGGATTTCAAGCCATCGGCTGGGACCCGTTTTATCAGCCGGATACACCTCAGCAGTCTGCCGATATAGTAAATCTCGGCTACGTCATCAATGTGATTGAGGATCTAGCAGAACGGCGAGACGCTCTGGTAAAGGCATGGCAGTTGACTCAGCGAGTCATGATTGTGGCCGCCCAGGTACTGGTGGCCGACAGTCGCCGGGGTCTGGTAGCCTATGAAGATGGCATTATTACCCGTCGTAATACGTTTCAGAAGTATTACGAACAAGAAGAGTTAAAAGCCTATATCGATCAGGTGTTAGGGGTGGATGCCATTCCCGCTGCCCTGGGAATTTATTTTGTTTTCCGTGACCCCGCCCAGGCCGAAACGTTTCGCGCATCCCGATTTCGTTCTCGGGCCAGCACTCCTAGGGTACGTCTTAGTGTCAAACGGTTTGAGGAATACAAAACCTTACTTCAACCGCTGATGGACTTTGTCACTGAACGGGGACGGGTACCCACCGCCGAGGAATTATTGCCAGAACAACTAGAACTACTAACGCGAGAATTTGGTTCGGTAAAGCGGGCATTTAACCTGGTGGTAAAGGTGACAGATACGGGGGAATGGGATGCGATCGCAACCAAACGCCG
>JBCCXQ010000136.1:0-8112 GCA_039191365.1 Cyanobacteria bacterium P01_F01_bin.13 | reverse complement strand
GTTCTAACCTTTGGTCCTCGCTGGTGCCCATCAGGTCCCAGGGTGATAAGCCGCCGCTTTTCCTGGTGCACGCAGGGTTTGGTGATGTCGTGGGCTTTGAAAGTTTAGTGCGTTATTTAGATAGTGAGCGTCCTGTCTATGCTCTGCGACCCATTGATTTGGGTGGTCACCATGAGCCGTTACTTACCATTGAGGCAATGGCCGCTCACTACGTTGCCGAGATTCTACAACAATATCCTCAAGGTCCTTACTTTCTGGGTGGACAATGTACCGGTGGAACGGTGGCTTTTGAAATGGCTCAGCAGCTAACTGCTCAGGGCCATGTTGTTGAGTTTTTAGCGCTGTTAGATACTTCTTACCCGGCGTATAAAAACTATCTCAAACCCCGGTTGTTTTACTACGACCATCCCCCTCAGTTTAAACGTGGGGCAATGGACCTATGGTTCTATATCTCTGCTGCTATTTATCGCTTGCGTCCCACCTATTTCAATCTTTACACGAAGTTAAGCTACCATCTCGGCAAGCTCAAACAGCAAACCCTAGCCGATAATTTGGCTTACATCAAAAGCTATATTGTTGCTGCAGTAGCCCTTGTCTCCAAAAAGATGAGTAAATCTGCTGCTAACTCTTTACCTCAAACTAAACCAGAAAATGAGGCTAACAACATACCTGCAGCCTCTTTAGAACATCAACTATCCCATCAAACATCAGGTTTTCAAGATAACCAGCCTTCAGCTATAGATGCTGTATCGGTTAGAAAATCCTATATCGATGAACGATTCTTTGAGAGTTTCTTGAGGGCGCAACAAAAATATAATCCCAACCCCTACAGCGGTCGGGTAGATTTCTTTTTGTCGACACACAACACCTATGTGGCCACAGCCAAGCCTTACAGTTTGCAATCGTTTAAGCATGATGTGCCAGTTCAGCCCGAGACGAAGCTGATATTTGGTTGGGATGAGGTGGCAAACGACTTTCATGTCCATGAGTTTGAGAGTCGTCATGAAGATATGGTCAACGAACCCTATGTGCAGCTATTGGCGCAGCAGCTGAATCGGTGTATTGCAGAATAACTAAATTTTGTGAGCTTGTCAGTGTAATTAATACAAAAACAGGACACGTCGCTAACCGATATTCGTTTTGTGCTCGTGCCATTCTTGCCAGCGGTGCTCACACCAAGTGAGGATCCGATCAATCCAGCGCAGAAGGGTTTCCAACGGATGCTCCAAATAGCTCGCACTGTGAATCCTTGCCTCAACAGGATCAGCAGCGTTGCTAGGGAGGCGGTTCACTGGGTTTTGGTTAGGAATGGCCGCTGATGGATAGGGGGGCAGAATGCGGGAGCGCGGTTCTGGGGATGTTTCCAAAGCAGGAAGCTGGGGCGATTGCGGTCCCGGTGTCAGCTGTGCCCAGGTTTTTTTGAACTCCATTGGCAGGGCTGCTAGGAAGTCTGTACCCATTGCCAATATAGTGTTGTGGGTGTTACGGGCCGTTAGTTTTCTAACAGGACGGTGGGTGGAGGTTTGCGAATGCCAATAAGCATGCATGATCCGAAAGATATAGTGTTTTAGATCGGCCTGCTGTTTGGGGGTAAAGATGTCAAACACCTGATTACCAGGGTTTACCAAAACCAGATGTCGGTTTTTGAGGGAAGATGCCAGGGTATGGCCATTTTGCATCAGCTCTGAGTGAGGGATGCGACTGATGCCGGAAGAGCGCTGGGCTAATCTGCCAGGTTTTTGCTGCGCTTTTGGAATTGTGGTGAGATGGCCTACTCGAAACGTCTCTGGTAGTAATCGCTCAACAGTCTTAACCATTCTGGACAGAAGACTGTCCGCTTTTTGCAGGATCTGCCTTTGAGGGGGGATGGCAAGCTGTGCTTTCTGCTTTGGAGAGAGAATTTGTTGAGTGTGGGTCAGGATTGCTGTTAGAGAGTGATTTAAATCTGTGACCTTGCCTTTAGCAGGTATGGCTTGCTCAGAGGTTAGACCTTGCTCATCGCTGTCGCTACCCAGGGCTAAACTGGCTTGTTCTACTGTTCGCAGCACCACATAGATGGGAAAGATGGCCACCTGTGCTCCTAAAACAGCTGTGGACTGTAGCTGACGCCAGGCTCGCTGCTGTCGCTCAAGCCCCTGCTGCCACTGTTGCAGCACAAATGTGAGCATTTTGCTTTGATAGGGGCGAGACGACGATGGCATAGTTTATATGGCAATTGCCCTCAGATATTTGCTCAATATTAGTTCGATCTTAGCGGAACTATGAACGCCTCTACTTCATTTCTGACTAATCTGATTCAGCAACTGCGGACCTATAGTCAGCAAAATGTACAAGCTCAATGGCACGGATTGTATGAGGATGCAGGGGGGAGTCTAGCGGCGGCCATGGAACAGGGTGCTGAGTGGGGCATTAAGCAACTCAATCAGCGTCAACATATTGCCTGGCAGTGTGGTCGCGTGCTGTGGCTCTATCAGCGGTTGACGGTGCCTGGGACATTGAATGACTATCCGCTCAAGGGGCTGATACTACGCCTGTCAATGGCCTGGTGGGCAGAGGATGCCCAGGTGTACGTCAATGGTGACTTTGTCCAGGCAGGGGATTTGTTTGACTTTTTTATCCGCCTTTGTCTGGGTAAAGCTGTAATGCCGGAGCAGTCGTTTGATGTGGTGCTACGGTTGGCTAGTCCTAAGCATGATGCAGGGGCTTTGGTGCGATCGCACCTGATCTACGAAGCTCCTAATAATACACTCAGCCCTGAACCCGGTTTCGTTGCCGATGAGCTGCAAGTTCTGCAGTACTATTTGAAAACTTTAGCTCCCGAGAAGTTGCCTGCAGTTGAAGCCCTTATTACTCAAGAATGGCATTCTAGCAGTGGCGATTTACATCAGCGACTGGCCCGGTTGCGTCAATGTTTACTACCCTATGGCGACTGGGTAAAACAGCGTCAGATTTACTGCGTTGGCCATGCCCATCTGGATTTAGCCTGGTTATGGCCAGTGGCAGATACCTGGCGGGCGGCAGAACGTACATTTGAGTCGGTGCTGGCATTGCAGCAGGACTTTCCCGAATTGACTTACAGCCACTCTAGCCCTGCCCTATTTGCCTGGTTGGAGGTCCATCGTCCTGAGCTGTTTGCTCGGATTCAGCGGCAGGTAGCCGCAGGTAGGTGGTCCATTGATGCCGGTCTTTGGGTGGAACCAGAACTCAATATTGTCAGTGGAGAAGCGATCGCACGACAGATTCTCTATGGTCAGCAATACTGTCAGGCGAAATTTGGTAACCGCAGTGCGATCGCATGGTTACCCGATACCTTTGGGTTTTGTTCGCAGCTACCCCAGCTACTCAAGCTAGGGGGTGTGGAAGTATTTGCCACCCAAAAACTACGGTGGAATGATACTACCCAGTTTCCCCATGAGCTATTCCGATGGCAGGCTCCTGACGGCAGTGAGGTTTTGGGCTGGACACTACCGCCCATTGGTACCGATTTTGACCCGGTGCAGATGGCAGAGTATGCCGTCCAATGGGAGAAGAAGACCACAAGCCCCCATGTCTGTTGGCTGCCGGGGGTGGGCGATCATGGGGGTGGCCCCACCCGTGACATGGTGATGAAAGCCCGTCGCTGGCAAGAGTCGCCGTTTTTCCCGCAGGTGAAGTTTTCGACACCCCGAGAATTCTTGGCAACGGTGATGGGGAATAGGGAATGGGGAATGGGGCAATGGGTAGGGTGGGCACTGCCCACCGCAACCTCAAAAATTAATAATGGCCAACCCGATGATCCATCGTTAAACAAGTTACCCGTGTGGAACGATGAGCTTTATTTGGAGCTACATCGAGGTTGCTACACGGCTCATAGCGATCAGAAACAACAGAATCGACGTGGAGAAGATTTGTTGTATCAGGCTGAGGTCTGGGCGACTGTCGCCCAGTTGATTGCAGGACAGCCCTATCCTCAGGAGACATTGGAGGCGGCATGGAAAGGCTTGTTATTTAATCAGTTCCATGACATTTTGCCAGGGTCGTCGATTCCTGAGGTGTTTGAGGATGCTAATCAACAATGGTCCACTGTGCACGCCCTCGGTCAAGAGGTGCTAGAGAGTTCCCTGGCGGCATTATCAGCTCAGGTGGCGGGCTCGGAACGGGGGCAGTCTCTACTCGTGTTCAATGCCCACAGCTGGTCACGTACGGATGTGGTGGATGTGGCGCTGCCACCGGGACAGTGGAAAATTCTTGATTGTGAGACACAACAGTGTGTTGAACATGTCGTCTCCAACGCACATAACCCTCTGGATAAAGATGGTCAGAAGGACAGATATTTTCTTAGTTTTATAGCCTGTGATGTTCCTGCGGTGGGCTATCGTCGATATGCGTTAGTGACCGATTTATTGGATATTGCAGCCCCAACGACCGCTAACACCTCTGAGTTTGTTTTAGAAAATGAGTATTTACGAGCTGTTATTTCTCCTGAGACCGGAGAAATTATTTCTTGTATCCATCGCTCGACGGGTCGAGAAATTTTGAGGGCAGCTGCCAATCAGCTGCAGTGTTTTGAGGACAGCGGTCAATACTGGGATGCTTGGAATATCGCTCCTGATTACGCCGAAAAGCCCTGTGAGCCTGCCCGGCTCTTGGCCATGGAATGGATATCCCAGGCTCCGATTCGTCAACGGTTGCGAGTGACTCGCCAGCTCAACCAATCCATCATTGTTCAAGATTATGTGTTGGAGTCTCAGTCTCCCTTCTTAAAAGTGGAAACCTGGGTTGATTGGCAGGAGACGCAGGTAGTTTTAAAGGTGAATTTTCCAATGACGGTGGAGGCTGATTATGCCACCTACGAGGTGCCCTTCGGTGCCATTGAGCGACCGACAAAACCGATTACCGATCACGATCAGGCAAAGTGGGAGGTGCCTGCCCTCCGCTGGGCTGATTTAAGCGATCGCGAGTTTGGTTTGAGTATTCTGACCGATTGTAAGCACGGCTTTGATGCTAAACCGGATGAACTCAGACTGACGCTGCTAAAGGCTCCGTTATGGCCAGATCCAGGGTGCGATCGCGGCCGTCACCATTTTACCTATGCCCTTTATCCCCATTCAGGCAACTGGCAAACAGCTCGTACTCCTCACCATGCTCAAGGCTTTAATATTCCATTCAGAGCCTATATTCCCCGGTGCGATGAGTTGTCTGCTGGTCCTCTCCGCCGTAGTTTTCTCCAGCTTGAACCCGAGCATGCCATGCTATCTGCTCTGAAGCCCAGTGAAACCGACCCTAACTGCTTTATCGCCCGGTATTATGATGCCTATGGCATGGGCTCTCAGAGTGCTGCTCCTGCCATCAGTAATACCCTAGGCTTAGCCACAGGGAATCCCCTTAACTTGCTCGAAGAGCCGATGCTTGACCCGTTTAATCGGCCTTATCAAATTCAAACCCATTCTCTATATTTCAAAGAACCTTGAAAGGCATAAAGGCCGAGCTACCATTACTGGTAGCTCGGCCTATTTCTGTATATTGGTGTAGCTGATAAGGAGTGGGTTAAATATAATTCGTTTGTCTATACAGACCTACAGCTCTAGTCGAGCCGATCAGCCCATAGTTCAACAAAGATCAGTTGAACTTTTCTTGAAGTAGTAATCGTCACCTCTAGCGAGGTGTAAACAATCACTACAGCAAGGCTACAAAAGGCACTGAGACTGATTCAGATGCCTACGTGCTTTAGACAGCAACAGGCGTTTTGGTGTTCGCTGCTTGATTATTGGATCCACTCTCTTTGTCAGGATCTCGGATCAAATCTAGATCAATATCCAGCACATTCATGCTCAAACCAGCCTTGGGTGTTCCATCTGCTTTTGATACATAGGGTGTGGGTTCAACACTGCCAGTACAAATAATCAAAGAACCTTTCTTTAAAAAAGTCAGTTTACGCCAGGCAGCCGATCCTTCCCAGATACTCAGGCTGACAGTAAAAGATTCATTACGATCTTTTACGCCACGCACATAGATCGTGGCATCTGCAACTTTTGTCTGGTTCCCGTTTCTTAAATCTATAGTTTTGACAGCAGCGTCAGCAGCCAGGTTCCCGCTCACAGTCCATTTATTTAGACCAGCGCTAGACATGGTAGTACCCCCCTTAGATAGCTGGATTTGTATCTAAGATGCCCATGTAGGCACTTGCAATTGGTATGACGATGGATTTGGTGCAATAGAAAGACCGCAATTAACAGTTGGGTAACTCATTCAGAGGCTCTTTGACTACAAAATGAGCCTCTAATTGCTATGACTCGTTTGCTATTTATGGCGAATAGCATCGTAGATCTTGATGTACTGCTCGCCAGGAATATTCCAAGAATAATCACAGCCCATCCCCTGGAGCTGGAGCTGTTGAAACCCTTTGCGGTCTGTGTACCAAAGGTCTAGAGCCCGATCGAGGGCAGACTCCAACGCATAATTATCAGACTGATAGAACACAAAACCATTACGCTTTTCAGGTGGTTTGCTTTCGTCATAGTCCACGTCAAAGACGGTATCCACAAGGCCACCTACGCCGCGTACCACAGGTACCGTACCGTACTTAAAGCTAATTAGCTGAGTCAGTCCACAAGGCTCAAAGTTACTGGGCACCACAATAATGTCTGCTCCCGCATAAATTAGATGGGACAGCTCCTCATTGAAGCCTAGCTCCAGGTGGCAGTTGGGATTGTCATTTTGGTGGACCTTCTCATACTGGAAATGGTCATTGATGCTGGCGTTGGTCGCTGATCCCAGCAATACAAACTGAGCACCCCGGTCCAGTGTTCGATACATAGCATGGTGTACCAGGTGCACACCCTTTTGCTCATCCAGTCGGCCAATGAAGGCCACTAAAGGTTTATCCTCATGCCCCAGCATCAACCGCTCACGCAGCGCTTTTTTGTTGTAAAGCTTATGGTCTAATGTATCGGGGGTATAGGGCTCAGGAATATAGGTATCAACCTTCGGACTCCACAAATTGTAGTCGATGCCGTTCAGGACACCCTTAAACTTGTGCTGATTGATATGTAGCGTATGGCCCAGACCATAACCAAAGTCACCATGGTGAGCTTCCCAGGCATGGTGGGGTGACACGGTAGTGACTGCGTTGGAGTAGGTAATTCCCCCTTTCATATAGTTCAGGGAGAAGGGGTTAAAGTTGTCTTGTAAACGCTCCAGGTTGAAGTAATACTCCGGGCGGTTGAGGCCAGTAGCTGTCAGGACATCGGTACCCGCATTACCCTGGTGCTTGAAGTTGTGGATGGTATAGCACACACGCTGGTGCTCCATGCTGTGATACTTATAAATCTCAAACAGCATCACGGGCACCAGACCTGTTTGCCAATCATGGCAGTGGAGCACATCGGGGCGCTTGTTGCTCTGCTGTAGAAATTCCAGGGCTGCCTTACTAAAGAAAGCAAAGCGCATCGGGTCATCATCGCAGCCATAGTACTTGCCACGACGGAACCAGTTGTCTTTATCGTGGGGTTCGATAAAAAAGCATAGACGGCCATGGACCCAACCACAATGGACATCGCACTTTACTTCCGCACCGTACCAGGGCACCTTGAGGTCTTTATACGCATCGTGCAGACCCCAAATGTGGTCATACCGCATGCAATCGTATTTTGGCAGAATCAGCTCTACCGTATGGCCGCGTAGCTCCAGCTCACGACTTAGACCATAGACCACATCCCCTAAACCCCCAGCTTTAATTACCGGAGCGCATTCGGAGGCGATTTGTACGATATACATGCTTACCCCTCGCTGCTTATAAAATAGATTTCTAATGTATGAGCGTTGCCTAACCACGAACAAATGCACTATTAACCTAGGCATTTATTCCTATTAAAAGGATATTGTATAGAAACGTGAAGCATTCTGCAGCTCCTATTCAATGCTGTTTGATATGGAAAAGTAATGGTTTGGTGCGAGTCAGGCTATGGGTGCTGGTTGATGATCGGCAGGCGGAGTTGATTGAGGAGTAGGTGATCGATATAGCAGCCATGAACAGGCCCCATGCAGATTCAGAGTATGGATTTCGCTGTGGGATCTTGGAGATTTATCAGCCTGGGCAGACAATCAAGCCTTTAGCTGTTGCAGAGAATGTTG
>JBCCXQ010000135.1:0-8133 GCA_039191365.1 Cyanobacteria bacterium P01_F01_bin.13 | reverse complement strand
CCAACGGATCACCATCGCTTTTTAAGTCGATCGGTAATGGATTTTAGCTGGACCGATGAGCTGCCGCCCTGCCCAACCACCAGCCTGTTGATTATGGCGGAAGGGTTGCTAATGTACTTTGAAGTCGGTCAGGTGCAGGCCCTTATTGATCAATTAAGACAGCGGTTTCCAGGGGCCACATTGGCATTGGATGTAATAGGTGGTTCCCGTCAAAGCAAAAGTGCTAAACAGCTGGCTCAACTCAATGCCCCACTAAAGTGGTTTATTAAAAATGAACAGGATGTGGCGGCCATGGGGCTGTCGCTGGTGCAGGTGCGATCGCTAATTCAAGAAAACTGTCGCTATCCCGAACGGATTGGCTTCTATCGTTGGGTGCCATGGCTTAGCAAACTGCCCGCCATCCGTAATGCTAGCTTGATTCTTGAAACGACGCTTAAGCCATTGTCATAGAGTTACTCGCGTATCTTAATCTCTCCTAATATCTACTGTGAGGTGTGCGATCGCACCGCTGGAAAATCGCCGTTTGATAATCCTCTGTTGCTAAACGAGTTATCTGGCTGATCCATTTACTCAAATCACGTCCAGAACTGTAGTTTCCCCTACAGAAAAACTACAGTTCTGGACGTGGACAAGGTTTAAATAGGAACCATTTGCACTCAGTCTGGCAAAGTAGCGCCCATCGCCATCACTTTTTTAGTTCTTATACACAGGCGCAGCAGATACTTCTGTCTGCAATAACGCCTCTCAGAAAATATAAATTAAATTTGTTTTTTATAGGAACTAATGTCACTAAAACAGATAGTGTGGAAAATGCCTATGATCTCTAGGCTTGCTGTCTAAGATATTGGCTTTTGGAAAGGTACTTTACGGAGACTGTGTGTTGTGAGCAAAGCTTTGAAACTGTGGGCAGGAATTAGCGCTTATGCATTAGCGAATGCAGGAGCGATGACCCTTGGTGTTACTGAAGCGGCGGCAGAAGAGTTATTAACTACTTCAGAGGAAGCCCCTTCTGTTCTACTTAGCCAAAATAATGCCTGTGTAGCGTTTGCCGTTGAAGGCGGTGGCGAAGGTGGTGGCGAAGCTGCTGACGTTATCGAAGGCGGCGAAGGCGGTGAAGGTGGCGAAGGCGGTGAAGGTGGCGAAGGCGGTGAAGGTGGTGAAGGTGGCGAAGGCGGCAAAGATGAACCATCCTTCACCACTCGAGTTTATTTGCCCCCAGCCGATAGATTCCGCGATCCCCAGATCCTGGTTAACTTTGTAGACCAGTTAGTTATTCCCAACTACCAATTCCTCACCCAGCGTTCGGGTGAACTGTCAGATGCCATTGCCGCCTTTGTTAGCGATCCGACTGCTGAGACATTAGCCACTGCTCGTCAGGCCTGGCTAGCCACTCGCACGCCCTGGGAACAAAGCGAATCCTTTGCCTTTGGCCCCGCATCATTCCTGGGTTTAGATGCAGAGTTGGATGATTGGCCTTTAAATGAAGTGGATGTAATCGCAGTTTTGGAAAGCGGCGATGTTCTGACAACTGACTACGTCGATGGGTTACAAACTAGTCAGAAAGGATTCCATGCCATTGGCTTCTTGCTCTTCGGCACAGACAACGATAAGTCCCTATCTGCATTTACTCCACGGGAATTCGAATATCTGACAGCAATTGGTCCAGTGTTTGATCAAACCGCCAACGATTTACTACTTAGCTGGACTGACGGTATTCAAGACAATCCCGCTTTTCGCAGCGAGTTTATCAACGCTGGCAATGGTAGTAGCCTCTACCCCACAGTTCAGTCTGCTGGGGAAGAAATTGTCCAAGGCATCATCGGCATTTTGGACGAATTGGGTAACGTCAAGATTGGCGAAGCATACGATGCACAGAACCCATTCTTATTGGAAAGCCGGTTTGCCCAAAGCTCTTTGCAGGACTTTAAGGCCAATATGCGTAGTGCCCAAAATGCATACTTGGGTGATTTGTATGGTGCGGGTAGTGCTGGCCGCAGCCTGAGTACTTACCTCTCAGGTATTGACCCAGAGCTGGATGCTAGCATTCGCGAGAAGATGCAAATAGCGTTAGCATACCTGGAGACGATTCCCGGCCCCATTGAGAAAACTCTGTGTGGCGAAGCGGCTCAACCAGAACTTTCCACTGCCCAAGACAGTGTTATTGAACTGTTCGAGCTGTTTAACGACCAGGTTCTACCTTTAGTACAGCAGTGATCATTCAATCAATTTTTTTTACGGAGAGACGGCTCCATAAATTGGTACTGGCTGTAGGAGCTGCTGTAGCAGGTGTGCTTTTTTCCACCCTGCTACACCTCCCAGCCCAGGCCCAGGCTCCTCAATCGGGGGGCGACACCACCATCTATATGCGCTCATCCCAGGCTTACGCTCAGCCTGCACCCAATTTGGATGACTATTGGGATGAGCGCCATGCGGTGGGTGATTTGGCTTTTGAGGCCGCCTTTGTTACGGCTCCTGCCAATGTGAATCCTGGCTTAGGTCCTTTGTTTAACAATGCTTCTTGCGTTGCCTGTCACTTTAATAATGGTCGCGGGCTGCAGGAAAAGGGACAGCGGGTAGTACGAGTGAGTCAATTGGTGGAACCAAAGGTGGAATCTTCTCTTCCATTAGAACATCCCTATGCACTGGAGGCTGTTGCGCCCACGGCAAATACACCTCCGGTTTTGGGTATGGGAACTCAGGTTCAAGAGCAAAGTGTCTACGGCTATCCTCCGGAAGGTGCTTTGGAGATTACGTGGCAAGAGCAAGCCGGGCGCTATGCGGATGGCACTGCCTACTCCCTACGCTCCCCACAGTTGGAGCTGACCTATTTCGATGGGTCTCCTGTGCCTGATGGGGTGGTGGCTTCAAATCGGATTCCGTTGCCGGTATTTGGACTGGGGCTGCTAGAAGCAGTTCCAGAAGAGACTGTGCTAGCAGTAGCCGATCCTGACGACCTTGATGGTGACGGTGTTTCTGGCCGTCCTAATTGGGTGTGGGATATGGAGCAACAAGCGGATGCTCTGGGCCGGTTTGGCTGGAAGTCCAATATGCCCAATTTACAGCAGCAGTCGGCGGCTGCCTACGCGAATGATATGGGCGTATCGAACCCGATGTTTCCAGCGGAAAACGGTGTTGAAGATATCGACTTTGAGATCTTGGATGCGGCTACGGCCTATGTGCAGACGTTGGCAGTTCCGAGCCGAGTGTCTATAGATGATCCCCAGGTACAGCGAGGCGAACGGCTATTTGCTGATGCCAATTGTGCGGCTTGTCATTTGAGCGAGATGCGTACGGGTGCCCATAAGGTTCCGGCATTAGAAAATCAGATGATTCATGCTTACACCGATCTGTTGTTACACGACATGGGTCCAGAGCTAGCAGACAATCGTCCTGATTTTCAGGCGACTGGCGAGGAATGGAGAACTCCGCCGCTATGGGGTCTGGGGGTATCTCAGACGGTTTTCCCTTACTCGACGTATCTCCATGATGGTCGGGCCCGGACCCTGGAGGAAGCGATTCTCTGGCATGGTGGTGAAGGAGCGTCTGCTCGTGAGACATTTCGTACCATGGATAGTCGCGATCGCGCTGCTCTAGTAACGTTTTTGAAGTCGCTTTGAAAATCTCTTTGAAAAATCGAAAACTAAAAAATGACTTCAGGGGAATTGCAATGCAGTTCCCCTCTTTTTATATGGGGAGACTTTAGGGGCTGACTAGCCTGAGCGAACAGATAACCATGGCAAAATACTCTAGAAGATTATGAATCTCCTATTTGACCTAGATGGCACACTGACAGACCCTTATCAAGGCATCACAAGATGCATTTCACATGCGCTACTTGTGCTTGGCAGACCAGCACCACCCCAAGCGGACCTAAGTTGGTGTATTGGGCCTCCCCTGAGGAACAGCTTCGCCAAGTTGCTTGACTCTGGGGATACGGAACACAGGATGAACTGGAAGCTTCAGGTGCACACGCTTGCATTAGCCATCCCCAAGAACTGAACACCATAATTGACCAAAAGTCGAACAATGCCATACAGTCGGACGCCCGCACCTCGCGCCGTTGATGGCCGACGTTATTGATCAACCTTTACCATGGTAAAGAGACTTTTATCGTCCATTGGCTGTAGTTTAGAGCCAACATGATTTTCACTATTATGAAACTCCAACGTACTCGTGTTTCTGCCTATGGATTAGTCACCGATGCTAATCGAATTTTGTTGTGTCGAATATCGAAAGCATTACCACGCTGGCAGGGACAATGGACCTTACCGGGAGGTGGACTTGACTTTAGTGAAGCGCCCCAGGATGCTATGGTGCGCGAGGTAGAAGAGGAGACTGGTTTAATTGTTGCACCCACAACGGTGGCTACGGTGCATTCTTTTTATGAGGAAGGTCAACATGAGGATTTCCACGGCATTTGGGTGACTTACCAGACCCGACTGCTGGGGGGAACGCTGCGGCATGAGGTGATGGGGACCCCGGATCGATGTCAGTGGTGGTCGCAAACAGACCTTAAAACGATTGAACTTATGAACTTAGCTAGATTGGTCGTAAACCTTGTTTTTCAACATTAAAGGGACCGGCCTCTCAGAAGAAGAGACATAATATGCGCGATCGCTCTCGCTAAAATGAGATTACAGCCACTTTCCTATCAGCCCTCTGCGGCAGCGAGGAATTCGAGTAACTTCTCAGAGAACGCATGCGGCACCTCTAAGTGAGGAGAATGGCCTACACCAGGGAAGTAACACAATTCACAATCACCCAGCGCTCCGACGAGTCTTTGGGAGCCTTCATGTATTCGCGATGCGCCTCGATCCCCCAACAGCACCAAAGTCTTGCATTCCAGGTCGCTGATCCAGTCTTTCGATCCAGGCCACGATAGGAGTCCATCCCAGGCTAACCTCAGCACAGTAGGGCCGATTTGCGCGGATCTCTCTTTAGAAAGCTCCATTAGATGGGGAGGAATGTACGGACCCACGCCACCCGGCTCATCGTGGTCGCCAAACCAATCTGTAGTGGCTACCAAAGACAGAGAAGCGACCGTACCTCGCCGTGCACGCGCGTATTCCTGAACGACAGCGCCACCTATGGAATGGCCGACTAAATGCAATTTGCTTAGTTTGAGATGCTCGACCACAGATATCAGGTCTTCGACCATCTCCGGTACCGTATACGCAGCGCTATCGCTCGTGATGCAGCTCTCTCCATGGCCTCTATTGTCTAGAACCACAGCAGAGTAGCGGGGCACTAGCGCATCAACTTGTGCTGCCCAATCTTCGCTATGACCACCATACCCATGAACAAATACAACCGGGGTTCCACTACCTTTATAAAGGTTATATCGGATTGTGGAATTTGCTAGAAGTAGCTTAGGCATCAACGCGACCACTATTAACGATACACATAGTACTAGAAAGATCCAAAATTGAGCGGCTGCTCAATGCGGTGTTAGGAAACATGGGAAGAACTTGGTCGAGAAATATGAAAATCCCTCAAGCTGCTATGCCGCAGGGCATTGTCGATGGGATATTCGCCATACTTCAAGGCCAGCCTTATGAACTGCCAATGAACGAAGAGGCCGTGGCAAGTGCTACACTCGTGCAAAATGGTCGACACCTTGCCCCTAAAGTTGATTAACGATATGGTCCTGATTAGGCAAGCACATCCCGACGACTCGGAGGACTTAGCCCACGTAGCTGAGCAAACCTTTCGAGAGACTTTCGCAGCAGAAAATAATCTCACTGATATGGAGTTCCATTGTTCAAAGAACTTCGGTACAGAGATTCAGCGGCGGGAAATTCTAGATCCTAACCGTGCTACGATTTTGGCTGAGGTGGAAGACCAGTTAGTAGCCTTTGCACAAGTTCGATTACACTCCCCCAAAGACTGTGTTGCCGCCGACCATCCCTCAGAACTCCATCGGTTATATGTTGAAAAAGAGTGGCATGGCCGGGGTGTAGCACATAAACTCATGTCAAAAATTCTCTCCACAGCGTCGGATGCTGGAGCAGACCATATATGGCTTGGAGTTTGGGAACATAATCCTAGGGCAATAGCCTTCTATGGCAAGTATGGATTCAGAGTTGTGGGTGAGCATACATTTCAATTCGGTAGCGAGTCTCAACGGGATCTGGTGATGATGACAGAGTTCAACAAATCGTTGATTGCCTAAAAAAACTTTTTACAGTACAAATGGAACGATAGGATACTCACTACGGACACGATCGCGATCAACTGCCGAAAGCACCTGGTTTTCGGCAGTTGGCGATGTTAAACACTGAATGACCAGATCGGCGACATCAATCCGTGTGATGCTGCCTGCAACGCGCATATCTGCCACAAGAATGCCCGTACCCGTAGCGGGTTCGGATAGTAACCCCCCAGGACGCACGATCGTAAAGGAGAGACCACTCGCTATCAGGTGTTCTTCAGCCTTGGCTTTGGCGAGGAGAGCGGGACGCAACGTTTCAAGCACCTGTTCAGGAAGCGCAACGGCACTCTCCCTCACCCCAATAGAAGACACTAATATAAATCGCTGACAGGGCCGCGATTTTAACGCATCTACAAGATGGCGGTTGCCCAGATAGTCGGCGCGGGGTTGGTCGCGGGTAAAGCCTTTGCCCCCGAGTGTGGTCACCACAGCAAAAGTCTGTGAGCCAAACCATTGCACTGCTGCTTTCACAAAGTCAACATCCAACGCATCACCTACCTGGACGCTCGCACCCAGAGATTCGAGCTGAGATCGCGTATCATCAGTTCGCAACAAGGCCACCACCTTATGTCCTTGTTGGGTTAATCCTTTCACAACTTCAAAGCCCACACCACGACTGGCTCCAGCAACAAAGACGTTTAGTGGCGTAGCGGCAGTCATAGCGATCATAGGGTGTTGGGTACACCACAGTGTGTCATAAGTGCTCCTAATTTTTCTAGTGAGGTACAGTGCGATCGCAGCCCCTTCCCTACTCGACCTTAACTTTTTTAGTCAAAATCGCCATCACTTCATTGGGCTGTCCAGTGGGTAGCGGACGGCTCCAGTCGTTAGGTTCGGCATAGTTGAGCTTGTACAACAGTTTGATGGTGGTCCGCACAAAGTGCAGAGTGCCAAACAGCATATGCCGTCCGGTTTCGTAGGCGGTTTCAGGTAAAGGCGCAGGTAAAACGATGGACGCAGGTGCGTCCGATGTTGGGTCTTGAAACATGGTTCTGGTCTCCAAGTGTTGGTTTGGGTGACCAGAACCTAACTTCCCAGCCCCCCACGTAGTATCGCAAACGCAGAGGGTAGGGCATAATGACCCCATCCCGTGGATTGCTAGGTAATCCGTGGGTAGCCATCGGTACGGTGTTGCTAGCACCTGCCGATGGTGCCAAGTTATTAGGTTCTAGTAGAACAGCTGCACTGGACAGCATTGAGCAACTGTAAAACGAGCTTTGGCATTTCGTCAAGCTAGCGTAATGGGTTGCATTACTCTGGCATCAGGGCATTTAGGGAATGCTTTAAAGCTAGGAAATGGAAATACATATTGCCATGACCACTCTCGACAGGCATTGGGATACTTTCTAGCCAGGGCAAATGGTAAATCAACAGCCCCTTGACCTCTCTCTAAATCTTGTTTATGCAAATATTTAACCTGTTGCAAATGTTCTTGCAGAGGGATGACCAAAAGATCAGGTAGCATGGTGACTCGATCTTTCATTCCTTTGGCATCGTGCACAACTATTTGATGTTGATCAAATTGGATGTCTTTGACCCTGAGTCGTAGACATTCAATCTGCCTAAAGCCGCAGCCGTATAAAAGCTGTATCACCAGACGATAGACACCTGAAAGTTGCTGAATAACGGCTCGCACTTCCTCCTTTGATAGAACCGTAGGAATATGTTGGGAACGCTTAGCCCTAACTGCATCCACATTCAAGTCCAGGTCCAATTGCAGCACTGTACGGTATAGAAACAGTAGGGCACAAAGTGCTTGATTTTGAGTAGAAGCGGCCACCTTTTTGGTAACGGCTAAATGGGTTAAAAAGGCTTCAATTTCTGGACCTCCCATATTTCTAAGATGCTGCCAGTTATGAAATCGAATGTATCGCTTAATCCAATGGATGTAACTTTTTTCGGTTCTATATGAGTAATGCTTG
>JBCCXQ010000134.1:0-8175 GCA_039191365.1 Cyanobacteria bacterium P01_F01_bin.13 | reverse complement strand
GTTAGCATTAGCGGTTAACCCACATCTTGCAACCGGTTTGGTAGCTCTATCCCGCCCAGGATTGAAAACCCAGGGCTAAACAGATCAAAACCCACTGAAAGGGGTTCGTAACTTGTCAGTCATCCCAATGTCATGAGTAGTTTTGTCGCTTTATCGACAGCACCCAATTAGCGCTCGGTTTTGAATCGAGCGTGGGTTTACGGCCCGTATCCAACATTTGCGAACAATCCCCCGATCACTAAATCTCCTCAGCCCGACAATGCCCCTCCCCAACATGCCCTAACCCCTTATAAATATCAGCCAGCTGAAGTTTCTCCGTCTTAGTAAGCCGCGTCTCCAAATCTTCAGGCGTTAACTTAACAGCACCGTCCTGCGCTAGAGCCGCAAATGGATCAAACCCCAGTGCCCCCCGATTAAGTACTTCGTCTGCAGATATATCAATATCACCAAACAGATGATCAAAGTGAAATGTGGTTTCCAAATCAGCTGTTTCCCCAGAGGAGAGAAACCCTTTACGCTCATCGCCAACAAAATCACCACAGAAAAATTCCAATGACGGGTTCATCGAAATTTCAAACGGAATTGTTTCACCATCACGGGTAGCCCTGCCGATCAGCATCAATGACGGCCCAGCATCTGAAACCAGTTTCCAGGACAAAGCATTATAGCGGCCTGCTGGAGTCTCTACCTGTTCCACCAGGATCGGTGTCGCATTTTCATCACCTTCAGCGAGATCCACCTCAGCTGACGCTGTCATTAAAACATTAGTTTTAGCAGAAATTTCCACATCCGTATCCGGATTGAAAAGCGGGTCTGACTGGTAGGCAACAACATCCTGAATATTGGCATAAACATGGTCAAACTCGACCTGCCAGCCATCTTTACTAGTAAATCCCTGACGGATAAAGTCTTCGCCATTGGCTCGCAGCTCTAATGTACCAATCTGAGTATTAGACACCTGAGTGCAAGCGCCTAACAAGAATGGCAGAATAGCTAAGCGTAACGACCGGATCCTATTCATATTGCTCCTAAAACAACCACTTCATAAAACCGCCGTCCCCCTCAACTGATTGAGACCTCTTATATCAGTTCTCAAAAATATATCTACAGTTCAAAGGCTTCTATTCCTAACCGTACCAGAGTCATATAACTCAAAACTGAGACCTCAAAACTGAGAACTGGTATTAAAAGATAGGTTTCGTTGGCTCAGAGTATTTGCCTTAGCCTAGATCAGTGACACTGTGTCGTAGCTACATATCACAAGGCAAATAATGACTTTTCAGTTTTAATCTCAGCCATTGAATCAAGTCAATCAGCATCTCTAACTGCTGAATTACGGTTGCTTAGCCACAACACAGCCTGCAGCTACCGCAAAACTAATAGCAGCAACTAATAATGAGACTGTTAAACCCAAATCAGCACCAACACTACCCAAAATACTCATCGCAGCAGCTCCACCACTGAAGTAAAGTCCCGTGCCCAAGCCTGCTTTGGAGGGAGGAACCATAGATAGAGCGTAGGGTAGGGTACCATTGGCCACCAAGCTAAAAGCAATGCCGATTGCGATCGCAACCAACACTGCTACCCCAGCCGTCCCCATCACAGTCGTCACACCAGTCGCCAAAACCATTCCAGCAAACCCAATTAACATCGCCCGACGATTTCCCAACTTTGTCGCCAGCTGCCCACAGGGCAACGCACTCACCGCCACCGTCACAAACAACGCCACCATAATCAACTTAGGCTGAGCAAACCCAGTCCCAGCAACCGCTTTTGGAAAACTTTGCAACAATAACCTTAACCCCAATGCAACACTTGCCCCAGTCGCAAATATCCAGGGGAGATTCGCCCATTGCATCTGGGCATTCGCCCCTGTAGATGACGGTGAACTAGATACCGTTTTAGCAGGATTCACCTGTCGCAGTACCAAGGCAGCCAGCAACAGCACCACTGTCCCAATAGAAAACGCCGCCATAGGGCCTAAGCCCAAAATAAAATCGCTCGCCAAAGGAGCCATTGCCCCCGTCACTCCACCCACCATGGTCAAAACGCTTGCTGCCTGGGGTAAATCAGCCTCAAACGCATAGCGCCCCAACAGAGATAGAGCCGGACTGCGAAACACCGTCATCGCTAAGGCCCAGGCAACCAACGCAACAGGCAGTAGCGCTTTGAGTGATACACCACCGACCACTACCACTAAAGGAATTCCTAAAAAGCAAAAAGCTGACAAAATCATCCCCAGAGCAATCTGCGGAAAACGACTGCCCACCCAATGCTGTCGCTGGTCGGAAAAGCTTCCCATCAGCGGCTCCATCAACGCCCCCATGGCATTTTCAATAATCAGCAATAGGGTAGCTAAACCCGCCGAAAACCCAAACGCTAACAGCAAATCCTTTAAATACAGGTTATAAATCACCCAGGTCAGGGAAATTGCCCCCTGGACAGCTGCCAAACCTAGCACCTGGAGCCACAGAATTCGCCGTCCTAACGCTGAATTATTCATGGGAATTCACTAAATCACCAATCAATATATGGATAAATATACGGACATGTTATGCAATATCCCCATTCGCGTTCCCAAATGTAGGGGCGTTGCATGCAACGCCCCTACATTTGGGGTTTTACCCGCTAATGGACGGCAACCAATTTACCAAACCCGGAAACGCAATTATGGCTACCAACACTACCAACTGCAACGCAATAAAGGGCACCACACCCCGATAAATATTACCCGTGGACACGTTCTTGGGAGCCACACCACGCAAATAAAACAACGCAAAGCCAAAAGGCGGTGTCAAAAAGGATGTTTGCATGTTGGCCCCAATAATCACCCCATACCACACCAGATCCATCCCTAACTGCTGAGCTACCGGAGCAAATAGAGGAATAACGATAAACGCAATCTCAAAAAAGTCAATAAAAAAGCCCAGGAAAAAGACCGTCAGCATACTGACCACTAAAAAACCAGCGTTTCCACCGGGTAAATTAGTGAGCACATCAAAAATTAGGCTATCTCCACGCAAACCACGGAATACCAGGCTAAACGCCGTAGATCCCAACAAAATAAAAATCACCATGGTCGTGGTGCGTAAGGTGCTGTCACACACCTGCCTCAGACTACTCACCGTTAGCTGCCGGTTAAAAGCCGCTAGCATCATCGCCCCAACAGCTCCCAAGGCACCTGCCTCCGTCGGCGTAGCAATCCCAAAAAAGATGCTCCCCAACACCAGCAAAATCAATACCAGCGGCGGCACCATCACTTTTAAGACTTTCAGCGCCAGGGCTTGACCACGCACCTTTAATAGCTCTGATGGCAACGCAGGCAATAAATCGGGACGGGCAAATGACAGGATAGCCACATGCACCACAAAGGCTCCTGCCATCAGGAGACCGGGAATCACAGACCCTAAAAACAAATCGCCAACGGATACCCCCAACTGATCCGCCAGCACCACCAGCACAATACTCGGCGGAATAATTTGCCCTAGAGTTCCAGATGCAGCAATAACTCCAGTGGCAACATCTTTGTTGTATCCGTAACGCAGCATCGTCGGTAGAGAAATCAGCCCCATAGTCACCACAGTCGCCGCCACAACACCGGTAGTGGCAGCTAGCAGTGCGCCCACAACTACCACCGCAATGGCGAGACCACCGCGCAGTCGCCCAAACAAGCTGCCCATGGTTTCCAGGAGGTTTTCGGCGATACCCGATTTCTCCAGCATGGCCCCCATAAAAATAAAGTAGGGAATTGCCAACAGGGTGAAGTTATTCATGATGCCAAAAATTCGTTGTGGCATCGCGGTAATAAAGATCGGGTCAAACACATCCAGGGCAATCCCTAGCAACCCAAAGATGATGGCAACACCACCCAGGGCAAAGGCCACTGGATAGCCAAAAGACAACAGCACCAACGCCCCGCCAAACATCAGGGGCCCTAACCAATCAGTCAGCATCAACCGCACCCTCGTCTAGACCATGCGACGCATCCTCTACTGGTAGATGCCCTGAAAAAATAGCCCAGTTTTTAATTGCCTCTGAAATCCCCTGCAATATCAGCAAGCCAAAACTCACCAAAATCATGGTTTTAATGGGGTAGCGAGGCAGACCACCGGGATCTGGAGAAGCCTCAAAAATCTGCCACGACTTAATAACGGCCCCCCAGGAGAAATAAATGACCAAGGCCGAAAAGGGAATCAAAAATACTAGCGTGCCAATAAAATCAGCCAGTGCCTTATGACGACGAGACCAGCGGTCATAGAACACATCTACTCGCACATGACCACCCTTTTGTAAGGTATAGGCAGCCCCCAGCAGAAAAACTACATCAAATAGGTACCACTGGGTTTCGATCAGGGCATTAGAACTTAGATTTTGGCCCACCCAATTACCCAAATAGCGTCCAATCACGTTCCATGTACCCACACCAATCATGGCCAGCACTAACCAGCAGGCAAATTTGCCCACTTGATGGGTAAAGATGTCGATTTTACGAGCAACAGAGAGTAGGAACCGCAAAGCAGATTGCCAATTTTCTACGGTCGTATTTTATCTCCTTGGAGTGTCAAACCGTTTGCGATCGCACAATTTGCAACGTTTCAATCGACAGGTGGGCGCTGCCCACCATCACAAAAACGCGTCCCTCAAATCTTCTGAGCCAACATCAGACCAAACCACTCCCGTTCATCCGTAAAGGTTTTCAGCACACTTAAACCATGGTGAGCCAGCTGATGGCCCATCTGGTCAGGATCAAACTTACGAGAAATCTCACTCAATAACCGCTCTCCGACAGCAAATTTCACCGTCAAATCCAACTGTTCCAGGGTAATGGTCTGCTCCTGCTGGCTCTCAAGGTACATTTCTATCTGATGCGCTGCCACGTTGTAAATCGCCTGATGGCGAAAGTTATCGAGACAGAAGTCTCCTCCATAGCGATGATTCAGATGCTGCAACATATTCAGGTTAAACATCGCTGTGATCCCTTGGGTATCATTGTAGGCAGCTTGCACTGTCGCGATATCTTTTTGCAAATCTAACCCCAGCAAAAAGAATTGCCCTGGCTTAAGCGCTGCACTCACTTGCTGCAAAAACCGATCACAGTCCTCCCTAGACAAGTTACCTAGGGTACTGCCAATAAACATCACCATACGGTTCGTCAAATTTGTTGCGGGTAGCGATCGCAAGGCTGGTTCATAGGTACCGATTAACCCATAAATACTGAGACGAGGATAATCGCACAACAGTTTATAAGAACTCTCTTTCAACATGCTGCCACTAACATCCACAGGGATATAGCGCAAAGGCAACTCCTGCGCTTGATATGCATCCAACAGTATGCGAGTTTTCGCAGCACTGCCGCTACCTAGCTCCACCAATTCACAGGCACTCGTAAGCTGAGCAATCTCATGGGCGTAGCGTTCAAAAATAGCAGCCTCGGTACGAGTGGGATAGTATTCTGGCAACGCACAGATTTTCTCAAACAGTTCTGAACCCAGCCGATCGTAAAAATATTTGGGCGGTAAGACCTTAGGACTCTGAGTCAATCCTTCAATCACGTCCTGGCCATCTACAAGCTTAGAACCAGGAGAGATATTCAACAACGTTTGAATTTGAAGGCGAGCTGGATCAATGACGTTGTTTACTGTCAATTCAGCACCTGTAAGGTGGTCAAGCTTCTCTAGAGGAGAATCACAATCAGCTGTAAAAGAAGTCATAGAAAACCGGGATCAACAGGGCCAGTGTAGCTTGGGACATTATCCTTCGTGGGAAAAGTGTTGTCATTACAGTGCTACTGCACACAGCGAAAGCCCATAAATAGCTCTCTTACATGGGGCTCATACCAATTGCGAAAGCTAGGTCGCAAAGCCCAGGGACGGGTGGCCCAACTCCCCCCCCGTAACACTCGATGACAATCATCAAAATAAACCGCTGAATAGCCCTGGTAGGGAAAGGGACTAAAACCGGGATAGGGACGAAACCAGCTATTTGTCCATTCCCATACATTACCCAGCATGTCGTAACAGCCATAGTTGCTAACAGGCCCGAGTAATCCCACGGGCCTGGTATGGCCTTGCTGATGATCACAATTAATCTCACCTATCTGCAGCGATTTCTGCAGCTCTGAAGTAAGACCACGCGCCGCTAACGCCCACTCTGCTTCTGTAGGTAATCGTTTACCGACAAAACGTGCATAGGCATTGGCTTCATACCAGTTAACACCACAGACAGGATGATACCTAAAAGCTGTCAGCTTAAGCTGGTTTGGCCAGTAGAGGGGTTGGCCAACAGACACAGACTGCAACCACTGCCAGCCAGCATCACACCACCACCGTCGCTCTTGATAACCACCGGCCTCAATAAAACACTGATACTGCTCACAGGTGACGGGTGTTTGGTCAATTTGATAAGGCGCAACATTAACCCAATGGCTGGGGTATTCATTATCGATCGCCATATCGCCATCCAATCCGTCAGGCTCTAGGCCTAGACAGACCGCTCCCTCTGGAATTGCCACCATTCCCATAGCAGGCTGATGCTGAGGACCCGCAGCTGGGTCGCGCAGGGGAGTCACTTTTCCCTGCCTCTGATGCAGGGCCATCACCAAAGATATCGTCTCACTGTGCTGACATTCATGCTGGAGCAGCCAATACCACAGACGTTTTTGCTGGATCAAGGGCGCAATCTCCAGGTACCCCAACGTTCGTTGCCGGATATCGCTGAGCAATGCCAGCAGCTCCTCCAAATCAGGCAGTAGCTGCCGTTCCACCTTGGGCAAACCGTCAGCCGCAAACAGCGTACGATAGTGAGGAAACGGACATGGCTGCTGGGCTAAATGCTCTAAAATCCACAAAGACTCGGTAAATGCAATATGGCCTAAATGCCAGCCAACGGGGCTAAAGTCAGGATGAGCCTGTTGCTGCAGTACTGTTTTGCTAATCCCAGCTACGAGCGCTAGGGTCCCTTGACGACAATTTTGAAATGTTGTTCGAAAATAGGTCCGAAGCGTCGACTCATCGACAGATACAGTTTCAGGAGGCGCAAGAAAAACCATGAATGCGGGGCTGAAGATCAGTAGCAACAACAGTCAAACTATGCTCTTGAGGGAGCGATTCCCAATTGCCTGAGAATAAAGGTTCAGAAGCGAGAATAATCCCCTCTGGCCGACGTAGCCAGTAAAATGAAGGTGCTGTGGCTTGATTATCAAAACGAACAGCCACCAGCCTTTGGCCATCGCTAAGAACAATCACTCCGGATACTCGCACACCATCTTTGTTGGCCAACGTCTGAATCATTTCAATGGCCTGTTCTAGCGCAGCGAGTAAGGTTAATTGAGAATCCAGTTCTAGCAGATGAGTAATCAGGGCAAAAATATGTTCTGAGTCGGTTAAGCCATAAATATTTTGATAGGCCACATCGCCAATCAGGTCACGTATCGGACGATAGAGTGTGCGGCGAAAGTGATCGATCCAGCCGTTGTGGACAAACAGCAGCTGACCATGGCGAAAGGGCTGACAGTTACTGAAATCGACAGGCAAACCCGGAGTAGCGCTACGAATATTCGCTACAAATGACCGTGCATGAACATACCGACATAGGTGGGGTAAATTCGCATCATTCCAAATGGGTAGAACATTTCGATATATAAAGGGATCTGCAGCACTGTCCTCAGGATGATGCCAGCCCAGCCCAAACCCATCGGCATTAAGTAGGGCGATTTGCAATTCTTTGGGTTGATAGCTTTGAACGACTAAAGAATGTTCAGGTTTAATGATGAGGGATTCAAGGGCAATCGGCTCTCCTAAATAGGCAAGTAAACGGCACATAGCGAGGTTAGAAAAAACTGAGCATTGCTGATCATTGAGATGGTTTCAGCTGTCAAAATCAGTTAGGCAGCAATGGCCATGACTGTTTCATCCCTTGAACTAGCAATCGCCAAAATTGTGGGCGAACAGAGTCGAGAAGAGGCCTTAGGGTATCAATGAGAAGGATGCTTTGGCTAGGAGTCCCCAACCAATGATGAGGGCAAGTCCTCCAATTGGCGTCACAGCCCCTAAAACCTTAAGTCCAGATAAACTAAGGCCATAGAGACTACCAGAAAAAATCACAATCCCAAGAATAAATGCCCAACTTGCGTAGCTAAGCCAGTTATTATTCGGAACTTGTAACCACAGTAGTCCC
>JBCCXQ010000133.1:0-8372 GCA_039191365.1 Cyanobacteria bacterium P01_F01_bin.13 | reverse complement strand
GTTTACCCCTTAATTTGTAGGTAATATCAGACAGTAGGTCTGTCTCTAAGTCAGGCAATACTTCTGCCACCATCGAAAACGAAAAACAAGATCCTTTGCCTACCTGACTGGTAACGGTCATTGTCCCACCCATCATTTCACACAGCCGTTTACTAATGGCCAGCCCCAGACCAGTACCACCATACTGCCGGGCAGTGGAGGAATCTACCTGACTAAAGGATTCAAATAGTCGATGTATTTTATTTTCAGGAATGCCAATGCCCGTATCCTGCACATCAAAATGCACAGTGACAAATTGTGGTCTGGGCTCTTGTTTTTCGGTTATTTCTGTTGCTGAGGTTTTGATTATGTTGGTTGGGGCTGATTTTTTAGATACGTCTGGGAGGGCGTCTAGAGGAGTGTTATGAATTTTAACGACCACTTCTCCCTGATGGGTAAATTTCACCGCATTACCCACCAGGTTGACCAAAATTTGTCGTAGGCGGGTTACATCCCCCAACAATCGATTGGGCATGAGCGGATCAGCGATATAGCAAAGTTCTAGTTTCTTCTCAGCAGCCCTGGCAGAGAGTAAATCAAGCGATTCCTCGATACAGGTACGCAGCTCAAACGGGCAGGCTTCCATATCTAACTTACCTGATTCGATTTTCGAAAAATCAAGGATGTCGTTAATGATAGTCAACAGAGAATTGCCACAGTTCCAAATGGTGTCTGCAAAGTTTTTCTGTTGTTGGGTGAGTTCAGTATCGAGGAGTAGACCGCTCATGCCGATAATGCCATTCATAGGTGTGCGAATTTCATGGCTCATATTTGCCAGAAAATCACTTTTACTCTGGGCGGCCGCAATCGCTTCGTCTCGAGCTATCTTAATGGCTTGCTCTCGGTCTTCCAGCAACTGGATTTCCTGATCTTTGAGCCGGGTCACATTTTCGGTCACCTGTTTTAACATCGTATTAAAAGCGGCCATCACTTCTCCCAGTTCATCACGACGCTGCATCGAAAGGGAATAAAATCCATCTGAGCGATGTTCGGCGGCCAATCCTTGTTCGGCAGCCAGTAACAGGTCATCCCGCAGCCGCAAAATTGGTTGAATCACCGCTGGCCCCAGGGCCAACATTGTTGCTGTTGTGACAAACAAGCAAATAATGAAAACAAAAAAAAGCATCCGCCAAAAATAATCGATTACCTCTGGCTGAACGTCGGAGGCATCGAGTCTGGCAATCACAACATAGTTACCATTAAAGACCGGGGCAGGCCAAGCGATATCATAGCGTTGGCGATCGTCACTGCGGAGGCGGTGGATGGTGCTGGGGATGATCTGATCAAAGCTAAGGGCCGGGGCTTCTCCTCGTTGACTCAGGATTTGGCCATCGAGATTATAAAGGGTGACCCCTTTTACCAGTGGTGCTAGAGCCACATGTTGCTGAAAGGGGACAAGATCAACCTCATCGATCTCTGAAGCAGCAATACTGGCCCAAGGATAGATAGAAACCATGCCTGTATCTTCTATTTGTTGGAGCAAGTCTCTTTCCTTTTTTTGCCAGGAGGGGATGACAATCAGGGCCTCAATCACAACGATGCTACCAAATACCCACAAGGCAATATGCCGAGAAAGACGAGCCTGAAATGGGCTCAGCAGTTTTTGAGAAATCGAAAATAGCATGACTGGTTTAAGAGAACCGCGCAAACATAAATCTCGGTTGAACAGGGAAAAAGAGGCAGTGAGCGGTAGGGAAGGGGCTATCTTATTAGGTTGTATAGTAAACGCCCTGAGACATGAGGACATTGGCGCATCATTAGTGTTATGGCTTAAACCTTTCAGGGATCTTTATTGTTTTAACTAACCTGACAGATGCTATATGGCCCCAAACTCACTCAAGCGGTAGATTCTGGGCAAGGTTTTGCAACGCTTGAAGAGACTTTGCAAAATCATGCTCTAACTGTGACAGCAGGCTTCTCACAGGCTCATGCTGCTGGGTGTTGCCACACTGCTCTAATTGTTGACAATGCTTACTAACTTGGGTCATTCCCAATGCGGCACTGCTTGATTTTAAGGTGTGGGCGGCATAGGCTAACCCTTCAAAGTCACTATGCTGATGAGCTTCTATAAGTTGTTTTAGAAGAGTAGGGCTCTGTTGTTGATAAAGTGTGGCGAAGGGTTGAAGCCAGGTTTGGGTGAGCCCGCCAAAGGGTTGGGCAGTTGTCTCCAGGATATCGCGTTCGACCCACTCCGGTTCAGTATGGATAGGGTTTACAGGAATGTCGGCGTTGTGAGGTATTTGGATTGTTTGGGCCTGCTCCCTAAGCTTCTCACTTCCGTATTTCTCAATGGCCGCCATCAACGCATGGAGCTGAATCGGCTTACTGATATAACCATCCATCCCTATAGCTAAACACCGTTCTCGATCCCCCTGCATCGCATTGGCAGTCACAGCAATAATCTTGGGACGTTTAGTGGCTGACCATTGCTGATGTATCTGCTCAGTTGCCTTGAGACCATCCATCTCTGGCATTTGTACATCCATTAAGATCAGATCGTAGGTCTGTCTATTCAGGGATTGGAGTACTTCTTCGCCGTTGCTTACCAGATCGGGACGATATCCCATTTTTTGCAACCACTGCTGCATTAGTTGTTGATTGACCAGGTTATCTTCAGCCACCAAAATTCTGATGGGCAACCTTTGAGCCAGGTTAGCGTCCAGGCGAGTAGGTTCCATAACGGGTTTACTAAAGCATTGCTGCAGAGTGCCTTGGAGGCTATCAGGTTGCACAGGTAGGGCAAGCCACGTAGCCAGGGTAGATGCGATCGGTTGCTCTGATAACATCAAAATCGGAAGCTTTTCACCCCGCGATCGCAACGTCTCCACCAGACTCTCGCCATCCATACCAGGCATGTGACGATTCACGATCACTCCGTCAAAGGGCGCTTCATGAGCTATCATCCCGAGGGCTTCATAGCTCGACTGGGCAGCATAAACCATTATCTGCCATTGTTGTAGTATCTCGACAATCTGCCCTCGTTGGGTCGTATCCGCCTCAACTACTAAGATTCGCTTGTCTGCCAGAGCAATAGCTTGCTGAGCTACCTGCACTCGGAGGGTGAAATAAAAACAAGATCCTTGACCAACTTGACTTTCAACCCACATGCGCCCCCCCATCATTTCACAGAACCGCTGGCTGATCACCAATCCTAACCCTGTTCCCCCATATTGCCGGGAGATGGATGAGTCAACCTGGCTAAAGGGCTGAAACAACCGCTCAAACTTATCCTTTGGAATGCCAATGCCCGTGTCACGTACGGCAAACTGAAAGACATACGAGCAGGCACCAGACACTGCACCTACAGGGGTATTTTTCTGGCAATGGGAGGACTCCATATGACCTGAAACATCTATACTGACAGTCCCCTGGTCAGTAAACTTGACGGCATTACCGATTAAATTTACTAAAATCTGTCGCAGCCGGGTGACATCACCGAGCACCTCGTTGGGAGTATCGGAGGCCAGAGTGTAGCTAAGCTGTAGAGATTTCTCAGCTGCTGGAGTAGAGAACAAATCGAGGGTTTCTTCAACACATTGCCTGACTTGAAAAGGTGACTCTTCTAACACTAGCTTGCCGGATTCGATTTTAGAAAAATCCAAAATGCTATTGATTATTTCTAAAAGATTGTCACCACAGTTTCGTACCGTGGTGACGTAGCTATGCTGTTGTGGGGTTAACTCGGTGTCTAACAACAGCCCGGTCATGCCAATCACACCATTCATCGGTGTGCGAATCTCATGGCTCATCACTGCCAGAAACTCGCTCTTAGCAAGGGCTGCAGCCAGAGCCTCATCGCGGGCTTGCGCTAGAGCTCGGGCGATCCGCTGACGTTCAGCCAGTTCGGCTTGTGTTTGGGCATAGAGTTCGGCCTGCTGAACCGCGATCGCAACCTGGATTGCCAGCTTTTGTAGCAGGTCAATTTCTAATGCCTGCCACTGTCGCGGTGACTGACACTGGTGCACAAGCAACAGTCCCCACAGGTTAGCACCTTGCAAAATCGGCACAATCAAATTGGCGCGAATTTGAAACTGAGTTAGAAAATCAATGTGGCACTGGCGATAAGTCGCCTGGTAAATATCAGGCACCACACGCACATGTCCTTGCCGAAACAATTTCGCATAGGACTCACCAAAACATGGATCTTGAATGGTTTGGTCGAATACTGACACCCAGCCATCCCCCACTGACTCCGCGGGGACATGGCCGCTCCAGTCGGCATTAAAACAATAAATCAGCGCCCGGTCAGCCTGTAAAAACGCTCGAACTTCATCCACGGTAGTTTGTAGGCAAGCTTGCAGGTCTAACGATTCTCGAATTCGTAGGGAAATATTGTGGATCAACCGTTCCTTCTCAATTTGCTGCTGTAGGGCAGTCTCCGTTTGCTTGCGCTCTGTAATATCGCGTACGATACCCTGCACAAGCTGCTGCCCATTAATCTCAAACAGGCTAGCTGCCACCTCCGCTGGAAATTCGCTACCATCCTTACGTAAAAAAACAGTTTCAAAGAACACTTCCCTCGCCGATATAATCTTGGCAAATGCTTCCTTACATTGCATCAGAGCACTCTGAGGGTGCAGTTGAGCAATGGTCAGAGTTCCCCATTCAGACTGGCCATAGCCAAATAAATCAATCGCCTTGCGATTAAGTTGGAGAATCTGGCCCGAGAGATCATGCAAAATAATCCCATCCTTTGAATGGTTAAAAATATTTTCGTAAGTCCATTCGTGGGTGGGGAGCTTCTCTGTCATCGGTGATGAAAGGTTTGAATATTCAAAGGATGATAAAGATGTATTCTCAATCTCAGTTTTCATAGTGCTTAGCTTTCAGAGTGATCTAAACCAGGTTTTGACTAGAATTATCAGCTGTTGTCGTTTGCTGTTGTCGTTTTACGTGTAATAATTTGTCGTCTTGAAGCGCAGCCTTTGAGCGCGTCTATCAGTTCTTGCACCCGGATCGGCTTACTCACATAGTCATCCATGCCTGCCTGCAGACAACGCTCTCGATCGCCCTGCATTGCATTGGCTGTCATAGCAATGATCATTGGACGGGATGTTGAGGGCCATTGTTCAGTGATGGCCTGTGCTGCTGAGAGACCATCCATCTCAGGCATGTGCACATCCATCAGCACCACGTCGTAAACTTGACGATGCAATGCCTCTAAAACTTCTAGCCCGTTGCCGACAAAATCTGCCCGATAGCCCATTTTGTCTAACCACTGGTAGACCAACTGTTGATTGACCAGGTTATCTTCAGCCACCAAAATCTTAAGGGGATATTGTTTGGCAAGGGTCTTAGTAAGGGTTGTTGATTGACTCGTCAGCTGAGCAGGCTGGAGATCAATCATATTCTGGATCAATGCATTGTAGAGGCTAGACTGATGTACAGGCTGCTTTAGGCAGATGACGTTTTCCAGGGTCTTAATCTCAGTCGTTAATTCGGTATCTACCGTAGCTGACATGAGAATAACCGGAATAGGGGGCTCCTCTGATGCATTGCGCAATTTTTGAGTAAGGGCGAGACCGTCTATTCCAGGTAACTGCCGATTGAGAATGAGGGCATCAAAGGGTCCCATTTGTTCTATCACCCCCAGCACTTCATAGCCAGACTGGGCAGTGCAACATGCTACTTGCCAGGAGGCTAGCTGGCGTTTGAGTATATCTCGACGGTGGATATCTTCATCGGCTAGTAGTACCCGCTTATCCACGAGCATGTCTTTAGCATCAGTGGGTACGTCGTAATCATCAGGGGCCAGCGGAACGGTGACGGTAAAGTAAAAGGTCGACCCGACGTCAGGTTCACTGTTTACCCAAATCTGTCCCCCCATTGCCAGACACAGACTTTTACAAATGGCTAGCCCCAAGCCTGTGCCCCCATACTTACGGGTGGTAGAAGAATCAACCTGCTGGAATGACTTGAACAACCGATCCAGCCGATCTTTGGGAATGCCAATGCCAGTATCACGCACAGCAAATTGTAGTTCAAACACTTTGATAGGACGTTCTGGATGAGCTAAACAAACGCGATCGGGTTGTTGTTTAGCAGTCACCATTACAGAAACTGACCCCTGATCGGTAAATTTGATGGCGTTGCCGATCAGATTTACCAACACCTGCCGCAGTCGCGTCACATCACCTACCACTGCAGCCGGAACGTTGACCTCCAGACGATAGCTCAGTTGGAGGTTCTTCTCGCTGGCCCTTGGAGATAGGAGATCAATGGAGTCTTCCAGACAGGTTTTTAGGACAAAGGGATGTTCTTCTAGCTCTAGTTTGCCGGACTCTATTTTCGAAAAATCTAAAATGTCGTTGATGATGGTTAGCAGGTTGTCACCGCTGGTGCGAATGGTTTCGACAAAACGCTGCTGTTGCAGTGTTAGCGAAGTATCCAATAACAGTCCGGTCATACCAATCACACCGTTCATCGGCGTACGGATTTCATGGCTCATGGTGGCGAGAAACTCGCTCTTGGCTCTGGCAGCAGACTCAGCGGCTTCTTTGGCATCGTTCAGGGTCCGTTCGCGGTTAACCACAAGCTGTGCCATTTGCTGAAATGCCTGGGCGAGTTGTCCCGGCTCATCGGGCCGCCGGGCGACCTGGGACAATTCAATTGACTCGCGTTCGGGGGTGGGAGCGGAAATGGAATAGTCATGGCCCAGGCGTCGTGTAACCGCCGTCAGCTGTTTGAGCGGCTGCACCACCCTGCGTTTAAGCAATCGATTAATCAACAAGACGGTCGCCGCCAGAATGCTCACCACAATTGCCATCACTAACCCAAGGTAGCGCTGGCCCCTGGCCAGTACTTCATTTGCAGGGACATAAATAATTTGGGCGGCAACAGTTTCGCCTAGTTTCCAGCCAAACCCGTTGCGATCGCCGTAGGTCTTGATCAAGCTGGCGGGGGCATGAGCCGGGTTGCCGTGGCACTCTAAACAGCTCGCCTTCTTGATGGTGAGGGGTCGGGCCAGGTAAAACAATCGCTGCCTATCTTGAATGCGGTAACCTGTCAGCTCAGTCTGGCCGCTGTCTTGACGAAAGGTCTCTACCAGTTGGGATTCAAATGCATCAGCCTGGTCGCGGGGATTGGATGGGTTAAGGGTGGCCTCTTTGTATAGAAAATGGGAATATTCGGGAGACTTACGGAAGGTCTCAAAGACTTCCCTGGCGGAATAGGCGGGCACCGTTTCGCGGACAAAATTTGGATCGGTGGCTAGCTCAGTGGCCAGACGTGGTTTGATTTGGTCACTGGTGTAGCTTCTGACCGCATTCATGGTCTGGGTCAGCATCTGGGCACGGGATGCGACTTCTGATTCTGCCTGTTGTTGCATCGCCTGAGACAAGGCCAGACCGCTCAGTAAAATGCCCCCCAAAAATAGTAGGGTGAAAAACCGTGTAAATTGTTGCCCCAGGGTAATTTTTTTCGCCATATTGATTTGAGTGCGCAGGAGGCGTCTTTCTCAAAATGCCCAATGATGGTCAAGCGATACTGGGTAATCTTGGCGAATTTGACTAAAGTAGTGATACTGAGAATTACTTAGATATGAAATAACTAACGCCAGTCTATTAACGCCCGCCGTTGCCGAGGAGAAAGCATTGTCTGAATTTTCAACCAGGCATCGGCTTGGCCATAGGGACACCACTGGCGACAGCGAGAGAGACTTTTGGGCTTAGTCGATGTGTAGGCCAGGGTGAGAGAATAACGGTCGTTTTTAGGAACTGATGCATGGTGAAAGACACTCACCGTATCTGCAATCACCACCGTACTTCTAGGGCCTAAACATTGTTGCCAGACCTCAGGGGGGATGACTTGCGCCATGTCCTGATCGCGAATGATGTTGTTTAAATGACGAAACTGGGAGTAAGCAGGCGTTTGTTGTTTGGGAATATACTCAAACGGTCCTTCTTCGACACCGACATCACTTAAATAAACAATCACCTTGATCACTTTATAGTCTTCTGCATCCTGATGCCATAGCCGCACTCCAACCTGTCTTTGATTAGGAACTTCTCGGCGTAGGATACATCCCAAATAGGCCGCAGGCTGTCGAAGATAATTTTCAACAATATCTAGCCACCGTGGTTGCAGCCCCCACATAAACAGCTCAGGATAGTCCATAAGTTGGCGTGAGCTGATACCGATACTATGGCTCGCTGTGGCCCGCTCACCTTGAAACTCTACGGATGTTTGATTGGGTAAATGTGCCAATACTTGGTCTGCGATCTCAAGCATCGATGATGTGCCTGGTAACTCCAGGCTATCCAGCCGAGTTGTGAAGACACCTGTGCGGCGCAGCTGAGAGACCAAAGCACGATCACAGGGGCGCAGAGAGTGAC
>JBCCXQ010000132.1:0-8564 GCA_039191365.1 Cyanobacteria bacterium P01_F01_bin.13 | reverse complement strand
GCGATCGAGCGAATGCGGCTGCGATCGCAACCATTCTCCAACAGTTTTTACCTCAACTGCAGCGAGTTGCCACTGAAGAAGACTATGTGCCACCGCAAGAACTCGCCCTAGAGAATTCAAACGTTTCCCAGCTTAATGTCATCTGGAACAATCGTGTAAAACCTGAAAATGGTCCGATCAAATGTCTGCATGAGTACTTTGTCGAGCAAGTAGAGCAGGTTCCTAGTCAGATTGCTCTGGTCTATAAAGACCAACAGCTTACCTACGCCGAACTTAACGCTAAAGCAAATCAAGTTGCCCATTGTCTAATCGCCCAGGGTATTAAGCCAGATATGCCTGTGGGGATTTGTTGTGAGCGTTCCCTGGAAATGATCATTGCATTACTAGCAGTGCTCAAAGCTGGTGGTGCCTATTTACCCCTCGATCCAGGCTATCCTCAAGAGCGATTAGAGTACATTATGACGGATGCTCAGGTTGACATCGTCTTGACCCAGAGCCCCCTAAAATCCAAACTCCTAGGCATTCCAAAACATATTCTTTGTCTGGATACAGATCCAAGAATTCTAGACAACGACAATCAAACTGAGCCGAAGGTTGATGTTGAGCCGCATCATCTGGCTTACATTATCTATACTTCAGGCTCTACTGGTAAACCCAAAGGTGTGATGATCGAGCATCAAGCGGTTGCTCATTATGTTCAGGCCACCATTGCTCAATACGACATTACGTCTGCCGATTGCATATTACAGTTTGCTTCTATTAGTTTTGATGTCGCCATCGAAGAGATTTTTACCAGTCTATTAGCAGGAGCCAGGTTACAGCTTCGTACCGCTGACATGATAGGCACATCCTCTCAATTTCTCAGATGTTGTCAAGACTGGAACATCACCGTACTAAATTTGCCTACGGCCTATTGGCATCAGTTAGTGACAGATATTGCCAATGCTCAGCTCCAACTACCGCTTTCTGTCCGTTTGATGGTTATTGGGGGAGAGCGGGTGTTACCTAGCCTCGTTAAAGTTTGGCAGCAACAGGTGGGTGACTATCCACGTTTTATTAATGCCTACGGTCCTACAGAAACAACAGTAACGGCTACGGGTTACTGGATTAGCAGCAGCACTGAAATTCTACAGGAAGTCCCCATCGGTAAGCCCTTTGCTAATACCGAAACCTATATTCTAGATAAGTATCGGCAGCCGGTTCCCACTGGTGTGCCAGGAGAACTCTATATCGGCGGAAATAGTCTGGCTCGAGGTTATCTCAACCGACCCGACTTAACCGAGCTTAAGTTTATTCCCCATCCCTACAGTCGCGAGGCTAATGCCAGACTATATAAAACAGGTGATCGGGTTCGCTATCTGTCAGATGGCAATATTGAATTTTTAGGGCGGGTTGACAATCAAGTTAAAATTCGTGGATTCCGCATTGAACTGGGTGAAGTTGAATCAGCATTACTGCAATATCCTGGTGTGCGTGAGACAGTTGTTGTTGTTAGGGAGGATACCCCTGGCAGTCCACAGTTGATAGGTTACATCATTCCAGCTTCCGAGCAGCTGGCTTCAACCTCAGACCTGAAAGGCTTTTTACGGCAACGGTTACCCAGTTATATGGTACCCGCCACGATTTTTCCTTTAGAAACATTCCCGTTGACGCCTAACGGCAAAATTGATGTACGAGCGTTACCAGCACCGTCATCACTCATGATGGAAGAAGAAACGGTTTATGTGGCACCTCGGACTCCGTTAGAAAGTTCCCTTGCAACGATTTGGGCCGAGATATTAGATCTTCCTAAAGTCAGCATTCAAGATAGCTTTTTTGAACTGGGTGGCCATTCTTTGCAGGCGATTCAGGCGATTGGTCAAATTATGAATTCGCTGGAGGTGGAGCTACCGATATCAGCATTGTTCCAGGCACCGACTGTGGAGCAAATGGCCCAGTTACTGGGTGAAGCTGGCAGTAAAGCTGCCTGGTCTCCCCTGGCACCACTTCAAACAAATGGTACAAAACAACCCTTTTTTGCTATTCATGGTGGCCATGGTGAAGTGTTGTTCTATCAGGCATTAGCTGAATGTTTAGGCCAGGATCAGCCCTTTTATGCGCTACGGGCTCGGGGAAATGATTATCCAGATATGCCTCACCAAGAAATTGAAGAAATGGCCGCTTGCTATATCGAAGCGATGCGTAAGGTGCAACCTGAAGGTCCTTATCGCATAGGAGGTACTAGCCTTGGCGGTATTGTTGCGTTTGAAATGGCGCAGCAACTTCATGCCCTGGGACAAAAGACTGAACTCCTTATTCTGTTTGATACAGGGGGCTTTGATGACTTTACATGGCCACTACCGCTGCACAAACGATTGATCAATGCGCTTCGCTACATTCCAAAGTATGGATTTGCACAGACGTGGAAGCGCTTAAGCTTGATGATACTCAAGTTGTTTACCATAGACTCTGCCGTCGAGTTCTACCGTGCAACTGGGGTACTGCCCAGACGGAGTTCTCATGCAATGCGTGTATGGGAAACTGTCTGGGAAGCTAATCTAGACGCTCTTGAAAAGTATGTTCCGAAAACCTACGACGGTTCATTGACGCTACTGCGAGCCATTGATGATGGTTCTTTTATGTGGAACAATCATAAGCCAGATTATAGCTGGGGGCGTTACGCCCTGGGAGGTGTGAAATGTTACGATGTGCCGGGAACTCACATTGGTATGTTTCAAGAACCCTATGTGGAACAATTGGCTCGCACTATGAAACAGCTTTTGGATAAAACATCATGAGCAGCTGGGGGCTGAAACGCTGTGATGGCCTATGAAAATATTCTTATTTGTTATTAAAAAAGCCCCTGGCCTGACCATTCTGGCAATGTTAACGGCGTTGCTGAGTGGTCTTTTTAGTGGTGGCTTAATTACCCTTATCCATCGTTCATTAGATGCTGTTGATAGTCCAGAGAATGGGTTTGACCAACTGGGCCTAGTGTTTGCATTGCTAATTGCGTTGACTTTAATTAGTGCGATCGCAGCTAATGTTGTTATTGCCCATCTCTATCGAAAGGTTCTGCTTGACCTCCAAAGTCGTCTGGCCAAAGCCATTACCCAGGCTCCGTTGCGAAAACTTGAAGACATTGGCAGTTCATCATTGTTGGCGCTGTTTACCGAGGATATCGATAACATTAGTGACACGGCAACTGAGCTGGTGCCGCTGATTATTAATTTGGTTACATCGCTGGTGTGTTGTGGTTATTTGCTTTGGCTGTCCTGGCAAGCATTTCTCGGTACATTCATATTTCTGCTGTTCGGTGGACTTTCTTATCAGTTGCTGGTTAATCGTGAGCAAGATATTCTGATCGCCGGGAGAGAAAAAATTGATCATCTGTACGATAATTTTGAGAATCTTACACACGGCATTAAGGAACTCAAACTGAATCAGAATCGTTGCCAGGCGTTTTTAACCCAGGTCCTGGGCTCTACAGCACGGTCGGTGCAGCGTTATATGTTTATTTGGGATGTGGCCTATTCGGTCATTAGTGCCTGGGGACGTTTTCTGATTTTAATGGTCATTGGCTTGATTTTATTTTTGTTGCCAAAGTACCTTTCTTTGCAAACAGGAACTCTCACGGGCTATATTTTGGCATTGTTGTATGTGAGGACGTCGCTGTTGTCGGTTATCGATGCACTCCCTGAGTTGTCCGAAGCAGCCGTTGCCCTACGAAAAGTTGAGGCAGTCGGTCTTGATCTGGCTACTGAGGAGCCAGCAAACGTATCCAATGTTAGTGATTTGTCTCTCCCATGGCAGTCCTTAAAACTAGTGAATGTTATCCATCGCTATTACCGCGAACGAGAAGATGATGTGTTTAGCCTTGGGCCAATTAACCTTGAATTTAGGCCTGGAGAACTGGTTTTTTTGGTAGGTGGCAATGGTAGTGGTAAAACCACCCTGGCTAAACTTATTTGCGGTCTTTACACCCCTGAGTCAGGAGAGATGGTGCTCGATCAGGTACAGATTTGCGATCGCACTCGACTGCAGTACAGCCAACTATTTTCAGTAGTATTTACAGATTTTCACCTGTTTGACAATTTGCTGGGGCTAAATCAGCCTAATCTAGATGCGCGAGCAAAGCACTATCTGGCTAAGCTACATCTGGATCACAAGGTCAATGTCCAGGATGGCAAGTTCTCGACTACAGCCCTCTCACGGGGACAGCAACAACGGCTGGCCCTTTTAAGTGCCTATTTAGAAGATCGCCCATTCTACATTTTTGATGAATGGGCGGCTAATCAGGACCCCATTTTTAAACACCTGTTCTACACTGAATTCCTGCCAGAACTCCGGGCTAAGGGCAAAACGGTGTTGGTCATTAGTCACGATGACCATTATTTTCATTTGGGCGATCGCACCCTTAAACTCATTGATGGCAACCTCAGCCATAGCTGAGCGTCAGGGCGATCGCCGTGGGCGATGTCTATTCAAACAGCTGATCGGCGCTGTCTTTGATGACATCGGGGATGGTCACCCCCATGGCCTCTGCGGCGGCTAAATTGACAGCCAGGTCGACGTTATTAGCCAGCTCTACAGGGATGTCGCCGGGGTTTTCGCCACCAAGGATGCGGGCCACCATATCACCGGTTTGGCGACCAACTTCGTAGTAGTCAAAGCTTGCGGTTGCGATCGCACCCCGCTCCACCGAGTCTGTATCGCCAGCAAACACCGGCAGCTGATTATCATTGCCGATTTTAATCACCGACTCCAGGGCGGAGACCACCGTATTGTCGGTAGGAATATAGATAGCATCCACTTTACCCACCAGGCTTTCGGCGGCGGTGGTGACATCGGCAGAGCTGGATACCGTGGCTTCTTCAATGGTGAACCCCTGTTTCTCTGCTTCTGCGTTGAGCAGTTTGACCAGGCTGACAGAGTTGGACTCTCCTGCGTTGTAAATCACCCCAACATTTTTCGCATCGGGGTCGATGTCGGCAATTAACGCCAGGTGCTCATCAATGGGGGAGAGATCGCTAACGCCAGTCACGGTACCGCCAGATGCCGTCAGGCTGGGCACCAGTTCAGCCCCCACCGGATCGGTTACCGCTGAAAACACCACCGGAATCGTATCCGTATTACCTACCACTGCCTGGGCCGAAGGGGTGGCGATGGCCACGATCAAATCGGGATTGTCCCCCACAAACTTTTGGGCGATCTGGGCCGCATTGGCCGCCTGTCCCTGGGCACTTTCCCATACCCATTTGAGGGAGCTATCGGCCTCGTAGCCTTCTTCTTTAAGCTTGTCCTGGAGACCATCGCGGACGGCATCGAGGGCCGGGTGCTCAACGATTTGAGTGACGGCGACATAAGGCACATCAGTGGGCACATCAGTCGCGATGGGATCACCATATTCGTCCAGGGTATTGTTGTTGCTGCCGCAGCCCAGCAGGGTGACTGCTAACAGGGTAGGAGCGATTAGTTTTTGGGGTGAAAAGCAAGTGAGCGTCATAGTTAATTGCGTCTTTTTAAGAAAACAATTCTAAAGTATGTCCTCTCATTTAGAAGATGCTGCTAGCAAATTCAATGTTTAGAAACATTGGCGATGAAGCAAACGTTATCCAGGCCCCCAAACCCTCAAGCTTGGGGGCTTCAGAATTAATTACTCACCTCCATACTGGGCCTTTAGTTCAGCGACTCGATCATCGTCGAGTTTCTGGAATAGGGGGGCGGGCACTTCAAACTCACGACCGGCGGCCAGGATGGTTAAATCTGTCGCATCGGCCATGGTGCTATGGCGCTCAGCATCAATAAGCTGGAGAGCTTCATAGAGAGACTGGGCCGTGTGTGGAATAAAGGGGGCGCTTGCGATCGCATACAGCCGAATCAGGTTAATACAGGTGCGAATCACCACAGCGGCTTCATCCTTATCGGTCTTAAATAACTTCCAGGGAGCCCGCACGTCAATATACTGATTCCCCACCGTCCACAATGCGTTTAACGTTTCCGTTGCCCGTCGAAACTCTTGCTGGCGCAGATGGCCCCGCAGTTTTTCCACCAGCTCTTTGCAGGTGGCCTCTAGCTGAGCTTCCGCATCGCCAGGGGTGCCGCCTTCGGGCAGGGCTTTCCCAAACTTAGACGCTGTAAATTTTAGAATCCGATTGACAAAGTTACCCAAATTGTCCGCCAGCTCTTTGTTTACCCGAGTCTGGAACTGTTCCCAGGTAAATGCGGAGTCCGACGACTCTGGGGCGCTGGCCATCAGCATATAGCGCCAGTAGTCCGCCGGAGCAATTTCCAGGGCCTGGTCAAGAAAGACCCCGCGCTTGGAACTGGTGGAGAACTTGCCACCGTAATAATTCAGCCAGTTAAAGCCCTTAATATAGTCGGCCAGCTTCCAGGGTTCACGGCTGCCCAGGATCGTCGCGGGCCACATAATCGTATGGAAGGGCAGATTGTCCTTGGCCATAAACTGGGTGTAGTGCACCTCGTCGCCGCCTTTCCACCAGCTCTCCCAGTCACCGCCAGTGGCATTGCTCCACGCCTTGGTGGCCGACACATAGCCAATGGGGGCATCAAACCACACGTAAAATACTTTGCCATCAAACCCGTCAGCCGGTACCGGTACACCCCAGCTAAGATCGCGGGTGATGCCCCGGCTCTGCAGGCCCTCATCAAGCCACTTAAAGGCAATAGACGTAGTCAGCTTTGGCCATTGGGTTTGGGCCTCCACCCAGGTGCGCACCTCGTCGCTGAGTTTATCCAGCAGCAGGAATAGATGTTTAGAGCTGCGGACCTCCAGGTTGGTGCTGCCAGAAATCGTTGAGCGCGGGTCAATCAAATCCGTAGGGGATAGGACCCTGGTGCAGTTCTCACACTGATCGCCCCGGGCCTTTTCATAGCTGCAGTTGGGGCAGGTACCGGTGACGTAGCGATCCGGCAGAAAGCGTTCGTCGTCCAGGGAATAGATTTGGCTGATTTCCCGCTCTTCGATAAACCCGTGCTCCGCCAGCTGACGATAAAAGTGCTGGGTCAGCTCATGGTTTTCTGGCGCTGACGTGCGGCCAAAGTAGTCAAAGGAGAGGCTAAAGCGCTCGTAGATATCCTTTTGTTTCTGATACTGGCGGGTGCAAAACTCGGCGACATCTAGCTCCGCTTCCAGGGCCGCGATTTCTGCCGGGGTGCCGTGCTCGTCCGTGGCACATATATAGAGCACCTCTTCGCCTTCCTGGCGGAGGAACCGAGCGTACACATCGGCGGGCAGCATCGACCCCACCAGGTTGCCCAAGTGCTTAATTCCATTGATATAGGGAAGTGCGCTGGTGATCAGATATCGCATTCTTAGGTTTGCTTTGTCGTATGCCAGGTCGGTGTGCCCTATACACCCTAGCGGTTTAATAGCTTTCGCTCAATAGTAGCGATCTTTTTATTGCTGACGGCTGCATTTTTAGATTTAGTACGGTAATTATTTAAGGCCGGGCTTAACTAAACGAGGTGCCATATGCCAATACTTTCTGAGGCTGTGAGGTTTGTGGGCAAAATCCATGAGGGTGAGGATTTAAGTGCGATCGCACATTTTCAGGTCAATGACACCCCCTATCTGGCCATCGGGTCTGACGAGAGCACACACCTCATACAGCTGCTCAAACAAACCTCTGAACAACTGTATGAAGTTGACAAGGAGCTAACCATCGAACTGCCGTTGCCAGACAAGTCCGATGAGATTGACATTGAAAGCCTTGAATTTGATCCAGAGAAAAACTGTCTTTACGTCATTGGCTCTCACTCTCAGAAACGTAAAACCGTCAGGCTTACGGGTAAAAAAGCAGAAACAGCCGCCGGGAACCGCAAGCGCCTAACGGACGCGGAAATTTCGCCGGAGACGGATCGCAATCGCATTTTTCAGGTGACTCTAAAGTCAAAGTCAGGCAAGGTGAAGGGAGAGATCAAACAATTTGACCATCTTAAGGAGCTATTTGTTCAGGATGATTACCTGAAGCGGTTTATTAATATTCCCAGTAAGGAAAATGGCATCGATATTGAAGGGTTAGCATTTCAAAAAGATTCTCTTTTCCTCGGGTTTAGGGGACCGATTTTGCGGGGTAACTATGTGCCGGTAATGGTGATTAGCCGCGATGCCCTAGAAGCCCCAGAGGATAAAACAGACTATGAGATTCGGTTTGTGCAGCTAAATGGCGGCGCGATTCGGGATATGACGGTGGTGGAAGGAGGCTTTTTGATTATTGGTGGTCCCATGGGAGATGCACCGGGACCCTATGGCATTTATTTTTGGGATGGGACAGATATGGTCTACGGCACAGATAAGCCGGTGCCGATGCCGCCAGCGGTGATGTTATTAGAGGAGATTGTGCCCCCCATGGACAATGACGGCGCCCAGGGTAAAGCGGAGGGAATTCCGGTATTGGAGGAGACAGCGACCGGGTATAAGGCGTTGATTATTTATGACAGTATTAAGGATGGCGGCCCGCAATTATGGCATATCCCCAAACCGTAAATGCCGCCCCTACGGCCATTGTTGGCATACGTCGCGGACGGCTTGTAGGATGTCAAAAAATGTTTGTTCGTTGCCG
>JBCCXQ010000131.1:0-8740 GCA_039191365.1 Cyanobacteria bacterium P01_F01_bin.13 | reverse complement strand
ATTCCTCAGCTAATCTCAGAAACCCCTTAAGCAACCCTCAGTTACCCGTCAGATAGCGTTCAGGTAGCCCCGGCATTCTTGTAATTAATGAAGCAAACAAACACTTCACCGACACACCAAGGAGCTTTAACCATGAAACGCACACTTCTTTCCGCTTTAACCGTTCTCGTTGCAACAGCTGCCATTGCACCCGTTGCTTCCGCCGTCGAGCCCGCTAGCTTCAATATTCAGTCCGCTCGCCTCGAAGAACTTGATAGCCGCAGTAAGAACTCCGTCCATAAGCTACGTATCGAGCACTTCAATAATCAGACCAAAGCCATCGAAGATATCCAGGCTGAGCGCCTAAACGGTCTAGATGTTCGTCAGAAGGCCGTTGAAAATATTCAAGCTGAGCGCCTAAATGGCCTAGATGCCCGTCAAAAGAACAGCGTTCACAAGCTGCGCATCGAGCATCTGAACAATCAGTCCAAAGCTGTTGAAGATATTCAATCCGCTCGTTTAGACGCATTGGATGCTCGGACTAAAGCAGTCGATAACATCCAGGAAGCTCGCCTGGATGCGCTCGATGCTCGGACTAAGTCTATCCGCTAGCGGTAGCTGTTGCGGGGCTCGGGTGCCCAGTGCAGTCTCCGTAATCTGTGAAAGTTTCATTCGCAGGGCACCCTTTTCTACTCAGACTCTCCACACACACGCCAAGCCTCTGCCGATAAGGTGGGGGCTTTTTTTGGGGTGCGATGGCGAAGCCACTCCGGCGGAGTATCGCAAGCCAACGTCTATTGAACCTCAAAGCAAATATTTGAATTTGACCTACTGACCAGGGGATTTGGAAGGATGCCTTACAATGAAGGCGATCTTTTCTCTGGGGTAGTGCCTTGTGCCCTATCGGATAGCTAAACTCAAGGTCCAGAATGATTTTCCGGCTGCCTTCAGATATTGGGGCCGCTATGCTGGATTGTTTATCGCCAGTGTTGGGTTGATTGTGGTTCTGGCTACCTCGACGCTGGCCCAAACATCGATTACGTGGGAAGATTTACAACCCTCCACAAACACTCTACAAAATCCCTACGCCCATTTGTCCATTGAGCAAACCTATGAGCTGTCTACGCTTGCTCAGCTAAAGATTTGGGTAGAAGGCAACGAGGCTGGTCCAGATAGTCTTGAATCCAAAGAGATAGAGCGATTAGAAAAAAAGTTTAAGGCCCAAGACCTGGATGTGGCCGCCCTGCTATCCCAGGTGGATCAGGCTCAGGCTTACTGGCAACAACAGTCTCAATCCACCAATCCTCAATGGACGGAAGCAACGGTTCAGCTTTCGGGTTACGCCTTACCACTGACCTGGAATCAGGCTGAGCAAGTAACAGAATTTTTACTGGTTCCCTACGTTGGTGCCTGCATCCATGTGCCACCGCCGCCGCCAAACCAGATTATCTATATTCAGCCGGAGCAGCCGCTGACGGTGCCGGGGATGTTTACGCCAGTGGTGGTGGAGGGGGAACTGCGATCGCAACCCGCCACTTACGAAGTTTTTCATGTAGACGGCTCCCGTCCCGTTGACGTCAGCTATGCCCTTACCCTCCATCACCTGAGCCAGGCCAAAACACCCCCAGAAACCTTGCCTCAAACGTCCCTGGGACCGTCCACTGGGAACCGGTGGCAGCATCTACAAACAAAAATTTCAAGCATGCTTACCCAGGCGATGGGTGCGGTAGACCAGCAGCGTTCACCCATTGCCTTTCTGTGGGGGCTTCTGATTGCCTTTAGCTATGGCGTGCTCCATACCCTGGGGCCTGGCCATGGCAAAGCGGTGATTATCACCTACTTCGTCGGACAGGGGGGCAGCCTGCGGCGAGGGCTTACCATGGGTATCCGCATTGCTGTTTTTCACGTACTGTCGGCAATGGTTGTAGTAGTATTGACCACCCTGGTGTTGCGGCAGAGTACCCCAGACAACTATCGGGTGGTCCAACTGGTGAGCTATGGCGCAATTGCCACCATTGGTGGTTGGATGTTGTGGCACGCCATCCCATGGCGCGCTATGCCTCGGCGACATTTTGCCAAACCTGTCGGTCTCGGGGCTGAAGCCGCTAACTTAGTGCTGTATCCTAACCTGACTCAACAGGTCAGGGCATCTGCCCCCCCCGCTGATACCTGCGGCTGTCTCACCTGTGTAGAACCCAAGCAGATGAGCGATTGGCTATCCCTGGCGATTGGCTCTGTGCCCTGCAGCGGTGCCCTGTTGATTTTGCTATATGGATCAGCCAACAATCTGCTGTGGCCCAGTATTGCCATGGTAGTCGCAATCTCTTTGGGCATGGCCATTACCCTGGCCTGGATTGGTACCCTGGCCCTGATGGGCAGAAACTATGCTGAGCGCCGAGTGCAACTTAAGCCGGGACGCTGGCAGCAGTGGTTAAAGTTTGCTGGCGCTAGCTGTGTGTTGTTGTTAGGGTTGGGGCTATTTGGGCTCACCCTGGTCTTTGGTTAATTCGGAATTGGGAATTAGCGACCTTGCCGAATTCCAACCTCCCAATTCTATATGTCTGCCTGTTGACCCATAACGCAGCGGGCACAGCTACAGCTCAAGGCATCCATAATAGGATTATCGTCTGCCTGAGTTACAGCGGGCAGAGTGAGATCGCTAGGGTCGGATTCTTCTGGACTAGCTAACGCTGAGGGTGTTACCGATAGCATCAAAGCCAGAGAACCAGAACATCCCAGTACAGTCAGTAAATTACGCTGCTGAGCCATGGTTATATCCGCAAAATCAAAAAACTTATAGATGCATCATACCTCGCCAGACTTGGCAATGACTGATTGACAGATAGGGGTAAGCTTTTTGCAATGGTGGAGGCCAGTACCAATTTGGCTCCTAAGGTAGCAGTCTATGTGCTGGCGGTCCCCAATCCTCTGATGGCCGCTCTCTTGGACAACAGGTTCAGAACGACCCTGTCGCCAATTTCAAAGAGTTCACAACTCAATACTGCTCTGACACCATTCCAATCGATACTCTTCTGGAAACGGTCCTCCTTTGTAATCCACCTTGCCAACAGCTTTCACCCCTGGCAATAAGAGCACCTGACGTACAATTTCTGTGATCATTTGACGACCAATGTGACGCCCTAATCATTCATGCAATCCCTGGCCAAACTCGTACTATGTTGTAGTATAGCTACTAAAGCTGACAAGTTAATCGAAGTTCACATAGGCTGCCTGTTACTACGATCCAGCCTATTATGCCTGTAAAAAAAGCAGGTGTGAGTTTGTGGCAAACCATTAGTTTTTTAAGAAAGATTAATTTTGCGTCAGCTCAAACTAGGCGGACGTTTTTTTGGCAGACTTTGTGCTGATGACGTCTCAGTAACAACAGAGCAATGAAGGTTGAGTATTTACCGCTGTTGCAAATTCAGCGGGATCTTTACAGCATGCCTGCTGACCACGAGCGTTTTCGAACGTATCTGAAAACTATCCTCAATCAGGAGGCCACCGATGTTGACTTAATGCCATTGGTCACCATGAACCCTATGGGTAAAGCTCATGTAGCGACCATGCTGGATACCCTACTGGAGATGAAGGCTGATGTGGTGGCAGACCAGATAGTTTCAGACGTCACGGCTCAGCTAACGGACTACTCCAGCACCTTCAAGCTAGGTCTGGTGGTTGCAGATGATTTAATGGGGGGATGGACAAATCGTTATACCACCGAATTTAATGCTCGATTTAACTTATCGGCTAGCCTTAAGCGAAACTGGCTGACTGGTATTTTATGGACGAGCGAGTCTCCGTCCTTACAAAAGGTGCGAGAAGAGGCTCTGATCCCTGTGTATCGAGCCGTGTATATGCAACAGCATGGGATGGCTACCACTCTACAAGAAATGCTGGCCCAAGAAGGCTATGCGATGGCCATGGCAGGCTGCCAATCACCCAGCCTCAGTGAGGATGATATGGCTTACACCTATGAGGTCATCGCGCCCCATCTCTCTACCCAGGATCATCCGATAATCATAGCCTGTTTATTTGGCGATCGGGCTGCCCATTCCCTGGGGTATAAACCGCAGGGATTAAGTGACCGTGCTGGTTTTGCCATGGCACTAGCGCAACATCGGACCTCAGTGAAGGACACGAGATAAGACACATCTGGAACACTTTGGTATGGGTGATGGGGGCTTGAATCATGGATTGTGAGATCGCATTACCCCCTTGGTTCAAAAGCTTCTGCTCTAAAATCTATGCATCCATCAGGTCAAAAGTAAGCGACCCAAACTCCTGGCCATTGACTTGAAGAACAATCTTGTGTTCCCCTAATGCCAGACGTCTTGTTGTCATCAGGCGCATGGGGTGTTTCTTTTTAAGCGAAACGGTTTCCCCTTTTTTAAGCTCCAACTGCTTGATTTTAAACACTTTTTGAGGACGCTTTTTGCCATCACTAGCAAACTGCATTAAATAATCGACTACCAGTTTCTGAGACTTGTGGGAACAAATATCTAGTGAAAATTCAAACGTGCTGCCCACGTTCACTTTAGGAGTAATGGTGGACAAATTAGTCACCGTAATGTCTGGTTTAGCGCCAAATCCCAACAGTTTTAGGGCCTTTTGATCACCTTGCTTTACCAGGGTACGCAAAGCGTGACTCGTAATAAACGACATCTCCTGTTCTGTTTGCCGTTTGTCCGCCTGCCAGCGCTGCAGGGTCTCAAGCACTAAAGCGGCATCAATCTTGCTAATATCGTTGAGATGATTTGCCACAGAACGAGTCACATAGCGAGTCTTGTCACTGTAAAGAGTTTCTAAAATAGGCAGCGGCTTTTTATAATCGGTGATCAACTTCTGGGCCCAGGGTAGTTTGGGTCTGCTACCTTCTGTTGCCCATCGACGTACATGGTAATTGTTGTCTGTCGAACAGTCTAAAAGAAATGCAAAGGTTTCTTCAGGAAAAGCATTAATAAAATAGCGAATGGCATATTCAGCCGAGAATCGTTTGGTGATTTCCTTAAGGGCCTTTAGAGAAACATCTAGATAGTCTGGGGTACACCCGTAGGTAGCCACAAATAAAGAAAGGGGGGCAAAAATAAAGTCTCCAAAATCATCATCGGTTTTATTGGGATCGAGTTCAGGCGGCAATGCGTTCAGGATAATGGCCAGGACCTCTGGGTAGTCACCTGGCAAATGTTTATGTAAACAGGCTGTAATGTGGGCAATGCGTTCTTTTAGTTCCAGGTCTGGAAAGGCCGATACCACATCCTGATAAAAGGCCTGTTGTGGAAAATTGGCATATACCTGGGAAATTAACGTGCCTAAGTAATCGACTTTTTCTGGGTTAAAAAGCTGATCCTTAAGGGAAAAGGAAGATTTAGCTTTCACGAATTCAGCCTCTCCTGACTGTTCAAAATCCAAGGTTTAATATATAGCTTGGCGTCCATAGTTCAAGGCATGGGTTTTCGCTGGAAGCTTGAGAGAGCAACAGCTATGGGCGCAGCAAACTGCTGAATGCATTCAGCAGTTTGCTATACAGTCATATTCGTTATCAGACGCTGCCATGACAGTTTGGAACACCTGGCAAGATTATAAAGATGCTCAGCAGGAGGTTGAATTACCTGCCAATACAGTCGCCCACATCCCGGTCAAAATTCGCTATGTGGATATGGGTCGCGATCAAACAGGGACTATCTTGCTGATGCATGGCATTCCCACCTGGGGCTATCTGTACCACGAGATTATTCCTCCCCTGGTGGAGGCTGGGTATCGGGTGATTGCGCCAGATTTTTTGGGCCATGGTTGGTCGGATAGACGAGATCGCTTTGATCGCTCATTTCAAGATCAGGCCAAGATGGTCTGTGCCCTTTTAGAGGCTTTAAACCTGCCCCAGGTCCATGTGGTGGGTCATGATACCGGAGGAGCCGTTGCCCTGATTTTGGCTATCGAACAGTCTAAAGTTGTCAATCAGCTGGTGATTACCAACTCTGTCTGCTACGACCGCTTTGATGATGACATGCTGGATTTTGGTCATCCGCTGCGGTGGAAATCCCGTCCCATTGACGATTTGGTCGCTGCCCTGGAGGAGAGTCTGGCCATGGGACTCTCTCACCCTGAACGACTTACGGATGACTTCCGGGCCGGAATCATTGCGCCCTGGGCCAGCGAGGAAGGTAAGCTAAGTCTGCTGCGTAATGCCTCTGCCTTAAATGCTAACCAAACCATGGCCCTGGTGGATCGTCATGGCACAATTACCGCGCCCACCATGATTCTCTGGGGGATGGATGACCCCTGGCAAAAGGCAGAAGATGGTAAACAGTTAGCAACAGAAATACCAGGGGCTATATTTAAACCCATTCCCAATGCGTCTCATTGGATACAGCAGGATGCTCCAGAAGAGTTTGTCTCGGCGTTACTTAAGTTTCTATGGTGAGGCCTATGGCATCTGCCAAAGAGATTTTCTCTGCTGGGATGTTATTGACTAGGCCAGTCGTAGCGAGCTAGAAATCATCGTCTAGCGTTATCGCCACCTTTTTCATAGAGAAGACTATAGGGTTGCCTGTTACAAAACTTTATGACATTTACCTGACTTTAGCAATGATTTCGTTGCTAAAGTAGTCCCTATTACTTTAAGCAATTTAAATTTTGTTTAAAGTGAAGGTCACGATTCTATTGTTAGAGTCTGTTGCCATACCATCCAAAACGGTGTGAGAAGTTTTACAGCCACAGTAAAGTATTGTTCGTTTGTTCTGTTTGACCCATGAATGTCTTATTTCTGAGTTGCTGCGCAGTTAGCTGTTAACCCCATCAACCCAAAGCCCATACATTTGACCATTGGGTAAATCCACTGATAGCTGGACGTGTGCCCAACTGTTTTTGATGGCCACCTATCCCTATCCCTATCACTGTGTCGAGGTTGCTCGCTCGCTATTTCTTGGGGCGACGAATTGCGGTTTTACCAGGCTGCGATTGACTCAGGAATCTGGTGTGGTTATTGCCAGAATAGTATGAATATGATTCAAAAAAAACAATTTAAATCCACTGTTTTTCAAATCTCCTGTCAAGATAAAAAACAACATTCCCAGCAAAATAGACGAATTCAGTGTTGCTATGTTAATAACACCCCACAGTTTCAGATTGTCCGAGTCGTGAATTTCACCCGTGACTTTCTTGAATGTGCCGTAATGCCCTATGCAATGGTGACTTTTGAAGCCTATTGGCATGACCATCTAGAAATCCACACAGGCTCCCCCATCAGTACAATTTTGTCTGACAAGATTCCTTGCCATCGTCTAGCCTATGCGGGGGACTATGAGCAATGAAACTTTCTCCAAATACTTTGTTACTACAGTTTTTGCAGAATGACCTGGCTGTTTCAGAAGAGTCCATTGCGTTGGCGCTGCACCATAGCCAGCAAGATGTGGGCCTTTTCCCGATTGTTTTATGGCAATATGGTTTGATCACCCTGGAACAGCTTGATCAGGCATTTGATCTATTGGCAACAACCTATAGCTCCCGCTATTTGGGTAACGCTGAAGGTGGTTAGCTGTCTTCTACTAATGAGAAGTAGGCTTTGCGAGTCTTGGCGCAAATCATAGACTGCTTAAATCTTGCTGCGGCCACTGTTCGAGCTTTATTACCCAAACCTTCACCCAGGTCGGGCCTGTCAAGCAGCGATTGAAGCGCTTGCGCGAGAGCGGCTGAATTCCCATAGGGGACTAGCAGCCCAGATACCCCATATCATCAGTGGGATTAGGTGGGTTTCTGGGGTGCGGTCTTCTCCTACAACAAACGCTGGAAGAGTCTGATATGACAGGGGATTACGGCTTTTCTATAACCTACGGCAACAGTTCTCTAAGGTGAAACTCAAACTAAGATAAAGCAGGAAATTCAAACCTTAAAACTTAGGCCCTCAAACTATCTCACTCCCTAGCAGGCTTCAAAGCCGTAGCTATTGACTTGCCTCCTGGGGGACAGCTATTTGAGTGGTGCGGTGGTGGGTTGCGATCGCACCGCACGTCGTCAACCATACCCCCTCAAACGACCGCATATAGTCAATCAGTCGTCCCAGCATCAACAACCTGGCCGGACGGCCAATAATCTCAGGATGCATGGTCAATACAAAGGCACTGCCATAGTGGTAAAGACCCTCAAACTCTTCCTTCCATAGCTGTAGTGCCTTCTCACAGGTTTCAATCACCCCACCCCCCGTCGGCGGATCCACCGTAAACGCAAACTGTTCCCAATCGTCATTGGTCCAGTGCACCGGGATTTCTGCCAAATCACCGCTCTCGGTCGGTAGCGTATAGGGCGCATCATCATCCATCAACGACGAGTCATACTGCATGCCGTGACGAGCCAGCAGCGCCGGGCTACTTTGTTTCATATCCCACCAGGGAGCCCGATAGCCCACCGGTTTCTCCCCCGTAATCTCTTTGAGAATCTGGCAGGTTTTTACCAGGGCCGCCTCTTCCTCCAGGTCGTCTAGCTCAGACGGTTTCTTGTGGATATAGCCATGGACGCCAATCTCGTGGCCTTCGTCGTGGATGCGCTTAATGATGTCAGGGTATAGTTCCGCCGTGTATCCAGGCACAAAAAAACTGGCCTTCACCCCTTTGTCTGCCAGCAAATCTAAAATGCGAGGAACGCCCACTTTAGGACCATACCGTGCCCAAGACAGGGCCGATAAGCGTTCGGCGTACTTTGGATTTAAGGCCAGAATACCGGCCTCACCATCAACGTCAAAGCTTAATGCAGCGGCACATCGCTT
>JBCCXQ010000130.1:0-8761 GCA_039191365.1 Cyanobacteria bacterium P01_F01_bin.13 | reverse complement strand
CTCCTGACTTGAACAGTACTGTGTCCGATGCACCGATCCCGATTTCTCACGAAACTCTTCTCAACTAAATGATGCAGACGCTGTCGTTGTGTTTACCGGTAATCTTAATGAATTAATCAGTCAAACAAATTTTGACGATCACCAAACTACTCATATACAACAAGCCTGGAGAAATGATAGGGTGGCCCAGTCCCTGGATGCCAGCAAATCCGGGCGAGTGTATTTTGTCCCAGGGTATTTATGTCGAGGTTTACCGGGTCCCATTGGTACTGAGCTCTATCTCAATGAACTTAAACAGAAGCTGTTATCAGCTCAGTAGGAACGTAAAAAGTCCATTTTGCAAAGAAAAAACTCCGGCTAACAAAGAAAATAAATTCATTGAGCCAGTAATATTATTTTGCTGGCGTTGCTGATCCCCGATATGTCTTCCGTACAAGATGCTGATACATGGCATTCTCTACAGATCGTTTCATAACCTAAATCAGCAACGGCCCTTTGCCCGTATTTTAAATCCATCTGGTGCGTACGTTTATCCTTCTTTGGCTAGGACAGATTACGTCCTCTGTTGGCAGTCATATGACTTATTTTGCCCTGACGCTTTGGGTATGGCAGCAAACGGAGTCAGCAACAGCAGTTGCTTTAATTTTGTTTTTTTATCAACTACCGCAGATTGCGATCGCACTTTTCTCTGGTCTCCTCGTCGACCGAGTCTCCCGCAAAACCTTACTAATTCTTAGTGATACCGCCTCCGCCTGCTGCACCATCTCCGTCGGCATCCTGGCCATCACCCAACTATTACATGTGTGGCATCTCTATGTGGTTGCCGCCATTATTGGCTGTTTTGGCCATATCCAAACTCTCACCTATACCACCGTGGTACCGATGTTAGTATCCCAGGAGCACCATATGCGGGCAACGAGTATGGGGGCCATGGCAGACTATAGCACCAGCATTTTTGCACCGGCCCTAGCTGGGATACTGTATCCAATGGTTGGACTATTTGGTATTACGGCGATCGATATGGGCTCGTTTGCGATCGCAATTCTCACCCTATTACTGGTAGCCATTCCTTCCAATCATCATAAAGACAATACAGACAACAACAGTAACTCCACATCCCTCTGGGCAACGATCACGTTTGGTTTTCGCTACATTTTTGGCCATCCAGAGCTACGGGCTATGGTAATTGTTCTCTCCTGTTTTGCGTTTTTACATCAAATTGGGGAAACAATCTATCAACCCATGATTTTGGCCCGCACTGATAGCGATACCAAACTGTTAGGTACAGTTGTTGCTGCCGCTGGTGTCGGTGGATTGATCGGTGGTGGAATTTTGACGGTGACTGGTGGTTTTCGTAACCCCAGACGAGGCTTACTTATCGGCATGCTCAGTGCGGGTATTGGCAAACTGATTTTTGGGTTAGGCCAAGGACCGGTTATCTGGACCGGCGCTCGTCTGGGTACATCTATCAGCGAACCAATTATTTTCAGTACCTACACCGCCTATTGGTATGCTACGGTTCCCTCAAATCTGCAAGGGCGCACCTTTGCTGCCGATCACCTTATTGGTCTAGTTGTCGGCGCATCCGCTAGCCTGATAGCCGGACCATTGGCGGACTATGTTTTTGAACCTGCTGCTCAGACATCTGCCTTTGGTTCTGTGCTAGGTACTCATCACGGTGCAGGCATGGCGCTACTTTGTATACTCACAGCTATTGGCATATTCCTAGTGGCTATAGTCGGTAGACCTCATTTAGCCCTACTGCGTCATCTGGGCAACCCTGACAAAGAATCAGCCACGTTCTAACCAAAGCACATGCATATCCGGATACAGATGCATTTGTCTCTTATGCAATAATAATGATAATTTTTCTCATTAGCTAATGTACGGGTGGCAACTATGGCAGAGCGGCTAAGCCTGAGTCGTTGGGATGAATGGTATGACATTGGCAGTTGGCAAGATCCAAGACTGTTCCATGCCGATGAGTCTGACCGTGTCCTTGTTTGCCCACGTCACCTGGGCAATGGATACTATCAGCAAATATTTTTAGATGACGATATCACGCTGGTAATTCTCGACTACGAAGTACATCACGATCTGGTACTAGATATTCCAGGAGACTGTAGCGGCATCGAGTTTGAGTTTCAGCTTGCTGGTCCTCGACCAGGGCATAGCTTTTTAGAGTTCTACATCGGCATGCCATCAATGGCTATCAAGCGTGCTCGCAAACGTTACTTTAAGGTAGAAATCTTTTTCGGACCGTCAGCGCTGAGTAACTATTTTCAAGCCATCTTTAAACGCTTTACCTCCAGAGATAAACAGGTGGTAAACAGTTTGCTTAAAGCCATGTACCGTTCCTGTGGCGGTGGCCATAGCCCTAGTCAGACAGCCTTGCTCAAGCGAATTTTTGCTACCAACAAGACACTCAACGATGCCCTATTTGAACACTTAATACCTAAAGAGTTGTTCAATGAGATTATTAACATCAGCTACGCTGCCCGCAGTCCTATCACTACGGCTATGCAAGCACTCATTGAGCAAATCCTGGGCTGTCCCTATTCCGGCTCAGCTCGACAGCGCTATTTAAAACAGAAAGCCATAGAACTGGTTGATCTGCGCTTAAATGCCATGACCCATCCCAGACTACCTTTTGACGAGCTAAACCATGTCTATCAGGCAGCTGCAATGCTACGGGAAAATTTAACCGATCCACCCACCGTTGAAACATTAGCCCGACAGATCGGCACCAACCGTCTCAAAATTAATCAGGGGTTTCGTCAGGTTTACGACACCACACCCTACGGCTATTTAAGGGACTATCGCCTAATGCAGGCAAGGCAGTTACTACTGACATCAGAACTCTCCATTGACGAGGTTGCCACCGCTGTCGGTTACTCCAGCCGCAGCCGTTTTGCCACCGCATTTCGTAAGGATATTGGCATTAACCCCAAGACATTTCAGATGCAAACATGGCACTATGCCAGCTAAAGGGGCCGTTAAGCAGCGCTCAAAAAAAAATGCGTCTAGGGCGCAAAATTCGTAGAAATAATTTTCTGACTCCCATAGCCTAGTTGACACTAATTCGCTTTTAGACCAACGGTTTCAACGCTTGGTCAACTGTGGTGTGAGGGAAATTATGAAACGGTCATCGTCTGGTCTAAATCTTTTACTCTTGGTGATTCTAGGGCATTTGGTACTGCCCCAACATGCACTAGGTCAAACACCTATAGAGACTGAATCAATCGCGACTTCAGTCTCTATAGATAATCTGGACGATGAGGAAGAAGATGAGGTCTCAGAGACTGAGGTCCCAGAGACTGAGGTCCCAGAAACTGAGGTCCCAGAAACTGAGGTCTCAGAAACAGAACCTGAGACCTTAGAGCCTATGGCAACCATGACCTTAGCCCAAGCAGCAGACGCAGCAGACGAAGAGGAAGACGGTTCCTTACGGATTTTAGTCACTGGCGAAGAGGATAGCCGCTATATTGAACCCAATGCCACCACCGGTACACGTACCGATACGCCTCTGCGGGATATCCCCCAGTCAATTCAGGTAGTTCCCCAGGAAGTCTTGGAAGACCAGGGAGTGATTCGTTTGAATGATGCCCTGCGTAATGTCAGTGGCGTAGTGGCTGGATCCAATGATCCTCGCGGCCAGCGGTTTAATATTCGGGGCTTTGATAGTGCATCTATACTACGCGACGGCTTCCGCCTAACCAACGGCAACACTGGTAATGGTGGCTTTCCTGAGCTGGTTAATATTCAGCAGATCGAGGTGCTGAAAGGACCGGCGGCAATTTTATTTGGAAATGTTCAGCCTGGCGGCGTGATTAACCTGGTAAGCGAGCAGCCCCTAAGTGAGACGGCCTATGCGATTGATATGGGCTTGGGCAACCGTGGGCTGATTGAAGGCAGTCTGGATGCGGGGGGGCCGCTAGATGAAGCTGGTCGTGTCCGCTATCGTCTGAATGCGCTTCGTCGGGAAGAGGACTATTTCCGTGACTTTGATACCGACGTTGAACGAGTTTTCTTAGCACCGACGGTGACTTGGGACATTAGCGATCGCACCAACATCACCGTAGATCTTGAATTTCGTGATGATGAACGGCCCTCGGACTTTGGCTTGGTGGCTATTGGCAATGAAGTCGCCGATATTCCTTTTGAACGAGTACTGGGGGACCCCGACGACATCCTTGAAGGTGAATTTTTACGGACGGGCTATCGATTTGAACATCGCTTTAGCGACAATTGGAAGCTGCGTAACTTTGCGTACTTCACCCGTTACGATACTGAATTTAGGGGTGTTACTAACTTTTTTGGTGGACTGAATGAAGCGACAGGAGACATAATTTACAACTTCCTCTCCTTAAGTCAGCCTAGCAGTACCTATGAAGTTCAAACCAATGTTGTCGGTGAGTTTGCCACCGGGCCGATTGAGCATAAGCTATTAGCGGGCTTTGACTTTTATCGTCGTGAGGAAAAGGGTATTACTTCACGGGCTGATTTTATTAATCCTTTATTTTTCAACATTTTTAATCCGGCGTACGATCTTATCACTCGACCCAACTTTGACCAGCTGCCTATCGCACTTGACGGTGATATAAATGTAAACTCCTATGGATTCTACATCCAAAATCAAATTTCATTAGCTGACAATCTCAAGGTTTTAGCTGGGCTGCGTTATGAAACCTTTGATCAAGAAAACATTAACCGGCCATCCCTTTTTAATCCAGCTGCCTCAGAAGACAGTATCAGCGAAGATGCCTTTAGCCCTCGATTAGGGGTGGTATATCAGCCCGTAGAGCCGCTGTCGCTGTATGCCAGCTATAGCCGCTCGTTTAGGCCTAATACAGCATCCACAACAGCTAGTGGTGATGTGCTTGAGCCGGAAGAGGGCGAGCAGTTTGAAGTAGGGGCTCGAGCCGAGCTGTTAGATGGGCGTTTTGTTGCTAGCTTGGCCTATTTCGACATCACTAAGCAAAATGTTGCTACTCGTGATCCTAATAACTTTCTGTTTTCTGTTCCTGTGGGTGAACAGCGCAGCCAGGGTGTGGAAGTGGATCTCATTGGTGAAATTTCACCTGGTTGGAATATTGTTGCTAATTACGCCTACACCGACACTGAAATTACCCAAGATAATTCTGGACTAGAAGGCAATGATCTGTTCGGCGTTCCTGAACATAATTTCAACCTGTGGACCAGCTATGATATCCAATCAGGCCCTCTGGAAGGTTTGGGGTTTGGTATTGGCTTTAACGTCTTAAGCGAGCGATTTGGTGACAATGCTAACAGCTTTACGTTGGAAGATTACTTCCTAACCAATGCAGCGGTTTCTTATCAACGAGACGACTGGGAAATTGGCCTGAACATTCGCAACCTGTTTGATCAGGATTACATCGAAAGCGCTGAAAATAGTAGAACAACTGAAATAGCCCCTGGTGAAGGGTTTACCCTCATCGGCTCGCTGACCTTTAATTTCTAAACCATGCTAATGGGAAACGGAAGAAGGTATCGAGACATTAAGCCTTAGATAACCTACTCAATAGGTATAGCGCGCTAGAACCGTCATCAAAAAAGTGTGTTTGGGGCTCAAAATCCCTAGCCACTGACAGGGAAGTTCCCTACTGTGGCTGAGAGCGGTTTATCCGCAGCTTGTTCTAACGCAGTAGGACCCCATGCGCACATTTACGTTGATTTGGTTTGGCCAACTGATCTCGGCCATTGGCAGCCTGATGACTTTTTTCGCCCTAACTCTATGGGCCTGGGATGCCACAGGGTCGGCGACAGCCCTGGCCCTGGTGGGGCTTTTCTTTCAACTGCCCCAGATTCCCACTACGTTATTCGCCGGAATAATTGTCGATCGGTTTAACCGTAAAGCGTTAATGCTAATTGGTGACGCGATTGTTGCCCTAGCCACCCTCATTATCGGGGGGCTTTATTTCACCCAGCAGCTGGCAATTTGGCACCTGTACTTAGTGGCTGCCCTGGCCGGAGGCTTTAGCCAAATTCAAATCTTGGCTTACCAGGCTTCCGTATCACTGATGGTGCCAAAGCAGCAATATACCCGTGTGAGTAGTATGGCTTCGATTGTTCACTATGGGTCCAATATTGTGGGTCCTGCCCTAGCAGGTGTTCTGTACCCGATTATTGAGCTTTCAGGTATTGTGGCGATTGATTTAGTGACTTTTGCGATCGCATTTTTCACCCTCTTAATTGCCAAAGTTCCCCAACCCGAGAGCAAAGCCACTTCCCAGTCACAGGGCTGGAAAAACCAGCTCACCTTTGGCTTTCGCTATGTGTGGCAGCAGCCCAGCCTCAAAGCCCTACTGCTATTCACTGTTCTGTTTACCTTTGCCCACGATTTGGGAGGCGCACTACAAAGTCCCATGCTGTTGGCTCGCACCGATGGTGACCCTATCGTTATTGCTAGTGTCTCTGCAGCGGCAGGGATAGGTGGTGTAGCTGGAGCGGTGTTGCTGAGTATTTGGGGCGGTCCCCAGCGACGCATTTATGGCCTTTTAGGTGGCTATATTGGAGCCGGGATCAGCAAAATGGTGTTTGGCCTGGGGCGATTGCCTGCTGTTTGGGTACCTGCCCAAGTTTGTTCATCCCTAAATTTTCCCTTATTGGGCAGTTGTCGCAGCGCCCTATGGATGGACAACATTACCCCGGAAATACAAGGTCGGGTATTTGCCGCCAATTCACTCGCGACTCAAATCGCCAGTGCGATCGCGGTGTCAATTGCTGGCCCCCTCGCAGATCGCGTCTTGGAACCCGCCGTAACTTTGGGAAGGGCTGATTGGCTCTGGCCAATGTTTGGCAGCGATCCTGGTGCAGGCATGGCATTTCTCTATACCATATGCGCGCTGGCGCTCTTGCTAATTGGCATTAGCGGATTCTGGGTGCCGCAACTTAAAGCTATCGGTGGAGAGCCATGACGGCGAATCTTCTCCTCGTCGATGAACTACTAGTGCTAGCATCCCAAAGCGTTATTAGACCGCCGTTTGAAACGCTAGCACTAGTCTCCTTTACACGTAAGTAAACACGCTATCTGTTAAGCTAAGGACTTTGTCCGTTTGAATCACAGCGATCAGCTCTTGAGCACCGTTTTTGTCTATAAACAACTCCTGACGATTGTTATTTTCCCCAGAAGCTGCGCCCAAGCTATAGCTAAACTGATTATTCAGCCGAATAGTGTCTCCTTCCACTGAGTTCATGTCTGTAATCAGAGCATAGTCTTCTTCCCCACCTAGAGTGTAGAAGGCGTGGCGACGATTGCCGAGAATAAACTTATCCGCACCCTTACCACCAGTAAAGGTGTCCACATCACTAGAGTTATCTCCTTTACGGAAATATCCACTGCCGACAAGAATATCGTTGTTTAGGCCGCCTAGTAGATTATCAGAACCGCGACCTCCCCATAGAGTATCGTTGCCTTCATCACCTGCAAGAGTATCATCACCAAGATTTCCCCACAGGTGATCATTACCCAGGCCGCCGTTGACCGTATCATCTCCTTTACGAGCCTTGATGTGGTCATTACCTCCCAAGCCAAGAATAAAATTGTTGTTATTGTTGCCTTGAATTACATTGCCGTTATTAGTCCCAATAACGGCAGGTTCAAATGAAGGCTCCGTATCGGGATCTCTATTCACAGGGTCCAATGCTTTTGTCATTGGGGAACCTGGTCCAGCGGTTTGAGCTGAGGTGGGTGAGATGTCATCCGCAGCATCAAAAATGGATGAATCCACGTCATCTGCTTCAGCAATCGAACTTGACCCGATTACCGTTCCATTGAGTTTAAATACGTTGGGTAACGTGGACGTTGACCCTTCTCCCAAGAAACCAAAGGAAACGTCTTGACCAGGCGCAATTGTACCATTGTAGGATGCATTGCTAATTACATAAGTGTTGCCACGTCGACTAACAATCTGTGCATTCCAGATTTGGGTTATCTTGCCAGAAAATTCAAACTCAAGCATCCAGCTATTTAGTTGGCTACTATCGTTATTAGTAACGTTGACCTGACCTTGATATCCAGCCCCCCAGTCATTAATAATATCGAAATTTACTGTTGAGTTAGTCGGTGTTGGGTCAACGGGATCGGTCGGATTGACTGGCTCCATCGGGTCAACCGGAGGGTCAATCGGCTCCACCGAATCAACCGGATCCGCCGGATCAACGGGCTCAATTGGATCTACCGGATCAACGGGCGGAGGGTTAGAACCGATTCTCGTACCTGTGTAATCAGGATTGTTATGATACGGTGCTCTATCCACTAACCCTGCCATCGGTACGCTCTTACCGCTGAACACATTGTCATTAACAATTCTAAAATTGGCTATTTTATCCGATAGCCCCATACGACCTGCAATATTGTCTTCTAGCTGATTGGCTCTCCATTCAAAGTGTGAGCTATTCAAATCAGAAAACTCGATGCCCCTAAGGGTCATACTTTGGTTTGTAATCGGACTATAAAACCGGACGCCCTGGTCGGTTTGTTCCACCGCAAAGTTCAGCTGATTATCCCCACGTACACTGAGATAGAAAAAGCTAATTTTGTCGGTTGCAGGGTTGAAGTCAACAACTTCTTGTAACCCTTCCTCATGGGAGCGAATATAGACGGTATTGGCTCTGACGTAGCCTGTACCGTTTTCCCATGCCAAAGCAGCACTGAGGTCCTGCTGTAGGTGAGCATCGGAGATGGGGTTAAAGTTTTCCGCTCTGAGGTCTTCAAGATTGATACCCACCAGCGTTAAGG
>JBCCXQ010000129.1:0-8852 GCA_039191365.1 Cyanobacteria bacterium P01_F01_bin.13 | reverse complement strand
TGGCTCTGAAACACGCGGTACCTTAAAGCGAGCCACTGTATAACCCGACTCCGCCGAATGGAACGTCAATCGCTCCACCACACCTTGCAAGTAGTCAGCAGGCTGCTCCGCCATGGCAACGATCGCCAAATCGAGACTAATACGAATGTTCCCTAATTAATATACTCGGCTAAAGACATCGCCAATACTGACAGTGGCTTCGCTGACGGAATATAGAAGTAATTCTTGACATCCCTATAAAGTCCCCAGTCACTGATGACCTACTCAGGTGGGTTCAAGACCTGTTCAGCAGTCAGATCGACATCTGGGAATGTAGAGGAAACGATGCGATCGCTACCACTAAAACTAGCTTCCTGATACGAACCATCCTCTAAAGTCAGCACCATCACGACTTCCTGCTCCGGGTCGAGCAGCCAGTATTCTGGGATCTCCCGTGCCTCATACTGATCACGCTTTTCCTCGTAGTCGCGATCTCGATTAACTTTCCCTGGACTAACCACCTCCACAACCAACACAGGCGGAGGCATATCCAAACGAATCGTCAACCGTTTCTGGGTCAGCTCAATATGCTCCGGTCGCAGAATGATTAGATCAGGAAACCGATTACGAGCCTGCTTTGGCTTAAGGACAGGCACCTCCAACTCACAACTATAGCGATGGGTGAGCCGAGGCTTAATCAGACCTGCATTAATGAAATAGAGTTGAAGCGCAAACGAAATCCATGCATTCAGTTCAGATTCCGTTGGCATTTCAACCAGCACTCCATCAATCCACTCGTAACGACTATCCGTCCCATCGTCATAGGCCAGATAGTCTTCAAAGGTCATCATCCTAGATTTAGCTTCAGTAGGCATAGGATTTACCTTCAGGATCAAGCCCTAACTCCATTTGAACCGTAGCCATCCGCCACTGCCTTCGAGCATCGAATAGGTACATCTATTCTATAGCCGTCATCATACGGCAGCAATGATGACCCCTACTACGCATAAGTAGGAGCCATCATCGCCTAAAAACCATCCAAGACCTGTAAACTTAATCGGGGCAATTTTGGTCCAAAATAGGTACGATTTGGGTATGATACTTTTTCACTGTCCTGTGCAGGCTTTTTACACCAAGGGTTGCAGCTCTATCGAATATGGCCTTGGGGTAGTAGGGGTCGTGGGTACTCTACGAGAAGCAAGCTACAAATCCCGCCGCTCCGATTTCAGAAAGCCTTCCTTATAGGGGAGGCTTTTGTTGATCTTGGAAAGAAAAATACTTGATGCAGGTTTAATATTTGAAATTGGCCGATTATCATCGTCAGTGTTTGATCAAAATTTTCTGATGAAAGCCTTTAATGCAAGCACAAAGCTTTTGTTGTTTGGCTAATTCTTGAATTGTTCCATAAGACCAAAATGAGCAATTTTATCAGGGAATTGATGACCACCAATTAAGGAAGGCTATAAACTGTTGTGGATGCATAATTGTGTTCTTGCTCTGGGAAATCCAATTTAAGCAGCTGATAAAGTGAATCTCTGTTGAATAGATTTAGACTTAGCTCCGCAGGAGTTACGAAAACTGTAACCAACCCACTGTAGCTGTCATCTCGTGCCAGATTAGAAAGACATAGACACACAGCTCAATGGGATATGAAACAAATGACTGTAGTACGAAGTTGGATGTTGCCATCTGTCGGAATCTTGTTGGGGGTAACAGCGCTTGCAGTGGGTTTACTAAATACGACAACGATTGCTCCGGTTGAGGCGCAAGAGCCCCTATCTAGAGTGCTCACTGTAACTGGTGAGGGAAGCGAAAGTATTCCAGCTACCCTGGCACGAGTACAGCTTGGGGTCACGGCCCAGGGAGAGAATGCAGAAATCGTTCAACAAGAGATCGCTCAGCGTTCATCAGCTGTCATTGAACTGTTAAAGGCGCAGAATGTCACTAAACTCAAAACCACCGGCATTCGGCTTAACCCACAGTACAACTATGAGGGGAGCCGACCTCGTATTACAGGCTATAGCGGCTCCAATACCGCCAGTTTTGAGATGCTGACGGATGAGGTGGGGACATTATTGGATGATGCGATCGCAACCGGAGCCAACCAGATCAACAGCGTCAGCTTTGTTGCCGCAGACGATGATCTAGACAGTGCCCGCGACAGTGCCCTGCTAGAAGCTACCGCCGCCGCCCAGGCCCAGGCCGACGTAGTCTTCCAAAGCCTGAACCTGAACGCCCAAGAGATTGTGGGCATTCAGGTCAATAATGCCATTCCACCGACCCCAGTTCCCTTTGCTGCCCAGGCACGGCTAGCTGAAGCAGCGGCAGATATCAGCACCCCAGTAGAGGGAGGAGAACAAACCGTGAATGCTAAAGTCACCCTACAGATTCGATATTGAATGGACCCCTAAAGTTGATAGGCATCGATATTGCCAGGTCTGGGGGGGTTAGATATGATAGCGCTGTAGATGCGATCGCATGCCCATGCTTAACCAGCGCAATATACTGACAGCTCTTGGATGCTCAGGCTCAATAGCATTAGCCCTATCCATTGCTCAGCCAGCTGTGGCCAACCAACCTGAGGGTTACACTGCTATAGAAGATGGATTAACCAGCCTGGTGCAAGCCGACTCCAATCCCATTACCGATGCCCTGGGATGCAGCTGTGCTCGCTGTTTGTTGGGACAACAGCAGCCTTCCATATAGAAAGGTTTGAAAAATCTCTACCACGAAGAATAGAGGCTCTGTCAGGTCAATTAGGACAGTGGATATGCCCAAAAGCATTCAGATATAACAACAGCTACCCTGACGCGCAAATGTCTTAATGCATCAGGACATTTGCTATAGGCGTGCATTCAAAACAAGGTCATCAGTGCTACGGAAGAAAAAAAGCCTCTGACATTACCGTCAGAGGCCCATGCACTATGCGAATCGAACGTTGTAGACAACCCGACGGATATATTCGTCAAGCGTCAGGTTGTAACTCCTTAGGCGTTGTAGCGAGTGCCGCGATAGGTAAGATTATGGATGGGACGAGCTGGAGTCGCGACAGGGGCTCTCATCTTAAACAAACGACCCATGAAAGATAGCTTAGTATCAGTTTCAACAGTCTCGATGGTTTGAGTGGAGGGTGTGTAGGACGCGCCGAGATGAGTAAGTTTCATGATGCTTTCCTCAAAAGTGTGTCTTGTCTCTTGACTTAATAACAGTATGCCAACCTCTCTGAGCTAAAGCTTTCCACCTGGGGAAAGGTGAAATATGTCTTTTTCCAATTTTGGCAATCCATAGCACCTGTCAAATTGGTTAGGACAATTCATATCTATAGGATTTGTGTCCACTGGCTTGCAATTGATCGCTAATTTTTGTCACCATCAGAAAAGTTACGGAGGAAACAGGTGACTAACGCTATCCGTAGTTTGTTGATAGGCTTAACGGTACCGCTCCTGGGGGGAACGCTGGCTCTTCCCAGTGCAGCTCAAAAGACTGCAGCGTTACCACAACCCTCTCTGGAACGCGGGCTAATACCGACTAAGCTCCCTGCTGCAGAACTCAGAAAATGGCCGCCACCCGCTGAGCAGCCTGTAGAACTAGTTTTGCAGCTTAACGAACGTCAGCTGTATGTCTACCGAGGAGATACCCTAGAAACCACGTTCCCTGTAGCTATAGGTAAGGATGGCTGGGAAACTCCCACCGGCATCTTTGAAGTGTCTTACATGTTGGAAAATCCAGGTTGGACCAATCCTTTTACAGGTGCAACCCTTCCCCCTGGACCGGAGAATCCACTGGGGGAACGATGGATTGCTTTCTGGACCGATGGTCAGAATGAAATTGGGTTCCATGGCACTCCTAACCGTGGCTCCATCGGTCAGGCTGCTTCCCATGGATGTGTCCGTCTCTACAACGAACACGTCCGCGAACTTTATGAGCTGGTGACGCCTGGAACGTTAGTAACGGTTCTGCCTTAAGACATGACAGCTAGACTTCATTATTAAGCCATTCCTTTTAGTTAGAAGCCTACCAAAGACCCCGGGGACTATTACTAGGGGCAGCCGTTTCATCGGTTGTGGCTTCATCGGTCGCAGTTTCGTCAGCGGTTTCCTCAGGTGCGGTTTCGTCGGTTGCAACAGGCTCGTCAGTCACAACCTCGTCAGTTGTAGGCTCGTCAGTCACAGTCTCATCCACTGGTGATTCCGGAATATCATCTGTGGGTAGTTCTGTGGATGATGGATCGTCAATGGTTTCTTCAAGGATCGGGTCAGATGCATCAACCCCAGTGTCATCTATAGCAGTGTCATCCGCTGGCAAGTCTGGGGCATTGTCTGTGGGTAATTCCGTGGATGATGGATCGTCAATGTCCCCAGGGACAACGTCGTCACTGGTTGGTTCTGGGGTTACCTCAGGACCGGGGGTTGGGTCAGGAGCCCCCTCAAACTCACCTCCGTCTGCAGGGGGCGTAGGAGTTGGTACATCCTGGGCATGGACGATTGCTCCACCGGTTAGACTGACCGCTGATACGGTTGCTAGCAGTAGGCAAACCTTGGAAAATCGGGTAGAAAAAGTAGCCATAGCTCAGCTCCTGTAAAGAAAGACTATCAAGAATCGGGTAAATCGATGGGGGTGCGATCGCAGGTTAAATCTCCATCCACCAAGCGCCCTTGTTGCCATATGCCTGACTTGGAAGTGCCATCAGCAAAAATAAATACGCCCTCTCCATTGCACTTATTAAACTCAAAATCACCAATGTAGCGATCTCCATTTTCTAGGATCCACATGCCCCGACCACTAAATAAGTCATCGTCAAACTCGCCCACATAGCGACGACCATTGGTAAAGGTAAAGGTACCACAGCCGTTACGCTGGCCGTCACGGTATTCGCCGTCGTAGCGATTGCCATTGGCATAGAGCATACTGCCACGACCGTTGGCCGGTTTACCGTCACCAAACTTGCCATAAAACTGGGTGCCGTTCTGATAGGTGTGATCGGGTTGGTCGGCATTGAGGGGAGTGACATCTGGCTCATTACACACCAGCTGAATGGTAACGGTACCATCCGGTGTTACAAACTTAGGAGGTCTGGGCCGCAGTGTCAGATAGAGGGTAGGAATAACCAATGCGATCGCACCCACTGCCAATCGAGGTAGGACATTAGGCTTAAGTGCCCGCTGTGGCATCGGCAGTGTATGTGCCACCTGAGTCACTGGCGGAAGCCGCCGAAATGTAACAGGCGCAGCAACTGGTACAGACGATTGAGCAGCTACTGCGGGCCAGCCTTCCAGCACGGTTCCCTGCAAACGGGCATTGGCAAAATTAGCATTATCAGTCACTGCACCAGACAAATTTGCCTGATCCAGGTTCGCGTCGATGAAATTGCCGTCCTGCAGCTCAGCCGCCGCTAAATTAGCCCGCTGTAAATTTGCATTATTGGCATACACACCGCTGAGATTTGCCCCATTGAGATCGGCGTCCTCCAGGTTAGCCCCAATCAAACAGGCTCGACTAAGATTTGCATTGCTAAGATTGATGCCCTGGAGAGGCTTTTCAAATAGATAGGCAGATTCTAAGTTAGGAGACTCCTCAGGATGCTTTGAACGCCATTGGTTCCAAGCATCTACCCCCTGCTCAATGAGTTCTAGATAGTCTACGGTTATCATGTCAGCCCCAGGGCATCCCTTAAAAGGTTTGCAACGACACTAATCCAATCACAGTCCTTAAAGTCCCTATAAAGCCTTTACTAAATTCCAGAGGATGAATCAATCTGCTGCAGTCATGCCCACATTTCGCAGTTTAATTCATAGCTCCAAGACGCAACGGCTTTTATAAGTATTATTACTGTAGAAAGAAATAGTGTCTTGCAATGTGCACAAGGACGCATGGACAAACTGTCACATCAGACGCCAGATCCTGTCAATGTACCTGAAGTGCCCTCCAGTGCCAAAAAGGAGATGGTTTCATTGGTGTGGTTTATTTCACTATCTTGGGATTGGTCCTCATGTACCCTCACACCAAAGCTGAGGCGGCTGATACTATCCAACCGCACATTAGCGGTATCGCCACCATAGTAGGAACCCAGCTTGGCAATCACCGAAGGAGCCCTATCAAAGGCTTCTTCAAACTGGATTTGGGTGTGATCGCTATCAAAACTACGTCCCGTCATCCCCCCCTGCAGCAGGGTATCACCATCGGAAGCTACTCCTGGTGCCATTGCCAACCAGCCAATGGTTTCAACAACATGTCCACCACCATTCAGGGCTTCTTCCTCTTGCATCGCCAGTCGGAAACCGGTTAAAGACTGGCTTTTCATGCGGGTCGTCACCCAGTCTCTACCATTAAATGTTTGTACTTGAGAGAGCACTGTCGGGGTATTGTTAAACCCTTGTAGATTGATAGCATCAAACCCTGCAGATGTGAGCCGACTGGAATTATGGGTGCCCGCCGAGATTCGAGTCCCATCGGCAAGGGTCCAGTCGCCTGCCTCCATCACGAGATAGGAAACAGATTCATTAGTATGCCTACCGTCTTTATAGTTAGGCTCCTGAAGACGGAGTTGGAAGCTACTATTCGTGACATTTTGCACGCGAATTGCCGCTGGATCCGATCCTTTGAATGTGGGGTCTGAAACAATCACAACAGGATTGACATAGTTGTTATCGAGAGCAATCGTTTGCCATGAGTGATTGAGATCGAGACTACCGTATTCGCCAATAACTGTATCGGAGGGCGGAGTTGGCTCGGGAGCAGGGGATGGAGCAGGAGCGGGGTTGGGAGCAGGAGATGGATCAAGAGCAGGAGATGGATCAGGAGAGCCGGGGTTGCTCCCATTTAATGCCGCCAAATATCCCAAGCTATAGGACATGGGGGCAATGGTTTGCATGACTGTATATTCAGCCTGAGGGACCAGATAGGTAACATCAAAGTGATTCTCAGTAACCGGCCACTGTCTGGGGAGAGGCGAGGTAACATCGTCAAATAGGTCCAGGGACCAATGATCGTATGCATCAAAATCAACGGGACCAAAGAGGGTAATTCCCGGAGGAGCTTCACCACCAATGGCAATACTGTCAGCAATTAGGGGATGCTCCGGGACCCGATGACCAAGACCAGTGGTATAGCTAATGTTGTCAGGGTTGGCCCCAAGGCTGAACTGAGTAGCCAAGATACCTGATTCTAAATATCTTTCATCGTTGGTCAGGGTATGGGCCCGGAAGAGATTTGTGCTATTGGGGCCGAGGCTGCCCCAGCCCAGAGGTGCCCAGGGATCTTTGTTCCACCTAAATCCCGTATTGTTGATGGCGGCAATTTCTGCATCAGCTGCTCGCAACAGCGCATTTTCAGCATTTGTCTGGATAGTGCTATTAATGCTAGACCGCTCAGTCCGAGCATAGGTAAAGGCGGAATTGCGACGGTTATGGCTTTGCCAAACGTAAGGGGTAATGTTGGCATCGTCAAATACGGTAGTGTCTAAGAAGATTTGATGCCAGCGATTGCTCCCTGAGAGTCGATACAGTTCAGCGGCTGCTAAACTTCGCTCATCATGGACTTCAGTATAGGTTCTGCTATTGTTCGGCAGTTGCTCAAATTCATTTTCAGCCCACTCCATCGCCCTGAGAGCACTTGCTTCATATTCGTTGGCCCTGCGTGGAGCAATCTCTCGCAATACATAGGCAGCATAGGCGGCTGTTGCCGCATATTTATAGCTAGACCACATGTCTGGAGCGTAGACCATGATGTCTAAAGACTCTTGCCAACTAGCCTCAAACCGCCTGGGGTGCTCTGCCGATTCCACCCCACCGCGCACTCCACCATTAGGCAGCTGCAACCGTTTGAAAAAATCTAGTCCCCAGAGCGCTTCATCAATCACATCCGGCAAACTGTTATTGGACTCTGGAATGTTGAGATCGATATCGTCAAAATAGTTTGGGAACAGCTCAGCCAACTCCAGCATTGACCGAGTCACATCCAAATGTTGAATCCGGCGGTCCCAATCCCCAGCGTCAAACCACCCACCCCAGGCCTCAGGAACCAACTGGTTGGTGCTCCCAGCAACAAGGGCATCAAAGGTATCCACCGCCGGGTTTAATCCCATAAAAGTATCCATCAACGTGGCTGTAGACTGGTAGATGCTCACACCATCGTCGGGATGAAAGGGACGGGGGCGCTCATAGTCCGTATAGGGATTGCCCAGCTCAATGCCACTGCGCTGGTGATACATGCCCCGGGCTGAGACATAAAAGCTATCGGCCCAGGTCTGATCTCCAATATCAAAGGAAAAGGAGGTGCCAACTCCATCCACCGCCACTCTATATGTACCCTCAGTGTTAAAGTCGCTAAAGTCCATGATGTAGACATCGGTGCCATTATAGTTGCGCCCCCGATAGTCTTCTGGCTGCTCGCTATCTTTAGAAAGCTGGATGGCACCTTGATATACTCTGTTGCCGGTGGCCTCATCGATCAGCCAAAACGTTTGTCCGACCTGATAGTCCAGCCCTTGTCTCACGCTTCCCATCCAGGTGGAGAGAAAGGCAACCTTTGCCGGATCGTCTGGATCAAAGCCAATATGAGAGACATGAACAGCCTCGCTACGATCACCCGTGGGGTCATAGGTAAATGTTGTATCTTGAACGCCATTACCACTAAAGTCAATGTTATAGGTTTGGCCCTGACTTAGTGGTTGTGACAATTCTAGAAATACTGTGTGCTCCATGGGCCAACCAAAATCCCAGGAACCAGTCTCGGCAATACCCCCGATCTTACTCTTACGAAATACACGAGTCGGGGTAATTCCCTGACCCAAGCTATTGTCTCCACTAGAGGTGAGGTTATAGTTGTTGGGGTTATCAGCCCAGTTGGTATCCAGTTCTGGTCCTTCTAATCTA
>JBCCXQ010000128.1:0-8947 GCA_039191365.1 Cyanobacteria bacterium P01_F01_bin.13 | reverse complement strand
TGTATTGGTTTGCCACGATTTATACGTCCATTTTTAGAGGAACACCGTTGCTGGTGACGCTGTCGCTGATCTACTTCGCAACGCCTCAGCTCATTGGCCACGATATTTCTGGTTTCCAAGCAGGGGTGATTACCTTTGCGCTTAATTCTGGTGCTTACATTTCCGAAGTGATCCGGGCGGGAATCCAAGCCATTGACCGAGGCCAAACCGAAGCAGCCATGTCTTTGGGCGTTCGTTATCAGCCCATGATGCTCGATATCATTTTGCCCCAAGCCGTTAAAAATATTTTGCCAGCCCTCGTCAATGAGACCATCGCACTGCTTAAGGATTCAGCTCTTGTTTCTGTTATTGGGGCACAAGACTTACTGCGGCGAGCACAAATTGTAGCAGCGGAAAAATACGTTTATTTTGAGCCACTGCTGATTGTTGCGCTTATCTACTATGCGATGGTAATGCTCTTAACTCTGTCGGCGTCCGGACTCGAACGTAAACTCCAGAAAAGTGGATAGCAATGGAAAAGGCTGGCTCGTATAGCACATCATCTCAAGGAACTCCCTCAGTACCATCTGATGAGGTTTCTCCAATTTCCTCTCAGGGTTCCTCTCTTAGTGGCGAATCTGGAGCAGCGATCGCCATCCAGATCGATCGTCTATTCAAATCCTTTGGCCCCCTCAAAGTTCTCAGGGAAATTACCACCAGTATTGCAAAAGGGGAAGTGGTGGCAATGATTGGGCCATCGGGGTCGGGCAAGTCCACGTTTCTAAGGTGTATTAACCTCTTAGAAATTCCCACTTCGGGCAGTATTTACATCAATGGAACCGATATTACCCATCCTAAAACAGACGTTATGGCAATTCGTCAAAACGTAGGCATGGTGTTTCAGCACTTTAACCTTTTTCCCCATATGACGGTGCTGCAAAACATCATGTATGCTCCGGTTAAGGTGAAAAATAAAGCAAAATCCCAGGCACGAACAGCAGGGTTGATCCTGTTGGACAAAGTTGGACTTGCAGAAAAAGCAGATGTTTATCCCTCTCGCCTCTCTGGAGGCCAGAAACAACGGGTAGCGATCGCCCGCGCCCTGGCGATGGAACCGGATATTATGCTGTTTGACGAACCAACGTCGGCCCTTGATCCTGAAATGGTGAAAGAGGTGCTAGACGTTATGAAAGATTTAGCCAACAGCGGCATGACCATGGCCATTGTCACCCACGAAATGGGCTTTGCCCGAGAGGTGGCAAATCGAATTCTCTTCCTCGATCAGGGACGGCTGGTGGAAGATGCCACGCCGGACATCTTCTTTAGTTCTCCCAAAAGCGATCGCGCCTGTCAATTTTTAGAAAAGGTGCTGTAGTTTGTGAAGAATAGTATCTTTAACTTAAACAAACTAAAGGCATATTTTTAAATCCAGTTTAAACATCATCTTATAAAATCCATGACGGTCAATCCGCTGCCACCCTTCCCAACGGTGAATGGATATATCCTAACGGAACATCTTTATCAGGGTACTCAAACAGCCATTTATCGGGCTGTAGCTGCTGATATTGACCGTTCGATCGATGGAAAAACTGTGGAGGATAGGTCACCAACCGTCATTATCAAGCTGTTGCAGCACGCTTATCCGAGCTTAAGTGATCTTATTCGTTTTCGAAACCAGTACATTGTCACAAGACACTTAACAGTTACAGGGGTTGTACACCCAATTCAACTACAGCCTTGGCAAAATGCCTATGCCTTAGTGATGGAAGACGTGGGCAGCATTTCTTTAGATGAATATGCCCGATTGCATGCTCCTTTGTCAGTGCAAACGGTGATGGCGATCGCTCTCCAGCTTGCTGATATTTTGAAGCAGCTATGTCAGCAGCAGGTGGTGCATAAAGACATTAACCCCACCAATATTCTGATTCACCCTGACACTGGCCAAGTAAGGCTGATTGACTTTAGCCTTGCCTCGCTACTGCCCTATGAGACCCAGACGCTGAAAAGCCCAAGCGAATTGGAGGGGACTCTTGCCTATATGTCTCCAGAACAGACTGGGCGGATGAATCGAGGCATTGACTATCGGACGGATTTTTATGGGCTAGGGGTCACTCTATATCAATTGTTGACTGGGTCTTTGCCTTTTCCAAATCAAGACCCAATCGAATTAGTGCATTGTCATATTGCCAGGGAGCCGGTTCCTCTCTATGAGATGCTGATGCAGAGTCCAAGAGAGCAGCAACGCAGTAGAATAACGAGTCCAAGGTTTAAGACACTTGATCTAACCGTGCTGAAGCTTTTGTCGGATATTACTCTTAAGCTGATGGCGAAAAATGCAGAGGATCGCTATCAGAGTGGGGCAGGGTTGAAATATGACTTGGAGCAGTGTTTACGCCATTTAAATCAAACCAGCCCCCCTGACCGTAACCCTGAAGATACCGCATCATTTAAGCTGGGACAGCGGGATGTGAGCGATCGCTTCTCTATTCCGGAAAAGCTCTATGGCCGAGCTTCAGAGGTTGAAACCCTGTTAAAGTCCTTTACACGGGTCACGGCAGGTGACGCTGAACTTATGCTGGTGGTGGGGGGGGCAGGGCTTGGGAAGACGGCAATTATCCACGAAGTGCATAAACCGATTACCCGCCAGCATGGATATTTTGTTCAAGGTAAATTTGACCAATTCCAACGTAGTAGTCCATTTTCCGGATTTATCCAAGCTTTTCGGCGATTAATCAATCAGCTTTTAGGCGAAACGGATCAACGATTATCCCAGTGGAAAACCAAGATTCAGAATGCGGTCGGCCACAATGGCCAACTGCTGATAGCGATGATTCCTGAGATAGAGCGGATTATAGGTCCCCAGCCGACGGAGCAAACTCCAGGGCAACTTGGGGAAACAGCCAAGCAAACTCTCTTTAACCTGTTGTTTTGTCGATTCGTGCAAATCTTTGCTTCGTCAGAGCATCCCCTAGTCATTTTTCTAGATGATTTACATTGGGTCGATTCTGCCTCTCTCAGTTTGCTGAAGCAACTGATGACCAACCCAAACATGAGGCATTTGTTAGTGTTGGGGGCCTATCGGGATAATGAGGTCTTTTCTGCTCATCCATTAATGCTGACCCTAGCCGAAATTGAGAAGAAACGGGCCACACTCTTCAGTACTCTGACCTTAGCACCATTGCCCCCTATCGACATTGACCAGTTAGTAGCAGATACATTGCGGTGCCCGATCAAGAGTGCAATTCCCCTATCCCAATTGGTTTATCAGAAAACCCAAGGCAACCCATTTTTTACGATTCAGTTTTTGCAGGGTCTCCACAGGGATGGTTGGATTAGCATTGAGTCTTCCCAACAGTCAGGTCTGGAGCAGCACGTCGGCGGATGGCAGTGTGATTTGGCCAAGGTGCGATCGCTCACCCTCACCGATGATGTGCTGCAGTTTATGACCAATCGGCTACAAAAATTGCCTGCCACAACTCAGTACGTGTTGCAGATGGCCGCGTGTATGGGCAATCCGTTTGACCTCCACACTCTAGCGTTAGCGTGCCAGATCCGGCCAGGGCAGATTGTCACAGAGCTATGGCAGGCGTTACAAGAGGGATTGATTATTCCCAAAAGTGAAATCTATAAATTCTTTCAGGGAGACGCTCCAGCCCTGCAACCCGCTGAATCGTTCTACCTGGAATATCAGTTTCTCCATGATCGGGTGCAGCAAGCAGCTTACGCCCTGATTCCTGATGACCGCAAGGGGCAAACTCACCTTAGCATCGGTCAACGGTTACTGGACCCTACAGCGAACTTAGACGTCAACGATCGCCTTTTTGATATAATCCATCATTTAAACCAGGGCCGAGACTGGATAGACGATCCTCAGCAGCGGCTACAGCTCGCTGATTTGAACTTAAAGACAGGTCAAAAAGCCCGAGATGGCACCGCATACCACACAGCCTTTGACTGTGCCCGTATTGGTATCGACTTTTTACCGGATAACTGCTGGCAACAGCACTACGACTTAACGCTCGCTCTGTATCAAGAAGGCTGCATCGCTGCGAGGCTAGTGGGGGAGTTCGACGCCCTAAATCGGTGGTCCAATATTGCAACGTCCCGATGCCAGACCCTGATGGACAGGGTTCCCTTCTACGAAACTCAAATTCAAGCGCTGGTGGCTCAAAAGCAACTGACTGAGGCCGTCCAACTTGGATTAGAGACGTTGGCCCATTTGGGCGAAACCTTTCCGGCCCAGCCCTCGCAGGAGGATATCTCGCAGGGCATTCAAGCGATCGCCACCCGTCTAGACGACCATAGCATTGACAGCTTAATTGACTTACCCACAATGACCGATCCCAGAAGCTTAGCGGTTTTGCGAGTATTGTGGCGATTGTCCTCGGTGTTGGTGATGACCGCATCCAAATTAATGCCGATTTGCACCATGCGGGCGGTAGAGATTTCGATCCAAAAGGGCAATTCCATTCTATCGGCTCCAGCTTATGTAACCTACGGAATGATTCTTTGTGGGGTAGTGGGCGATATTCCCTCTGGGTTTAGTTTTGGCCAACTGGCGCTCCGAGTAGTGGATAAGTATGGCGGGAAGATGGTACAGGCAAAAACCATCGTCCGGTTTATGACGGCGGTACACCACTGGCAGCAGCCCCTCCAAGACAGTCTAGAAAGTTTGGCCCAGGGCTACCGGTTGGCGTTAGAGGCTGGGGATTTAGAGTCGGCCAGTTTGTGCGCTGGGGGCTATGGCTATCAGTCGTATTTTGCTGGCAAAGAACTCGGCCAACTCGAACGGGAGATGGCGGTGTATAGCCAGGGTATTCAGGCTATCCAGCAGCAAACGACCCTTTATTGGAATGAGATTTATCGTCAACATGTGCGGAATTTACTAGGACAATCAGAGGATCCATGTCGCTTAGTCGGTGAGGCCTATGATGAAACGATTCATCTCCCCATGCAGCAGCAGTACAACGATCAGATTGGTGTGGCGATCGCCCATTTATTTAAGGCGATCGCCTGCTATCACTTTGAGCGATATGACCAAGCGATTGACGACTTGGCGATCGCCACTGAGCATCAGCAAGCCTTTGTAGCCTTTGTGTTTACCCCCAGCCTATATTTCTACACGGCGCTGGCCCATTTAAGTCTAATGGCGATGGCGAGCTGTGATAGCCCAGAGGGTTTGCCGCCGCCAGTCCAGCAAGGACGAGAGAAGTTTCGGTTATGGTCTGCCCATGGTCCGATGAATTATCAACACAAAGCCGATTTAATTGAAGCCGAATGCTGTCGGGTATTGGGCCGCTATTACGAAGCGGGCGATCGCTATGATCGGGCGATCGAAGCAGGGAAAGCAGCAGGCTACAGCCAAGATGAAGCGCTGGCAAACGAACGGGCTGCTCAGTTTTACTTGGCCTGGGGCAAGGATAAAGTGGCCGCAGGCTATATGCAAGAGGCCTATTACTGCTATGCACGCTGGGGTGCTAAGGCCAAAACAGATGATTTGGAAGAGCGATATCCCCAACTCTTAGCCCCGGTTCTGCAACAGAACCGGCACTCCCTTGATCCCCTAGAAGCGTTGAGCCAGATAGCGGATCCCTCATTTACACCTGAGCAATCCTTCCTGGATGCCAGGGCATCATCTAGCTCCATCAGCAATGCAGCTCTGGATTTTGTATTGGTGTTACGGGCTGCTCAACGCCTAGCCAAAACCCTGGACCGTGATGATCTCCTACGACAGTTGAGCCAAATTATTTTGCAACAGTCAGGAGGCGATCGCTGTGCACTAGTTCTGCCAGATCTCCACGGCATATGGTCCGTTGCCGCCATAGCGACGCCTGAAACTACGACCCTCTGTGCAGAACCACTTGAAAACCATCCCCACCTTCCGGTCCACCTGATTCAGTATGTCAAAAATACTCAAGAGGTCTTAGTGGTCGATGACGTGGAGACGTCCCTCCCAATCGTTGATGATTATTGGATTACAGAGCAGCCTAAAAGTTTACTGGGTTTACCGATCCTGAGTCAGGGCCAACTGATGGGGGTTCTGTATGTGAGCAATCAGACGACCCGTCAGGCGTTTACGGGCGATCGCCTAGTCATCCTCCATTTTCTCTGTATCCAAGCCGCCATTTCCTTAGAAAATGCCCAACTCTATCACCAGACCAAAGAGTCAGAGGCAAGAGCTAAACAGCTCTTTGAGCAAGCATCGGATGCCATTATCTTGCACGATGAAGAGCGTATTTTAGACTGCAACGCGGCCACCCTTGAGTTTTTCAACCGCTCCAAAGAAGAATTGTTGACGATGCATCCGGGAGAGTTAGCTCCAGCCATTCAGCCTGATGGCACCCCATCCCAGCAAAAAGCAGTCCAAATAATTGCTCTGGCCATTGAACACGGCACTCAACGGTTTGAGTGGTGTTATCAAACTGGCGATCGCACAATGCTTTGGGCAGAAGTGGTGTTAACACCCCTACGTTATGGGGATAAATACATCTTCCACGGTGTTTTGAGGGATATTAGCGAGCGTAAACGTATTGCCTCGGCATTGGAACTTAGCGAAGCCAGAGCTACTGCCGCCTTTTCACAAGCAACCATCGGGATTGTTGAATCTAATATGCAGACGGGACAACTGACCTTGGTCAATTCCTATTTCTGTGAAATGACAGGTTACAGCGAATCAGAACTGTTAAAGATGACCGTTGCGGACCTAACCCATTCCGAAGATATGCTCGCATCTTCTCAATCCATTCAGCAACTATATGCCGAGCACAAATATCACTTCACCATCGAGAAGCGGTATGTCAGAAAAGATAGTAGCTGGTTTTGGGCACAAACAACTGTTTACACGGTTCGTTTCCAGGATCGACCAAATACAGCTTGCCTTGCACTCGTTCAAGATATTAGTCAAAGAAAGCAGCTAGAAGCCGAGCGCCATCAAGCCGAAGCGGAACGAGAAAAATTATTGAGGTCTCTATCAGGCCTTAATGCAGAGTTAGAAAAAGCAAACCAAGAACTGGCTCAGTATTCCCAAACTCTAGAGCTTAGGGTGGCAGAAAGGACGGCAGAACTTGAGGCAAACCGTGCTTACTATCAAGCCATTGTGGCCGATCAAACAGAACTGATTTGCCGTTTTTTACCCGATGGCAAGCCCACATTTGTGAATGAAGCCTACCGCCAATTTTTTCAGATATCTGCCAGTGGTCTAGCAGATTTAATGGCTGCGCTAGAACAAGAAACAGAAACAGAGGAAGTTCATGAGGATAATAGGGATAGAGCCTTTAGCCATATTCGTGTTCTCTTTTCAACGGCCCATCGTCTTTCACCGGACACCCCTGTCGAGACCTATGAGCAAAACGTAGTAGGACCAGACAACACTGAGCACTGGCACCAATGGACCGTTCGTGCGCTGTTGGAACAGGACAACGTCATCGAGTTTCAAGCGGTGGGTCGAGATATTACGCCTCTCAAAGAAGCCGGAATGATCATCCAGCAGCAGTTGAATACGATTGAAGCGTCCATCGACGGTTTGGGAATTTTACGAGACGGACAATATGTCTTTGTCAATCAATCACAGGTAGAGCTATTTGGCTATGGGACCCCTGATGATTTGTTAGGCCAGTCCTGGCGATTCCTCTATGATTCCCAGGATATACAGCGGTTTGAGCAAGAGGTGTTTCCCCAGGTTGAACAACACGGATTTTGGCGAGGGGAAGCAATGGGGAAACGCCGAAATGGTCAGCGTTTTCCGGTAGAAGTATCTTTAACGCTAACGCCTACTGGAGACATTATTCGCGTATGTCGAGATATTGGCGATCGCAAACGGGCCGAAGAAAAAATCCGCCAATCTATGGCTCAGCTAGAAACCTCCAATCAAGAGCTAGAATCCTTTGCCTATTCTGTATCTCACGATCTCCGGGCACCACTCCGCGCGATAGACGGCTTTAGCCAAGCTCTCCTTGAAGACTACAACGACTTCTTCAATGATGAAGGACGAGACTATTTTGATCGGATTCGCAGTAATATCATCCGTATGGGGAGCTTAATTGATGATTTGCTTAGATTATCAAGGGTGTCCCGATCTGAACTACGCTACGAAACCGTCAACCTCAGTACAATTGTTCGAGAATGGCTACATGACACGCAGCGTTCAGAGCCAGAGCGACAAGTTGATCTCATCCTTACCGCTGAAGCTATCGTGTCTGCGGACGCCGCCTTAATGCAAGTAGTGTTGACCAATCTATTGGACAATGCTTGGAAATTTACCAGTCACCATCCCACAGCTCGTATTGAGTTTGGAACCATTCAAAACGGCAAGCAACGGGTTTATTTTGTTCGAGATGATGGAGCCGGGTTTGATATGGTCTATGCTAAAAAGCTTTTTGGAGTTTTTCAGCGTTTACATAGTATTTGGGAGTTTCCAGGCACGGGAATTGGGTTAGCAACCGTCCAACGTGCGATTCATCGACACGGTGGACAGGTGTGGGCCGAAGCGGCTGTCGAAAAAGGTGCTGTATTTTACTTTACAATTCCTACCCTTCTGTTCAAATCAGAATAGTGCCATGATGTGTTGAAAATAATTACGCTATGTACCGTGCTATCACTTATTGGTTTAGCTTGTTAAGTCGGCAGTAGTCGATGAAAAAGCCCTGATAGAATAAAGGATAATGATAAATGTACGTCTTAACGCAAAACCACAGAGGCATGGCTTAAACCATATGATCTCTGGGCAGCGGTGGATTTCCTCACACCTAAGCCTGTAGGGCTATACACGTAAGTTTTAGTGGCCTAGGGTGTCTTTCAGGGTGTATTACCCCCTCATCTTTGACAGCACCGCGTAATGTTCAATGTGAGGTTTTAAAGATACGAATGGTTACAACACGTCCAATTTTATTAGTTGAAGATAATCCCGATGATGAACAATTAGCATTGCGAGCGTTGAGACGGGGAAGGGTGACAAATCCCATACAGGTGG
>JBCCXQ010000127.1:0-9125 GCA_039191365.1 Cyanobacteria bacterium P01_F01_bin.13 | reverse complement strand
TGTCTATCGAAGCTCGAATCTATTGGTATTTTCAAAACCCACATTGATGTAATGGTGGATAACGATTTGGCCAATGAGTATTGGCAGGAGCGAGGGTGGATCAAGCGGGATGAGATTAATCGCTATTCGTTTAATCGCAGCACAGACCCAAATGCTTAGAGGGGATAGAGTTAGGGCTGCGGGGAGATTAAGATATCTAGAAGTTGTCGTTAAGAATCCAGTCTACAAGTTCTTGTACGCCTGCGCCGCGAGGTTGGGTGGTTACTCTGCTCTACTAAAGTTCCATGGGGTTGCCAGGTGGAAACATCGCATAGTCTTCCACAAAAAACACATGTCTGTAATTTGCCAGCCCACTCGACGCAATGGTCCTATTTTTTTAGTGGCCTTGCCAGTAAACCTGGCCAATGAGACTATGTGCGATCTTGTTACTGGTCCTTATTCACGAGATGCATTTTAATGACATCGGGTGAATTAGCGCTCATTTTTCTCAGTGGTGCAAGTTGCGAAGCAAATAGTCTTTGAAATGCTGGAATGCTTGTTGGATGTTATGACTGCAGGAACTCGATTCCCTAGGCTTGCTCAGAGAGCTTATTTCGCTAACAGAAGTAAATTTTATTAAGAAAATTTTATTAAGAAGCGACTGACTTAATAGGGTTAGTAGGAATAATTCTATGAACGCTTCATAGGGAAATGGTTTCATACACAGTTGGTACTCAAATTAAAATTCTGAGTTTTCCACAAGACCTTTTGGATGGAAATGCATTCTGTGTCAACGCCTTTGAAGTGGCTGGGGGATTAATCCTACTGTCGTTTTTTGAGTCTTCAGTCCATACGCCTTGACTATGGTATTCGTCAGCAACAAACCCACTCTTCCACACTGGCTTTGCGAAAATATCCTCCTAGGTACATTGCCTTGGCAGCAGAGTATATGTGAGCCATACAGTCATTTCAGCCAAGTCTACACGTTGCACGATTCCTATCTATTGGGAACCTATCAAAGTGCACAAACCTATGGAGAAACTGTTCTTTGTTTTCTGTGGGATACCCTATGGCTACCCGAAGCGATTACGTGTCAGGCCCATCCCAATGAGCCTGTATTTTTGTTGCTTAAAACTAGCAAAACTCTAGGGATTGCTCTGTCTGAGGGCACATTACCTAAGCCCGATAAACAACCTCGTCGCATTCTTAAGACAGAGTATGTGCAAGTGGATGATCAGACCGTTCTCGTAGTTGATGATACTCAGAAAAATACACTGACGGTGGTGTTCTCAGGTCAGCTCCATTTTTTGGCTATGGACAACAGGCAGCGTTTGCTAAACCTCGGTAGTTTGCTCTAGGACAATACTGAGGTACCAGGGGCGTAGACCGCTACACTAAGGGTAGGTTAAAAAATGTAAACATGCCCCAGTTGTTGATGAGTTCCAGTCCCTCCCAGGCGCGCCCTAAGGTGATTGTAGTTGGAGCAGGTATTGGTGGCCTGACGGCTGCTGCCCTATTGGCAAAGCGTGGCTATCGAGTTTCTGTCTTTGAACAGGCCCTGATACCAGGGGGCTGTGCGTCTACCTTTCGGCGGCGAGGATTTACCTTTGATGTGGGAGCTACCCAAGTAGCGGGTTTAGAACCCGGCGGTATCCACCATCAAATTTTTTCAGAACTGGGTTTAGATTTACCTGTGGCTGAACACTGTGATCCAGCCTGTGCCGTTTTTTTGCCGGGGGAAACCACACCGATTAATGTTTGGCGCGATCCGCAACGGTGGCAAGTGGAACGTCAAAAACAGTTTCCAGGCAGTGAGCCATTTTGGCAGAAGCTGAGCGATTTATTTAGCTACAGCTGGCGATTTCAGACTAGACAGCCGGTGCTGCCACCACGCAGCGTGTGGGATACTTGGCAACTGGCCAATTCTTTGCGACCAGATACTCTACTGACGGTGCCCTATACCTTTTCAACGGTGGGGCAGCTGCTCAAAGGCTACGGTCTTTCTGAAAATCGTCGCCTTAAAACATTTTTGGATCTTCAGCTCAAGCTTTACTCTCAGGTGGGCGCTGATGAGACAGCACTGCTCTATGCGGCTACAGCCCTTGGAGTCTCTCAATCACCCCAAGGATTATTTCATCTACAGGGGAGTATGCAGGTCCTGAGTGATGCGTTAGTAACCTCGATCAAGCGTTCGGGAGGGCAGGTCTTTTTCGGACACTCAGTGGAACAGATTCAGTTAGAGGATCGCTGTCCGCGCTTTGTAAAGATCCGTCATCAAAAAACGGGGGATGCCTGGTTAGAGCCCACCGACCATGTGGTGGCTAATGTCACCGTGCAAAACCTGACAATGCTGCTGGGTAAACAAACACCCAAAGGGTATCAGCAGCGGGTCGACAAACTTGAGCCATCTTCGGGGGCCTTTGTGGTGTATCTCGGTGTCGATCAAGCGGCTATTCCTGAGGACTGTCCACCCCATTTGCAGTTTCTGTATGACTACGATGGTCCCATTGGGGAAAATAACTCACTATTTGTCTCAGTTAGTCGTCCAGGGGATGGCCGTGCGCCTGAGGGTAGGGCGACGATTGTGGCGTCGTCGTTTACCAATGTGCAGGCTTGGCAGAAGTGTAATGACTATGGGGCGTTGAAGGCGGAGTACGAGGCGGGTGCGATCGCAAAACTCAACCAGTACTTTAACCTGGACCCTGAAAATATTGTCCACATCGAATCCGGTACCCCCCGTACCTTTGCGCGCTACACTGCCCGTCACCAGGGCATGGTTGGCGGCATTGGCCAGCGGCTATCCACCTTTGGTCCCTTTGGCTTTGCCACCCGCACACCGATTCCCAAGCTATGGCTGGTGGGGGACTGTGTGCATCCAGGGGAAGGCACAGCCGGAGTAAGCTATGCAGCATTAACTGCCGTCAGACAAATCGAGGCCATGGACGGCAAACCGTAGGGGAATCTCTTGTGGTTGTCCTTTGCTTACAAAAATATAGCTATGCTCGAACAGTTGTTCGAGCATAGCTTGTTTGATTTTTATTAGGCTGGTGGTAGCCGTTGCGCTAGTTAACTCTGGCACCTACCAGGGCAGGTTGCATAGCAGACCTAATCACCACGCGGGCATCATCATCGAGGTCAAAGATGGCAGTGTCGCCGTCTTTGATCGTGCCAGCTAGCAGCGCTTCAGCTAAATAATCTTCCACCAGACGAGAGATGGCACGACGCATAGGACGAGCACCGTAGGTCTGGTCGTAGCCTTCATTTACCAAATGCTGCTTGAAGGCATCCGTAAGTTCTAGCGTAATATTGCGCTCGGTCAGACGTCCGGTTACCTGGTTTAGAAGGATATCGGCAATCTGTGCCACTTCAGATTTGATTAGCTGACGGAAGACAATAATCTCGTCAATGCGGTTCAACAACTCGGGTCGGAAGAATTGTTTCATTTCCTCGTTCACCAGGTTGCGAATATTGTTGTAACGAGACGTCATTTCGTCATCGGTACTGAGCTCAAAGCCCAAACCGCCACCGCCTTTTTCGATCACCTTGGAGCCAATATTGGACGTCATGATGATCAAGGTGTTCTTGAAGCTCACCTTGCGACCCTTGGAATCGCTTAGATGACCATCATCCAAAAGCTGCAGCAAAATATTGAAGACATCGGGATGGGCCTTCTCAATCTCATCCAGCAAAATGACGGTGTAGGGTTTGCGGCGTACCGCTTCGGTTAGCTGACCGCCTTCGTCGTAGCCGACATACCCCGGAGGAGAACCGATCAGCTTAGCCACTGACTGGGGCTCCATAAACTCCGACATATCGATGCGAATCATCGCATCTTCAGCACCGAAAACAGCTTCAGCCAGAGCCTTGGCCAGTTCCGTTTTACCCACACCGGTGGGACCCGAGAAAATCATACTGGCGATGGGGCGATTGGGGTTGCGCATCCCTACGCGGGAACGTCGTACCGCCTTACAAACCGCTTCAACGGCTTCATTTTGACCCACCACACGCTCGTGGAGCGTATCTTCGAGATGCAGAATCATCGCTGATTCGGACTCGGTCAGGCGGCTGACGGGTACGCCGGTCCAGGAGGCAACGATATCGGCAATGTCTTCATCGGTCACTTCAGGATTGGGCGTGCCGCTGGGCAGAAGTTCTGTCAACAATCCTTGTTCTTTGATGCGCAGTTCGCCAACCTGATTGAAGGTCTGATTTTCCAGGAGCCTCATAATTTCGGACTGGACCTGACGCAGTTCAGTACGCTTGTCTCCAGCAGGAATCTTCTGCGAATAGCGCAACCGCACCCGTGACCCAGCTTCATCGATCAGGTCAATGGCCTTATCAGGCAAGTGACGGTCGTTGATGTAGCAGTCCGAAAGCGTTGCGGCTGCCTCCAGGGCCTTATCGGTAATCGTGAGATGGTGAAACTGCTCGTAGCGTCCCCGTAGACCCCCCAAAATTTCCAGAGTATCTTGCACTGAGGGAGGATTTACCACGACTCGCTGAAAACGGCGTTCCAGGGCAGCGTCCTTCTCGATGTACTTGCGGTACTCTTCTAGGGTAGTGGCCCCGATACACTGCAGTTCACCACGGGCCAGAGCTGGTTTGAGCAGGTTGGCGGCGTCCATGCTGCCCTCCAGGGAGCCCGCACCCACCAAGGTGTGAATCTCATCAATCACCAGGATGATGTTTTGAGACTCACGCACCTCTGAAATAACCTGATTAAGACGCTCTTCGAAATCGCCACGAAAGCGAGTCCCTGATACCAGCATGGCCAGGTCAAGGCTCAGTACACGACGATCAAACAGGGCCTCTGGAACGTCCTGATTGACAATGCGTTGTGCCAAACCTTCTGCGATCGCAGTTTTACCCACACCCGGCTCACCTACGAGTACCGGATTATTTTTAGTGCGTCGACCCAGGATTTGTACAACGCGCTCAATTTCCTGAGCTCGACCAATGACCGGGTCGAGTTTGCCACTAGTCGCCAACTCTGTTAAATCGGTACTAAATTCAGCTAAAACACCCCTTCGTTTTGACGATGACTTAGATTTGTCATCGTCTCTAGAACGACTGCCACCCGCAGGCACGGCCGATACTTCACCAATTGTACGAATCAGCTGGGTACGCACCTGGGTAGGATCTACACCCAAGTTATTGAGTACCCGATAGGCAACGCTTTCCACATTTTGAGTCAGACTCAGTAGCAAATGCTCTGGCTCAATGTAGGGATGATCCAGCTTGCGCGCCTCTTGAAAGGCCTGCTCAAAAACCTGCTTAACCTTGGGAGTAAATGGAATCTCCGTGGGACCATTACCGGAACCACGGCCAATAATAGATTCCACTTCGGCGCGTGAATTTGCCAGGTTGACTCCAAAATCGCTCAGTACTCGAGCGGCAATGCTAGAGCCTTCCTTCACAATCCCCAGCAGCAATTGCTCACTACCGACAAAATTGTGCCCCAGACGTCTTGCTTCTTCCTGGGCTTGCATGATCACCGCAATAGCCGCATTGGTGAAATGTTCAAACATGTTGTGTGGACCTCTGCGAGGATATGGAGTCAAAACCTATAGGTGGACAAATACGTAAATTGGTGTTAACCAACGTTACCTTAGACATTAAGTTTTTTAACTATGTAATAAAAATATACCCACCTTCGAGGCATCTCGACAGCCTGGAGAGCCGAAGTTAGATCGGTAGGGTAATCCGTATAGCCCAGTTGACAAGGGATATAGTTTCAGTTTGCCCGAAGGATAAAAGTTTATATAGGAATATGAATAAACGACTATCCAATCTCCATATCTACCTAAGGTGCATAAAAAATTGATAAAGAAATGGCCCGTTCACCTGGGTTTGACCACAGGGTTTGAACGGGCACCTGAATTACAGTCTATTCATCGTTAGATTTTAGTTTTTGTAAACGAAAACGATGGCTATTGCGTGCCTGCGCTGAGGTGTATTGAATATTCGAAACTTTATATTGAGACTTATTGCTCAGCCAAGTCGCTATTGCTGATTTAGAGCATTAACCATTAAGAATGCTCTATGTATCCGCATCTTCCAGATGGAATCATCGTTCGGCTCAGCAGCGCTTCCAATCTAAATAGTCTAAATATCGTCAGATTGAACGTTCTGACACGTTTCTAAAATACGCTCATCAAGAGCAGATAGGGTATCGATGGATGTAAATCCTGTGATGTTAAATTCAGCTCCAGCCTGACCAGCCACCAGTGTGGGTTGAACGGCTAGAGAATAGGGATAGCTGGTCTGCTCATAGCTATCTAGAATTGTCAGAGCCAAGCGAGTTGATGAAATATCGCCACTAAAGCAATCAAAAGAAGAGCTGGGCATATAAAATGCGCCGATGGCACGACGACCAACCACCTCAAATACCATGTAAGTTGAACCCGGTTGAGCTGCAGTAGGTTGTTCACCGTATAGGTAAATACCATCTGCCATAGGGCCGTTGGACAAAGGGTTTGCTAAGGCAGTATTGGAGGCAAAGCTACTTAGCAACGTAGCTCCGAGTAGAACGAGGGCAGGCTTGATGAACTTTGGAAAGCGGGGGCAGAGTGACAAATTAGCCATGGGATACGTGGTTACACCTCTATATACTCAGTATTTATGAATTTCCTATTTGGCTAAGTGATACCTCTAGTCCTGAGTGATGACGTTTAACACAGAGCCGTGTGATGGCAGTCACAATTCACTGGATTGCTTGTATTTCAAGGCTTATAGAAACCCTAAGAAGTCACCCGAAGTGCCTTTAACCGTAAAATCATGATTGCCTTAGTGGATTTTGATCACATCGCTTGACCATGACGTCACACGTTGCCCTTAAGCATCAGCTCGCACAGCTGGATGGACGCAGCTATTCTGCCTATAAAAGCCTGAAGGGTGACTATGGTTTTCCTAGTTTTGATCTGACCCTGGCCCATATCCAGGGGGACCCCTTTGCGGCTCCGAGCCGTGTCAGTATTTGGATTAGTCATCAACATAGTCAGTGGCCCCAGGACTATTTGCAGGACCCAACTCGGCGGATAGTGCTAGCGGATTTTCTCCATCGGCAAGTGACTGCTGTTATTCCTCAAATTGAGCAGCGACGAGGCTCGGGTAAAAGCGGTCGCATGATGATTGCGTCTACTAGTCAGGTGGTCCTGACTCGCACTGCCGTACAGGTCACCATCGAGGGCATAGAGCTGCGTCTGGGGGTGGGGCTGCCTGCGTTTGGGCGACGGATTGCTGGCCATGCTGCTGGGGAGTTGCTGACTCAGGATCTCCCCCAGCTGGTGACTTCAGCCCTGTTCTATCAGCCAGGCTGGCAGTCTACCCTGGCTCAGCACATTGCCGCTGTTGAAAATGCTGTGGCGCTGAGGCAGCAGCTATCGGCTCACAAACTGGTGGCGTTTATCGCCAACGGTTCGATTTTGCCCAGGCGTAGCGGTGTGGATCCACAGCCGTTATCGGCAGCGGTGCCGTTTAAATCGCCCAAGTCGCTGACGGTGACGCTACAGGCACCCCATGCAGGTGCGATCACCGGTCTGGGAATTCCCCAAGGGGTGACCCTGATTGTGGGTGGGGGTTACCACGGCAAATCAACGGTTCTGAAAGCGATCGCAAATGGAGTCTACAACCACATACCCGGCGATGGTCGAGAACGGGTGGTGGCTGATGGCGCTACGGTCAAAATTCGGGCAGAAGATGGTCGCAGTGTGGCGGGGGTGGATATTTCCCCCTTTATTGATCGTCTGCCCCAAGACATTTCCACTCAGGCGTTTAGCACCACCAATGCTAGTGGCAGCACCTCCCAGGCGGCTAATATTCTGGAGGCGATTGAGGCGGGGGCTCAGGTGCTGCTAATCGATGAGGATACGGCGGCGACGAATTTGATGATTCGAGATCGCAACATGCAGACGTTGATCGCTAAAGAAAAGGAACCCATCACCCCCTTTATCGACAAAGTACGACAGCTCTATACCGATCACGGTATTTCCACCATCCTGGTTATGGGCGGCAGTGGTGATTACTTCGAAGTTGCCGACCATGTTATTGCTCTGGATAACTACATAGCCCACGATGTCACTGCTCAGGCTCAGGCGATTGCTGCTGATTATCCTAGCGATCGCAAAGACGAAGGCGGCCAACACTTTGGCACCATTACCCGACGGCAGATTCAACTACCCCAGTTTGACACCGGTCGCAAACCCGCTAAAGTTAAAACCCAAAGTCTCACCACGTTAAGTATCAGCCTAGAAGATATTGATCTACGGGGTATTGAGCAGCTCATAGAACCCAACCAAGCCAGAGCCATCGCCCACGCTATTCTCACCTGGCAACAACAAAATCGTACGCACATGCTAGGAGATCTTTTGGATGACATTATGACCTGGGTACGCCGAGGAGACTTTGACTCCCTCACACCCTATCCCATGGCTGACCTCAGTGAATTTCGCCGCCATGAATTAGCCGCTGTCATCAACCGTTTGAGACATCTCAGAGTTATTACGGATGAGTAGAATTTATCGACTCCGAAATATTACCCATGACAATTTCAAATAATGTCATTGATGAACCTTGAGTGAATCGTCGTTGTTATGGATAGCCAGTTGAGGCAGATGGGCACGTTTAGTTTGAGATAGACGTGCTTTTTTATACCTCTACACATCCTCATCAAATGCAACACCCTCAAGAACCCATCCTCGAAAAGCCTCGCATCAAATGGTCCTGGTTTATCCTAAGCTGCATTAGTTTATTCTCGGGCTTTCTATACCTGGCTGTTGTAGATATTGCAGGTCCTGTACAGCTCACACAAAACTCAACTGAACAACAGCAATAACATTGCAAAGGGTAGCTGATATTTTTAGCAACCTTCAGCAACAACGGCTTAACCTGATGCATAATCGATGAACGTACGTTGATTACCATAGCAAAAGCCCCAATATTTTGTACAAAACATTGGGGCTTTAAAATTTAGAGGAGAGTCTAGGGTCTAAACATTATTTAGTTGTTTTTTTTGAAGACTAGCTGCTAACTAACAGCAGCTGTTTCTTTCGCCCACTCGGTGTGGAATACACCTTCTTTGTCCACACGCTTGTAGGTGTGCGCACCGAAGTAGTCTCGCTGAGCCTGGGTGAGATTCTGAGGTAGCT
>JBCCXQ010000126.1:0-9134 GCA_039191365.1 Cyanobacteria bacterium P01_F01_bin.13 | reverse complement strand
TAAGCCTTGAAAGGAGCAAGTTTATCCGGCCAGTCTACTGGAGCGAGCGGATGACTACTCCACCTGAGGCGCTGGCACATCTGTATTTTGCGAAGATCGACATTGGAGGCTAGAGGCGACACAGCCTCTAATCGGGATAGAAGGAATCACCCCTGCACAAACACCCTAACCTGCACAGCCCCATAGCGCACTGCTACAGCACTCACCATCCGGCCAACGAATCGGGCCACCATAAGCCCACCATCGGCTACCAGGTCACGCCCCACGCCCCCAGGGCATCACCCATCGGACTGGCCCCATAAAGACCCAGGCCATCATCTACAACCGCATTCGCAAAAGTCCAGTGTTTACGGGCGGTGCCGTTGGCAAAGTACTGCCAGCATAGGACCAGGGCGATCACAATAATCTCACCCAGCAATCGGATAATAGGCGCGATCGCTTCGTCAGTCTCCCACCATGCCCGCGCAGCTTTACCAGCAGCATAGGTGGACTGAGCCCAACCATAGCCATGGTGCCAGGTATTGCAACCGCTGAAATGACCTAAAGTCGTAGATATTGCTTTCTGCAGAAGCTAAGCGGGCTCTTGGAAATGTCAAACCGGCTACATTTCAAGCATCCTGCCATTTTTAATAAAGGTTGCTAGAATTGGAGCATCAATTGGTTTGGGGGAGTGGTTTTTCATCCCTTCAATCAAAATTTGAGTCAAAAGATTTTTCATTAGCAACCACTCTTGCTTTTGTACTCGATTTTGAACCTAATACCTAGTGAGGCATCCACGTCAGTGGTTTAGTCTTTGCTCTTTATCGTACCGGCAATGTTGGTACGTGAAGGCTGTCTTCGGGTCTTGGTTCAAAATCGGTGCGCGAAAACTCGTGTCAATTTGAGCTAGAGAGCTATAGATCGCCATTGGCGTAGATCTTGCCCTTGCTAGGTTTATAAACCAAGTGAGGACATTTTTATGGCCTTAAAAAAACCAAAGCTAAGGTTAATAAAACCGCCCCAAAAAAAAGAGCCTGCATTGGAAGTAACCTTTCGTGCATCCAGGACCTTTTTGTATTGGCTGCTCGGTGGTGGCGTTATCGTCTTGATAATTCAGCTATCACCGTATGTCGCAGCAAAGCTCGACTTCGACGGCTCTATTGAGTTGAAAACACCAAACTTAATAGAAACGATAGAAACGAAGGAGTGAGAACGCAGACCATCTAGCAACTAACCAATTACCACATTGCAAAAGCCTGGGCATAGGGGTCCGGGCTTTTGTGTTGTAGAGCTAACCCGCGCCCTCACGCTTCTATGATAGGCCTGATTTCTGCATAAAGGTCCCAGGCGTAGCCAGGATACCCATAATTGCACCAGTAGTAGTGCGCATCATTTTGAGGTAGTTTATTGCAGATGTTCGAATGAGTTGCATCAGTCACATTTTAGTCACCGCACTAATCCAAATATCTGAAACGTATGGACGGTACTGGGCTCGAACCAGTGACATCCTGCTTGTAAGGCAGGCGCTCTACCAACTGAGCTAACCGTCCGTGAGCTGCGCGTTTGCACAGGAATAGATATTAACAGATGACAGCGACCTAATGCGATCTTTTTTCCAATAAGCTTGAATTTGTTGATATTACAGTGACGTGCCGTCGACCGCCTCTCCCTATGACTACGAACCTGCAATCCAAAACGCTAGAAGCTTTACAGCACCTGATTGATGTGGTGGCCCAGCTGCGTAACCCTGAGGGAGGCTGTCCATGGGACTTGGCCCAAACTCCCGAAAGCCTGACTCCCTATGTGCTGGAGGAGGCCTATGAGGTGGTGGATGCGATCCAGCAAGGGGACCGGGAGCATATTGCCGAGGAACTAGGGGATTTGCTGCTACAGGTGGTGCTGCAGTCACAGATTTTTAGTGAAACTGATGCATTTGACCTGGGGAATGTGGCCCAAGGAATTGCGGAAAAGTTAATTCGTCGTCATCCCCACGTATTTGGCGATGAGCAAGCGACCACTCCTGAAGAGGTGCGTGTGAGTTGGGAGGCGATTAAGGCGTCAGAGAAGGGAGAGGCTGCTACTCTCACATCCAAGCTGGCGGGCTATAGTCGCACATTGCCCCCGATGACGGCTACCATGAAAATCTCTAAGCAGGCGGCTAAGGCTGGGTTTGAGTGGGAGACCCTAGACGATGTGTGGAAAAAGGTGGAGGAGGAACTGGGAGAGTTTCGTCACGCTTTAGCCCATGAAAGCGCTGAAAACCAGGCGGCTGAATTTGGCGATGTGCTATTTAGTCTGTTGCAGGTGGCCCGCTGGTGTGACATTGATCCGGTGGCGGCTCTGCAGGGGACTAATCGTCGCTTTGTGCAGCGGTTTGGATTGTTGGAGCAGGCGACGGAGAAACCGTTGGATGACTGTAGCATTGAGGAGCTAGAGGCGCTGTGGCAGCAGGCGAAGCGGGTGATTGCGGCAGAAAAAGGAGAGGGCTAAGTAGCAGACGTTCCACGCAACGTCCATACATCTCCAAATGTAATCTTTCATAAACCCAAAATGGGTGAGATTGGTATATCGGTAGCAGTTAGTTGTGCTGAGCGTTTTATTCTAGATAACCTAGATTACGTGAGCAAACATCCTAGAAAACCCATGTCTGTATCTTCGGTTGCTGTTGAGAATTCTTTGGTTGCGATCGCAACTAGCACTCGTAAAGCAGCCCGTGCCCTGGCTAGCCTATCTACCCAGCGAAAAAATGATGCCATTGAGGCGATTGCCCAGGCCCTGGAAGCGGCAGCTCCTGAGATTGCTGTAGCCAATGAAGCAGACTTGAAGGCAGCGTTAGAGGATAACCTGGCCAAGCCTCTTTATGGGCGACTAAAGCTAGATGCAGTCAAGCTGAAGGGAGCGATTAAGGGAGTCCGAGATGTGGCCAAGCTGCCTGACCCTGCCGGAGCAGTGCAGATTCATCGGGAGTTAGATGATGGTCTGGTGCTGAAGCGGATTGCCTGTCCGCTGGGGGTGCTGGGCATCATTTTTGAGTCCCGTCCCGATGCCGTTATGCAAATTTCCACCCTGGCGGTGAAGTCAGGTAACGGCGTCATCCTCAAGGGTGGTAAGGAGGCTGTGCGCTCATGCCAGGCGTTGGTAAAAGCCATTCGTCAGGGGTTGACCAATGCTGGTGTGGACCCGAATGCGGTGCAGCTGTTGACCACGCGAGAAGAAACCCGAGCACTGTTGGCGCTAGATAGCTATGTGGACCTGATTATTCCACGGGGTTCCAATGCATTTGTGCGTTTTGTGCAAGAAAATACGCGCATTCCAGTACTGGGCCATGCGGACGGTATTTGTCATCTGTATGTAGACTTTGCCGCTGATTTAGAAAAGGCTGCCACCATTGCCGTTGATGCTAAGGTGGGCTATCCGTCGGCTTGCAATGCCATTGAAACCCTCCTAGTGCATAAAGATATCGCCCCTCAGGCATTGCCGGTATTAGCCGAGGCACTGCAGTCAGAGGGGGTAAAACTTTTAGGCGACGAGGCCACACGACGAGTGCTAGGCGATATTCAAGCGGCTACTGACGATGATTGGTCTACTGAATACAGCGATTTGATTTTGGCAGTCCGAGTAGTAGATTCGGTGGATGCAGCCATCGACCATATCAATACCTATGGGTCACGGCATACGGATGCGATCGCAACTGAAGATCAGGCTACGGCCGATTACTTCATGGCCCAGGTCGATGCGGCTGGCGTTTACCACAACTGCTCCACCCGCTTTGCCGACGGCTTCCGCTACGGTTTTGGTGCAGAAGTGGGCATCAGTACCCAGAAAATGCCTCCCCGGGGTCCGGTGGGTTTAGAAGGCCTGGTAACCTACAAATATCAGGTGGTAGGCAATGGTCATATTGTTGCTACTTATTCAGGAGAGGATGCAAAACCCTTTACCCATAAAGATCTAAAGTTGTAATTCTTGCTTAAAAGTTTTACGTAAAATTAGAATTCTCTCCCTGAATAGCTCCTCTCCTGCCTCTCCTAATTTAATTAAACAATAACTCTGAAAAACTCTCTTGCCTAATTCTAACTCTCTCTTTGATTAGGTTCCGCACAGTTTAACTTCAAAAAAATCGTGACTGATTGTATAAACATTTCAGGTATTCGCGCCTATGGCTATATTGGAGCGCTGCCAGAAGAGAACATTTTGGGGCAGTGGTTTGAGGTGGATCTAACGCTGTGGATGGATTTGTCAGTAGCGGGCAAATCTGACAACTTGGCGGATACTCACAACTATGCCGATATTGTTCAGCAGACCCAGCGAATTATCCAAACAGAGAAATTTAAGCTAATTGAACGACTGGGGGATGCGATCTCATCCCAGGCCCTCGACAACGATGCCCGTCTAGAAAAAGTACAGGTGACAGTGACTAAACTGACTGCCCCCGTCCCCAACTTTGACGGACGAGTAGCGATAACGATGATGAGAACCCGTTCTTAATCGGCCATTTAATCGGCTACCATTTTAATCGGCTACTATGCTGGGGCAGCATACTGAGCACCATGCCTAAGTTCAGGTTCAAAGTTCAACCCCATTTGCACCTGCCGCTGATTTTGCTGGGGGCAGTGCTATTAAGGCTTTGGCGTCTAACGGCTAAACCCTTATGGGTTGATGAACTCTACACCGGGTTTTACAGCTTAGGGAAAAGTCTAAACCAGATTCCCCTTGACACCTTGCTCCCCCCGGAGCGCTATTGGGCATTGCTAGACACCCCTGGCACTCCCTGGCAGGCAGCCCAGGCAGTAACCACCTATAGCAACCATCCCCCACTATTTTTTATGGCGATGAATAGATGGCTGCAGGTTGGGGGCACTTCTATTTGGAGCTTGCGGGCCTTTGCCGTGTTGTGGGGTGTGGTGGCCATAGTAGGGGTATTTTGTTTGGGGCGTCGCGTGGGTGGCCCCATGGTGGGTAGGCTGGCAGCGATCCTGATGGCGGTGTCGCCCTATGGGATTTACCTGTCCCAGGAAGCACGGCACTATAGCCTGGCAGTCGCAATCGCTACATTTGCCCTGGTTAATTGGCTGGCATTGCTGCAGGGTGAATGGTCTCTACGATGCTGGCTCAGCTGGATTGGCTTAAACGTCCTGGGCATTTATGTCCATTACTTCTATGGCTTTACAATTATTGCCCAGTGGTTGGTGACCATTAGCCGCATTATTTGGCGTCGTCACCGTCGTTCCCAGGTGCTGCCCTGGCTATTGGCCATGGGGGTAACGGTTCTGCTCTACCTCCCCTGGTTTTCCAACGCCGTGGTTCATTTTTACAGCGAAGGCGGTACCAACTGGCTTAACCAGTCGGCCCCATGGTGGCAGCTGATCGTATTGCCCTGGTTGCAATCTCTAGTGGCAGGGGTGTTTATGCTGATATTGTTGCCAGTGGAGCAGGTCCCCCAGAGCATCGTGATTTTGTCAGCCGTCATCATGCTGGTGGTGTTTGGTTTGGTATTCCGCCAAATTATGCGAGGCTGGCGGTTAGAGCCCCAGTTGGATTGGTGGTCGCCAATGGCCAGCTATGGCGTGGTGGTCTTTGGGGTGATGCTGGCCATTACCTATGGTTTGGGCAAGGATCTTACCCTGGCACCCCGGTACTTTTTTATGCTGTATCCAGCGATAACTGTAGTAGCGGCCTTTGCACTGGTACGGGCTAAACGCTGGGTCATGGGGCTTGCGATCGCAGCCGGTCTCCTCAGCCAGCTCTTAATCAGTTATGACCTGGCCCTGTTAAAGCCCTATTTACCCGGTCAGGTGGGACGCCGCCTCGGGTCAGATACCCAGCCGACAATTGCCCTGGTGGCACCTCAGCAAGATAGCTATCATGCCCTTGTTCTTAGCTATGTGTTGGCCATACCGGACAATGCCAATATTCAAATTGCGTTTACAGATCCCGCTGACGTTGAGGTATGGCAGCCTAGCTTAGCTAACAGCGATGTGATTCCAGCCGAAAATTTGACCCTTTGGTTAGTGGAGCCTAAACGCCAGGCACCTTTTCCATTAACTGTTGTGTTGCCTGATCGAACTTGTTTACCAGTCGGTGAGCGGATTAAAACCGAAGGGACTCGCCAACAAAAGTATCAGTGTAATGCTGTCGCTCTGATGCAGTAGTCACCAAGACTATGCCAGCCTAAAGAGTTTCACAGATTACCTGTAGTTACCGACGTCAGTCGCTATACTCAGTCTTTGAAAGCTCCCAACGAAAGCGCTCAACAAATCGATAACGCCCACTTTATAAGGACAGACACAATGACGTTTCGAGTTTTGAATCCCTTTAACCGGCTAAAGCGTGGCTATCTAAAATCCATGGGAGCACTCATGGCGGCTACCCTAACCCTGATGGCTACTCCGGCGTTGGCTGGCGATCCGTTTCGAGCCAATAGCGAGCACGACATTGGCCCACACACAGAAGCCGCATTTGAGGCGTTTTTTAAACGAGGAGATTATGTCAGCGCCCGTACGTCCCTAGCTCAAGCGATGGAATCTGAAGCTGACGAGCCTTTGATTCATAGCATGGCTGCCTCCATGGCCTATCTGGATGAAGACTGGGACACATTGGCAACAGAAGTTGAGCTAACCAAATCTACAGCTGAAACGTTGCTTGACGTCGATCCTCTGCGGGGACATATCTATTCTGCGGTGGGTATTTTTATGGAGGGGGCTCATATGATGAGTACTCAAGGTGTTGCCCGCAGTACACCTGCAGCCCTCGTCATGTTGCAACGAGTGTTTAGTCACATTGGCGAAGCCGAGAAGATTGACAGTACGGATCCAGAACTGAATCTGATTAAGGGCTTTATGGATTTAATGCTGGCGGTTAATCTACCGTTTTCCGATCCTGAAAAAGCCATCGATCGATTGTCTCAGTATGGTAATCCTAGCTATTTAGCCTATCGAGGGATTGCCCTGGGCTATCGGGATTTGGGGCAGATGTCCGATGCGATGGAGGCGGTTGATCAAGCGCTAGAGACAGCGCCTGAAAACCCAGAACTGTTTTATCTCAAGGCACAGCTGCATCGACGTCAGCAAGAAACTGACGACAGTGTTGCTATGTTTGATAGGGCTTTGGAGTATGCTGCTCAACTGCCGTCTAATCTGACTCGTAAGATCTATAAGGAGAAGTGCCGTACGTTGGGCGGCTCCCATGAGGCCTGTGGCAAAGAAGCCACGGATTTTGTTGAAGAGCTTGATTAGACCCAAATAACTAAAAAACAGAATCTTGATTTAAGCTCCGAGTAGATTCATTCATCTCTACTCGGAGCTGTTGTGTCTATGCAAATCGTTAATAAATGTAAAAATTCCAGCCTAAATTGTCTTTAAATAAGTAGCAGCCCCGTTGATAGTTAGCCATTATGGCTTCAACGAGGCTGGAGACGCAGTTAGGAGGTATCTTTGATACAAGAATAACCGTCAAGGCCAGGATTGCTTGCTAACTTAACAAGTTCTTAACTGTCGTCAGATAAAAACATTGCTGCATTTGTTTGAGATTTTTTAATAAAGTAAATAATCAATGCAAAAACAACATTTCTACAGCAAGAAATTGTCACATTATAGATAACCTCTGAGGTTGAGTTGGGCTTACCGGCTTCTAGACAGTGTTGGGTGTTTTGTCCGAATCGGCCTGAGGATGGCCTAAACCAGGCCAGCTGAGAAGACCCTACGGGAGGTCCGTGATGGCAATTAAAAGTATCAACCCGGCAACTGGTAAAGTTTATCAAACCTACCCACCGTTGACCTCGGAAGCGATAGAAGAGCGTTTGGCAGCAGGAGACGCTCAATATCAGCAATATCGATGGACCTCGTTTAGCGATCGCAGCGATTGGCTGCAGTCGGCAGCGGACCATTTAGAGGAGCATTCTGAGGTGCTAGGCCGGATTATGACCCAGGAGATGGGTAAGCCTTTGGTAGCTGCGATCGCAGAAGTTAAAAAGTGTGCCTGGGTCTGTCGCCACTACGCAGAGCAAGGGGCCGATTATCTGGCGGATGAGCGTTCAGACATAGGCTATGTGCGCTATCAGCCCCTGGGAATAATATTGGCCGTGATGCCCTGGAATTTCCCTTTATGGCAGGTGTTTCGTCTGGCGGCTCCGGCGCTGATGGCGGGTAATGTGGTGTTGCTCAAGCATGCTTCAAACGTACCTAAATGCGCCCTAGCGATAGAAAAGATTTTTTATAAAGCTGGGTTCCCCGATGGTGCTTTCCAAACGTTGTTGATTAGTGCAGAGCAAACCGCTGCAGTGGTTGCCGATGAGCGTGTACAGGGGGTGAGTCTCACCGGCAGTGGTCCGGCTGGTGCCAAAGTGGCGGCGCTAGCAGGCCAGCATTTGAAAAAGGTGGTGTTGGAACTGGGCGGTAGCGATCCCTTTATTGTGTTGCCCAGTGCAGATTTAGATACTGCGGTGGAAACAGCCGTGGCTGCCCGTTTACAGAACAATGGTCAATCCTGTATCGCCGCAAAGCGATTTATCTTAGTCGGCGACATTGCTGATGAGTTTGAAGCCCGCCTGGTGGACAAGTTTAATGCCCTAATTGTGGGCGATCCGATGCAACCCGAGACCGATATTGGCCCCCTGGCCACACCGGCTATTTTGCGAGATATTCACAAGCAAGTACACGATTGTCTCATCGCGGGAGCCAAGGCCCTGGTGGGAGGTAACTTGGAAAAACTCAAAACGAGCCTGCCGCCTGAGTTAGAACTGGGAAATTTTTACCCACCGACAATTTTGAGTCACATACCGCCGGGTACCCCGGCTGACGAGGAAGAGTTTTTCGGGCCAGTGGCCCTGATTTTCCGGGTTCGGGACCTGGACGAGGCAATTCAGCTGGCCAACGCCACACCGTTTGGTTTGGGTGCCAGTGGTTGGACCCAGGAGCCAACAGAACAACAACGTTTAATTAATGAAATCGAGGCCGGAGCCGTATTTATTAACAGCATGGTAAAATCCGACCCGCGCTTGCCCTTTGGCGGGATTAAACAGTCGGGCATTGGTCGAGAGCTAGGACGACACGGCATTTTGGAATTTGTAAATGCCAAGACAGTCTGTGTTAGTTAATTTGTTTCTTTGTGGAGGCGTTCCATGGAACGTCTCCACAAAGAAATCCCCATTTCCCATTTCC
>JBCCXQ010000125.1:0-9220 GCA_039191365.1 Cyanobacteria bacterium P01_F01_bin.13 | reverse complement strand
TGGGGGGACTGCGAATGTGCAGTTTTCTCTGGGAGTGAGTTCGACGATTACGGGAGCCGCGTGGGATGAGACGAATGATTGGTCAACGGAGTCTTTGGGAGGGGTAACCAGCCAGAGTCGGTATCTTCCTGTGTATGATGCATCCAGCCTTCTGTCGGGAGTGGTGCCAGCCTAAAGAGCTAGCCACCAGCATTCACTAGGCAATAAACGACTGCCTAGTGAATGCTGGGTTGGATTTAACGTGTTTGGAAGACGCTGAGGGTGAAAGTGTAGACATACCCTGAAAGAAACAGTACCAAAAAGGGTAGTGAGAAATAGTGGTGATTGGTGAGTGCGATCGCAATCGTTAGACCCAAATACGCCATCATTGCCAGTTCTAAATAGGGCACCCAGTTTTTAGCAGCCCGATATTTTTTATCAATCCAACTTTCTGCGGTACCAATCACACCGTGCTTTGGCGTACGGATAAAATCCGTATTATTGCGCAGTAATCCATCACATACCGCCAATGACTGATTAATACTCAAACCAATCCCCACTCCCATCAGCAGTAAGATATTTCGTAACAGGTTCCAGGAAAGCCATGGATGGTTAGGTTGTTGCTGGGCGATCAGATAAAAACTAATGGAACCAAGACTGGTAACGACAGATAGCGGGCCATAGAAAAATAGGGCATATTGCCAGCTATAGGGCATAACGTAAACCTGATAGGGGAGAGAAAGCAACAGTAACAACAACATCAACAGATAGTTAAAGTTATTAGTCAGGTGAAAAAAGGACTCCCATTTTATTTTGGCTGAAAAATCTCCTCGCAAAATAGATGGCAGTAACAGTTTGGCAACCTGGCTAGACCCTTTTGCCCAGCGAAACTGTTGAGATTTAAATGAATTCATTTCCATGGGAAGTTCTGCAGGCACCCTGATGTTTGGCAGGTAGACACACTGCCAACCCTGCATTTGAGCCCGATAGGAAAGATCTAAGTCTTCAGTAACGGTGGCATGTTGCCAACCACCGGCATCTTGAATGGCGGTAACACGCCAGATACCGGCAGTACCATTAAAGTTAAAAAAGCAGCCTGTGCGGCTACGGGACGTTTGTTCGGTAACAAAGTGACCATCTAACATTAACGCCTGCATTTCTGTCAGGCTAGAGTAGTTGCGGTTCAGGTGTTCCCATCGCGCTTGTACCATACCAACTTGCGGGTCTGAGAAATAGTGCACCATTTTGAGCAGCGTATCGGGAGTGGGAACAAAGTCGGCATCAAAGATAGCTACCAGTTCTCCCTTGGCAATGGTGAGCCCCTGATCCAGAGCACCTGCTTTAAAACCATCGCGCTGTTGACGGTGGATATGGTGAATATTTAAATGCTGTTGTTGCAGCTGTTGTACCTGCTGCTGACATGCTGCTTGGGTCTCATCGGTAGAGTCGTCAAGCACTTGGATCTCCAGCTTGTCCGATGGGTAGTTGAGTTGAGAGACGGCCTTTAGCAGACGCTCGACCACGTACATTTCATTAAAAATGGGCAGCTGTACGGTGATTGTTGGGAGTTCGGCGTCGGTATAATACTGATGAGGCTGAAGCGACAGATGGCGAGACTGATAGAACCGCCAGATAATTAGTAGCCGATGGAAACTATAGAGGGCAATAACGGATAGAAGTAAATCATAGGCATCGATAACCAGGGTGGGCAGGTTCATGTATTCCAAAATGGGCGGGCAGAGGCATTATATAGCCTTAGTCCTACAGACCTGACAGATACTACAAGATGGGATCACCCTGGTGTGGCTCTTGGAGAAATTCGAAAATACAGCCGTTGTTTTAGCCCCGCTGATTCCTTGAAACATTGCCGGGTTCATGCCCGCCACATTACTGATGGCCGGTTTAGGATTTATTCCGTTTACCGTGTATCTCTGTTCAGTTCCCCTCAGCAACTGGATTTGGCACACTCGATTAGAGACTGCGCCGATTGCGATCTCAGCCCGAGAGTAACATCGCTTGTCAGATTACAGAGTGCTATTCGGTCTCTCAAAACCCGCATTATTTGTAGGTCTATCGTAGGCTCCTAATCTGGTGAGCACCCGGCGACAGACTTTAAACGTCAACCATGCGCCTAACAGAGCCGGCAGTGTGAAGATAGCCATGGTGAGCTTTGCAGAATATTGCCCCTCTAAAAATTTTGCCTGGAACGTGATGATCCACCTGGCAGGGCCAGTTTCAGTGGTAACCCAGTGCACAATAAAGGCCATGCAAAAGCCAAAGAATCCTAAGGGAAGAAGGCAACCAAGGTTTTGTAACCAGTCTTTGAGTATAGGATGCATGCTTTTAAAAGGGATACAGACTGAGGGAGTCTGTACCAGCGACGAAAAAACTTTATACCTATACAATTCCCGTGCAATTTGTCAAATCCAGAATTTTTGATTCAAACTGCTATATTTAGTGACAATTATTTAATCGGGCATTTTCGTGGTCTCGACTGCTCGGATGTCTCCCTGGCCCATGGTTTCGACTTAAGTACGGGTTGAGTGGCCTACAGTTTTGAGGCGATTAGGGCGCATATGCTGTGGTGAAGCAATGCAATGCAGATAAACTAGAGCGAGTCAAAAGCGTATCATCTGATACTGATTTGTATTTACTAACTGTGGAAATTTGCTTGCCTGCGTCAAAACGATGGCCTAACCCAGGGCAGCTGACTGCCAATGGGTAAAAATGTGTGTCCCCTGTACTCGTAGTTCGCAGTCATCCAGATCAAAAATCATGGGCTCGTACTTGGGATTGGCCGCCTCTAATACAACGACTGACTGCTTTTGGAAAAAGTGCTTTAGGGTAGCACCCTGGCCCTCTACATAGACGGCAACAATCTCACCCGACTTAGGTTTGTAGTCATCGGATACGGGGCGAATGCCTACATAGGCACCATCGGGGATTCCCGCGCCCACCATACTGTCTCCTGAAATTTTCAACACATAGTCATTGCGCTTACGACCGCTGTACTCAATATTGAGATACTCATACTGTTCTGTGGCAGGTTCGTGACAGTAACCAGCAGCAATTTCACCACGAATGGGGAGTCCTTCGGGAGCTGGCTGATCGGCATAGGGCATGTCGGAAAATTCGAAATTAACTAGCTTAATGCTGCGAGATCTGCGTTTGCGGCGGGTGATGTACTGATTACTTTCCAACCAATTCAGACTATTTTGGATGCTGCCATGGGAACGCTCGGTGCCTGTGATTATTTCTCGTACAGTTGGACTGTTCTGATGTTTGCGCCAGTACGCTTCGATGAAGTTAAGGACAGTTCCGTGGGGTTTACGAACAGCCATAGAGCAACACTGTATAGAACAAATGAATTATAGTTCAAAAGAACTAGTTCTGCACAGTGGTTTCAAAAAAATGTTGTGTGGTTATTATGGGTTGTTGTTATCGACGTAGAGAGAATCTTCATCTCAAGACGTCTTCCCGGACAATTAACCCCATAAGTAAGGGTGCTCAATTATTTGTAAGACCAGGCAAATAATTAAAATATGGGAGTTAGGGGGTAGAAGACTCCTATATTCTGACACCTGCATTCTCAGGGTCGACTTTTAGCGTCTCACATTTGATCAGGTCCACCCAACTTATGTTTACTACTATTTTCCTAAGGTCGTGTATTCTACGTCCTGCCTTCTACATTCTATTCTTAAGAAAACGTCCTGTTTTGAGTTGATACCCATTTTGTCGTAGTGCCTATGTCTGCCATTGAGGTTCAAAATCTGACAAAAGTTTATCCCGTTGCCATTAAGCAGCCGGGATTAGCAGGGACATTGCGTCATTTTTTTCAGCGCCAATATCGTCAGGTCAAGGCGGTTAATACCGTTTCATTTACGGTGGAACCGGGAGAAGTTGTTGGTTTTTTAGGCCCCAATGGAGCTGGTAAGACCACCACATTGAAAATGCTGACGGGATTAATTTACCCATCCTCCGGTCAGGTGAGGGTGGCCGGTCATATCCCGTTTCAACGGCAGCGCTCTTTTTTAGAACAAATCACGCTGGTGATGGGACAAAAACAGCAGCTGATTTGGGATTTGCCTACCCTGGATTCACTGCGGATCAATGGAGCTATTTATGATCTTGCGCCCCAAGAACTGCGCCATCGGATTCACGAGTTAGCCGACATGTTGAACCTGAGCGATCAATTGACTCAGCCAGTACGTAAGCTGTCCTTGGGAGAACGAATGAAGGCAGAAATGTTAGCGGCGCTGCTCCATCGACCCAAGGTGTTGTTTCTAGATGAACCCACTCTTGGCCTTGATGTCAATGCCCAGATGGCGGTGCGAAAGTTCCTCCAGGCATACAATCAGCGCTACCAGGCCACGATTGTCCTCACCAGTCACTACATGGCTGATATTACGGCCCTTTGCGATCGCGTTTTACTCATTTATCAGGGACAGCTTATTTATGACGGTTCCCTAACGAGTTTGGTGGAACAGTTTGCCCCCTATCGTGAAGTCACCGCCGAACTGGCTCAAGAAATCCCTGCCGAAGCCCTAAAATCCTACGGTGAGATCCAGTCCATTGATGGCTGTAAGGTTGTACTACTAGTACGCCGAGAAGCACTTACCCAAACCGTATCCCAGGCCTTAGCCCAGCTGCCAGTAAGAGATCTAACCGTGACCGATCCCCCGATTGAGGATGTGATTGGACGAGTATTTGATGCGGGGGAAGTTTAACCCCCCTCGCCTATAAATGGAGTGCCCCAAAACTTCCAGTTTTCTTTATTAAACGGTGAGCGCCATTTATATATGAGAGCTGATTCTACCTGCTGACGAGGGCGGCGCTCAGCCGGAGCGTGACGCCAAAAAGCGATGCCCAACTGACTGTCAAGCTTGTGATGATAATGGGCCTGGCGATAGTTCATTAAGTAACGCTTGCAGTCATGCTCCCCTTTCCAACGCTGGTTTGACTTGACCGTTTCGCCCACATACAGCAGCAAATCACTCTGGTAGTCAATCACAAAATAGAGGGCCGCCACCCCTACATCGCTAAACTGCCAGCGCCAAAACTCCGTATTCTGTTGAGGCAGGGCAAAGGGATCGATCGCTTCTGCTGGCTCGTTAGTGACCTCAAACAGGCTAGCCTGTTCCATGGCTGGAGCTGTTTTTATCGCCCTTTGGAATGTGGCAATTTTACATTTCCAGGCTGTCAACTCTTGATGGCCTAAAGGCACTTGGGGCTGCAAATTCTGAAAGCGAGACTGGCTAACCGCCTGTTGAGCCTCGGTACTGAGCAAAGAGGTTTGTTTTTGCGTACCCATGGATGGCATTCTAGCCTTAACGCTAGATGTGGGGTGACTATCATTCTGAAGAACGATGATACCTCTCTATCTAGCATCAAGAATATCTGCTTCACAATTAGCATCATGCAAAATGAAGCAGATTTAGCCTGGAATTGCCCCTTGAACCCTGTAGGTATGGATATCGACAGGGTTTGCAAATGTTCTGAGCAATCATGCGTACATACAATGACGCAAAGACGCAAAGTTAGCTCAAATTATGAAGACTACTACCGAATCCAGGGGTGAATTTATATTGATTCTGTAGGCACTACCTTCTATTAAGTCGGGCTTTATTATTACTGCGTAAAATTATTTAGAGCGAAAGGCGGCTACTGTAAAAGTGCTAAATTTCGCTGATAATTATTTAATTTTAGACGTCAGGCAAAACGAGGCGAACAGTATATAGATAACCCGTCTGATAGAACTTTTGGGCAACATAAAGTTGCCGATGATTCTGCCAGTCTGTTGTAAATATTGCTACTAGATCATGGTCGATAGTGTTAAGGCGTCTTCTCCTACGCCCGCATTAATCCAATCAAATTCTCAAACCATTCAGCTACCTGTCAGTGTGGCAGTAGTTGAAGCAATGGCATTTAAAAAGCAGTGTCAGACGCTCTTTGCTGAACAGCCTGAGCTGTCTGAGCTGATACTAGATTTTTCCGAGACTCGCTTCATCGATAGCAGTGGCATCGGTGCACTGGTGATTTGTCATCGTCTGAGTGTTGCCAAGGGTTGTAAGCTTCGGCTGATTCATGTGCCACCCCAAGTAATGATGGTGCTGTCATTAACCGAATTGGATAAGGTATTTGATATTACCCTTGCGGCTCCAGAGAAATCTGGACCAAGGGATCAGGCGTTGCCTGAAACTCATCCCTCAGTAAATTCCAAGGCAAAGCGAGCTCTAGATATCATCGGAGGCATTGTAGGACTGCTTTTGACTGCTTTGGTATACGTACCAGTTGCAATTATTATCAAGCTAGATGATGGCGGCCCAATTTTCTTTGCCCAGACTCGCTGTTCTTGGCTAGGCAAGCGGTTTAAAATTTACAAGTTCCGCTCCATGGTGACCGATGCCGAAGCTCGTAAGAGTGAGGTAGTTAATCAGGTAGAGGGACCACTGTTTAAAAATGAAAATGACCCTCGCATAACTAAAATTGGTGCGTTTTTGCGTAAGACCAGTTTGGATGAATTTCCTCAATTTTGGAATGTGCTTAAGGGTGATATGAGCCTTGTCGGGACTCGTCCCCCCACGCCTGATGAAATTGAGCAGTATGAAATAGGCGCGTGGCAGCGTCTCAATGTGAAACCAGGCATGACGGGCGAATGGCAGGTCAATGGCCGCTCTAGCATTACCAAGTTTGAGGATGTCATCAAGCTGGACCTGCGCTATCAGGAAAACTGGAGTTTCTTCTATGACATCAAACTGATTATTAAAACGGTAACGGTGCTCTTCAGTAAGGAATCTGGCGCTCACTAGCTCCCTTAGATATGCCTTTCTTTAAGACATTCAACTCCCTTAAGCAATAAAAAAGAGGGTTACCCCCTAAAGGGTTGACCCTCTTTTTTTTGCACTATTGAAAGACCAGATCTACCCCACTTCTACCTGGCTGGTGTCAACGGCGGTAGCACCTTCAACATCTTTGGCAACGGCAACCATTTTGTCGAGAATCGCTTGGCTAGGGACTTTACCCTTGAGGACTACTTTGCTGCTAAGCTGAGCTACCCAAAGGGTTTCAACATCATCTAGCTGAGAATCTTCATCAAAGGCAAGGGTGACACGCTTAGCTAGGCCACTCTCATCAAACTCACCAGTGAGACCAATTTTACATAGAGGAATATCATCCTCTGCGGCAGGTGCATTGGCAGGGGCTGCAGCGGTGGGAGCGGGTACAGTTTTCTTTGCACCAGGGCGACGGCCAGCTTTAGTGCTAGCGCCTGCAGGCTTGTCCTGCTTGAAAATACGTTTTAGAAAACCCATGAAAATTTCCTACATGAATACCACAAGTGAGTAGAACAAATGCCCTCACATGACTAGGGTAGCGGTCGGTTTCTGATCCCATCCACATCTTCAGAAACAAATAATTTTGATGGCGTATTTTCGTGCGCTAGATGGCAGATTTTTCTGTAGGGCATCCAGTCAAACTACGTAATCGCTAAAGTTGAATTTGAAGGATCTTGCTATAGTCTGAGCGCGGGTATGTTTTCGGCAGGGCGAGCCATGGTAAGAGACGGTCTGCAAACATTGACGAATCGCTATTTTGGCGGGCGACGGGTATCGCCTATGGTGCTAAAACACATGCGCGATAGCCTGATGGATGATTCGGAGCTGAATCGTGACTATGTGGTCATGACCATTGGTGCCTGCATCATCGCAACACTGGGTCTGTTGTCAAACAGTGCGGCGGTGATTATTGGGGCCATGTTAGTAGCGCCGTTAATGCTACCGATTCGTGGTGTGGCCTTTGGTTTCTTAGAAGGCGACCTGGAACTGATTAAGGAAGGGGCTAAAGCGCTGGGAATAGGGACGATGATTGCGATCGCACTCTCTACATCCCTGGGACTGATGCTCGGTCTATCGGAATATGGCTCAGAAGTGTGGGCACGCTCGGAACCCACATTACTAGACCTGGGTATTGCAATTACGGCGGGTGGGATCAGTGGATTTGCTAAGGTGCAGCCAAAGATTTCGAATACGCTGTCGGGGACTGCGATCGCAGTGGCCTTAATGCCACCAGTGTGTGTGATTGGCTTAGGTCTGGCCCAGGGCAAGATAGCCCTCAGTCAGGGAGCGACCTTACTCTATGTGACCAATTTAATTGGCATTACCCTGGCTTGTATGCTTGCCTTTTGGCTGACCGGATATGCCCCATTTCAAAAAGCGCGCAAGCCCTTGCGATTTGTGTTGATTTTTACCGCTGCACTGATTGTGCCTTTGGCGATTAGTTTAATAGAGCTGGTACGGCAAAATCGCTTAGAAGATGAAGTACGCGATGTATTGGTTGGTGGCACACTAACGTTTCAACGCTCAGAACTTGTCAACAGTGATATTAATTGGCGAACAAACCCACCAGAGGTTCGTTTGAAGGTTTACAGCACAGAGCCAGTGACACCCAAACAGGTGCAACTATTAGAAGAGTATGTGGAAGATCGGATGGACCGAGAGTTTAAGCTGATCTTGCGGGTCAGTGAGGTAGAAGAGGTCACCCGAGAAGAGACACAACCTGCCAGTGCAGAACCCATTAGTGATGAAGAAGAATAATCGATGATTTTGTAGGGGCACTCCCTTGTCGATCTGACTGAAGTTGAGCACGAACTGTGTGTTCGATATCTTCCAAGCTATCCAGCGGTAGACCGTTCGCTTGAGCATCGTCATAGAGAATCTGTGCGATGGCTCGCACATGGGAATCCAGTTGCTGATGGGTTTCAGGTGTCATGACTGTGAACCAATAGAAACACTACCCGCTAGAATATTTTTTCTCTGGTTAATGGATGACGTGTTCCCGTTTTGGAACGTAGTGGTCCACGTCCCTAGGTAGGATTCTTAGCTGTTTCAATCCCTGAGAGGGTTTTAGGAGTTTTGGAACGAGTTTGAGCGCCCTTTCTCAGCCAGTACGTTTCGTTTCAATCCCTGAGAGGGTTTTAGGAGTTTTGGAACCTCGTGCATGGGTTCGATTCTAGCGCTCAATTTGAGTTTCAATCCCTGAGAGGGTTTTAGGATTTTTGGAACACCAGATGAATGGTGAGATTAGCGATGCCGAGAGTGGTTTCAATCCCTGAGAGGGTTTTAGGAGTTTTGGAACCCGCCGTGTGGTGGTCTCCCATAGGGCAATCCTTTGGTTTCAATCCCTGAGAGGGTTTTAGGAGTTTTGGAACATCTGATTGGCGTTGGCAGTTATAACAATAATGCGG
>JBCCXQ010000124.1:0-9375 GCA_039191365.1 Cyanobacteria bacterium P01_F01_bin.13 | reverse complement strand
TTGGTGGACTCACCATGGGAGCGATGACTATCCAACGGCGTCATCGATTCTCCTATTGTGTGATGCTGGAGGGAGCAATAATGCACGTCACTATATCTTCAAGGAAGACCTGCAAACCTTAGCCAATGACTTGGAAATCGAGATTCGCGTTGCCCATTACCCACCCTATACTTCCAAGTACAATCCCATTGAGCATCGATTATTTGCTCAGATTTCACGCACCTGTCAAGGAGCTATTTTTGAGTCGATTGAGGCACTCAGCGACTTGATAGCTCAAACCTCCACCAAGACTGGATTATCCGTTGTGACCACGATTATCGATGCCGTCTATGAGACTGGGCGTAAAGCCGCCGATGAGTTTAAGGCTCACATGCCCATTCGCTTTGATGACTATCTACCTCAATGGAATTATGTCGCTCAGCCGCAACAAACATAAAAATGGAATTTATTAAATCCTTATTCCTTAGTTGAAGACCTCAGCAACTAATCGAATAGGGTTAATTCTTCATTAGACCGACTTTTTCAGTATAGCTGCCTGAGATAGGGTGGATACATTGATTTTTCGCAGCATATTCGCCCAATTTGGCGAGATATACTATATTTTTTCGTGTAGCATACTTGTGTTGGTGAATATATTGCAAGTTTCAATATAGCAGCCGAGTTTTCTCAGTAAGTTTGCTGATTGCAGGTCCAGATAAACGCATTTGTTCTTTGCTCACCCAACCCAACCGCGAAAGTTACTAGCGCGTCACCTTTTTGCATAATCCGGTCTCCAGCAATGACCCTCGGATGACTATGGGCCATTGCTGAGCATCAACATCCAGCTTAGTCATCAAAATCCAACAGCAACCTTGACATTGACATCAATGTCAAGGTTTTAAACTGGCAAATAGTATCCTACGTAACAGTTCGAGCTATGACTGCCAACACCCTTGCATCGCCGTGTTTCCCGACTTTATTCAAGCATTTATTCAAACACCACCCCGAAGCAGTCGCCGCGATCTCATGTGCCATCCTCGTATTGCTTGGCTGGCAGTCCCTCAATGTTGGCTGGGTGGGAGGGGGCCTTTTTATCCTGACGGCAGCTTACGTCATTGGCGGATTCGACAGCGCCCGTGACGGCCTCACCACTCTGTTACAAGAGAAAGAGCTGGACGTTGATTTACTCATGATCGTGGCGGCTCTGGGCGCGGCCAGTTTGGGGCTATGGCAGCAGGAATACCACCTGATCATCGATGGCGCGGTCCTAATCTTGATCTTTGCCATCAGTGGAGCCTTAGAAGGCTACGCCATGCAGCACACCGAGCGCAATATCCAGGGGCTGATGGGCTTAACGGCAGATACCGCTCGACTGCTTCACCACGGGCAGGAGCGCACGGTCCCCATTGCCCGGCTTCAGGTGGGCGATCTCATCTTGGTCAAACCAGGAGAACTGGTGCCCACCGATGGCGTTGTGGTAGAAGGCGCGAGTATCCTCAACCAGGCTTCGATTACGGGAGAATCGGTGCCAGTGGAGAAAACCATTGGGGATGAAGTCTTTGCCGGTACGCTAAATGGCCAAGGAGTCCTGCGGATCAGTCTGCATCAACCGCCAGAAAGCAGCTTGATTCAGCGGGTAATCCGGCTGGTGCAGCAGGCCCAGACAGAAGCACCGCCCTCGCAACAATTTATCGAACGGTTTGAGCGGGGCTACGCCAAAGTGATTATCGTAGTCGGCATACTACTGGGCATGCTACCCCCTTTCCTGCTGGGATGGACCTGGGAAGAAACCATTTATCGAGCCCTGATTTTTCTGGTGGTGGCCTCCCCCTGCGCCCTGATGGCCTCGATTATGCCCACACTGCTGTCGGGCATTGCCAATGGAGCCCGCCGAGGCATTTTGTTCAAAAATGGAGCACAGTTGGAGCAAATTGGCCGTGTGCGGGCAATTGCCTTTGATAAAACCGGTACCCTGACCACAGGCCACCTGCAGGTGGTAAACGTACTGGCCTCTCAGCCCGACTCCACCCAACTCCTACAGGTAGCAGCTGCGCTGGAGAGTCTTTCGGAACATCCCATTGGGGAGGCCATTGTGCAGGCAGCCCGCCAGCAAAACCTAACTTGGGCAACGGCCACCAACGCCCAGGCCCAGGCCGGACAGGGCATCACTGCCGATCTGGAGGGTCAGAGCACCGTAGTCGGTAAAGCGGACTTTGTTCGCACACAGGTAAAGAACATTTCTCCCCATTGGCTAGAACAAAGCCAGCAGTGGGAATCGGAGGGCAAAACAGTGGTCTGGGTTGCCCAGGCGGGAAATCTGTTGGGACTGATTGCCGTGGCTGACATTGTTCGACCTGCTGCTGCCCAGGCTGTAGCCCGCCTCAAACGGTTGGGTGTAGAGCATGTGGTCATGCTGACGGGGGACAATCCCCGCACCGCCAACAGCATCGCTAAACATGTGGGTGTGGATCAGGTTTACGCAGACCTGTTGCCTGAAGATAAAGTCGAGGTGATTTGTAAACTTCAGCAGCAGTATCAGGCCGTTGCTATGGTTGGGGATGGCATTAATGATGCCCCAGCCCTGGCCCAGGCCACCGTTGGCATTGCCATGGGGGCGGCGGGTAGCGATGTGGCACTGGAAACCGCTGATATTGTGTTGATGGGCGATCGCTTAGACCGGTTAGAACACGCGGTTCGTTTAGGCCGTCGCGCTCAGAGTATCGTGAAGCAAAATCTTGTCTTTGCCCTGAGTTTTGTGGTGATTTTGTTAATCCTGAATTTTGCGGGCAGTATCACCCTGCCATTTGGTGTGCTAGGGCATGAGGGCTCCACAGTACTCGTAACGTTGAGTGGGTTACGGTTGTTGATAGGTGATAGTTGAATAGAGATAAATGGCTCTTTTCGACTGTGAACCCAGACAAATGTACTGAGGGCCATGACTGCACTGGTCATGATGCTGACCATGTCCATGGACCTGGCTGTGGGCATGAAGCGGTTCCCCATGGTGATCACGTATGCTATCTCGTTGATGGCCACCTGCACTATCCCCACAATGGACACTGTGATAATCATGGTCCGGTTGAGCTAGTGGTTAGCTAGTGCAGAGTCAAAGTTAACAAGGCATGCGGAGATAAATGGAAGTGAATGCCATAGATTAAAGGGTTGCATTAACGAACCCAGCTCAATATGATAATCATCTAATTTTTAGGCGTAAGGAGTTGTTCATGGTCACCACCACCGATCGCACAACGGTTCCCGTGACAGTACTGACAGGCTACCTGGGGGCCGGAAAAACGACCCTACTAAATCGCGTCCTGACCTATGAACATGGCAAAAAGGTGGCGGTGATTGTTAATGAGTTTGGCAAAGTCGGCATTGATAATCAGCTGGTGGTGGATACGGATGAAGAGATTTTTGAGATGAACAATGGCTGTATTTGTTGCAAAGTTCGCGGCGACCTGGTCCGCGCCGTTAGCAAATTGGTCAGGCGGCGTGACAAGTTTGATCATCTAGTGATTGAAACGACTGGGTTAGCAGATCCGGCTCCCGTCATCCAGACCTTTTTTATGGATGATGAGGTGCAGGCAAAAGCCCAGTTGGATGCGGTGGTGACAGTGGTGGATGCTCACCATATCTGGCAGCACTGGGAAGCGGCTGAAGCGATCGAGCAAATTGCCTTTGCTGATGTGATTCTGCTAAACAAGATCGACCTGGTGACGGCAGCGGAGTTAGAAGAACTGGAGCAGCAGGTGCGGGGGATAAATGCGATCGCAAAAATCTATCGCACCCAAAACGCCCACATCGAGATGGATGCCTTATTAGGGGTGAAAGCCTTCGATGTCAATAATGCGCTGCAAATCAATCCAGAGTTGTTGCAGGGGACGGCACCTAAACATGACAAAACGGTTGGATCTATTACCCTGGTTGAGTCGGGCGAGCTAGATGACGCCAAGCTCAACACCTGGTTAGATGAACTCATGTACAATCATGGACCCGATATTTTTCGCATGAAGGGCATTCTCAACATTGCAGGAGAAAACAACCGCTACGTCTTTCAGGGGGTGCACATGCTGTTTGATGGCTGCCAAGATCGTCCCTGGAAACCGGACGAACCCCGTAAGAATGAGCTGGTTTTTATCGGTCGCAATCTGGAGCAGATGAACTTGGCAGAGAGCTTTCGAGCTTGTTTAGTGAGCGTTTAAAATAATATGCCTCTAGCTGCATGATTCGGGTGGATGAGTGGATGAGTGGATGAGTGGATGCGCTTTTCCCATGCACTCATCCACCCATCTACCCATCTACAGCCAAAATCTGGAACTTATTGCTGTAAAACCAATTAGTGAGCCAGTGATATGGATAGTAAAAAGCCCCAGAATCTATGACCCAGAATCTATTTAAACTCCTGTTGCACAAGACGTTATCGGATTACGGAATATGGAAGCCCCAAATGTTGGATACGCATCAGGGTATTCTGCGTGCGCTCTCATTCCAACCCAAGTTGTTACTCCTTGCCTCCGCTGCCGAAGATGGCTTGCTTTGTCTCTGGGACAACGGCAGTGATCTCATCCAGACTCTTAAGGCTGCACCTGCTGAATTTTCTTGCCTTACCTGGAGTCCTACGGGAGGTGCAATTGCCGCTGGAGATAGTCAAGGGGACGTGTTGGTGTGGACGGATAGGTAAAAATGGTTGCTGTATTTGCTAAATGAAGTTTGTCGGCTAACGATGAAGTGTAGCGGCAGAGATAGTTTTGAGTTCTCTTACAGATAGCCTTTAACCGTCAGATGGTACGCAATATTAGCTGCTTAACCGCACATCAAAATGAAGTTATATCCGTGCTTTTGAGATACGGAGTGCTGCTCATCGATGCTATCTGACCTACTTAAATCCTCTTCCTTTGGTCGTTTCGGTCCATACAAACAGTTCTCCTCCACTACCGCCAGCGGCTAACGCTGTGCCCTGAGCAGACCAGGCCAGACAAGAAAATCCGGCAGAGGCACCCTCTAACCTTTGCGCAATCCGCCCAGACTTTTGCCACAAATACAAATAACCATCCGCCGCTGCAGACGCCAGCAACAAAGCACCGGATTGAAATTCAATGGCCTGCACCATCCCCTCATGGACATCTAATACCTTGGGATTCCAGCCTTCTGATTCATCCGCCGCCTTAGTCCACACAACCACACCTTCACCACTAATCGACGCCAGCAACGGCGCATCCCGTACCGTCGGTTTCGACCAGGCCAACTGCCGCACCTTGCCAGGAAACCCACTCATCTGCCAGGGCGCAGGATGATCCTTTGCCCACACCAAAACTGAGCGATCATTGTTTCCCGATGCCAGATAGTTCCCATCTGGCGACCAGGCAACCGCCACGCTCGCCCCGCCAATCTCTCTTACCATTGGGTCCTCATCCCAGTCCTGGGACTTCCAGGTTTTAATACTCTGGTTACCTCCTAGAGATAGCCTTGTCCCCTGGGGGTTCCAGGCTAAATCCAACACAGAAGAATTTTCAAAATTTAAGGTGGTAACAACCGCTTGCTCAACCGCATCCCACACCTGAGCATAGCGTCCAAAACTAAAGGCCAGTTCTGGCAATTTGGGATGCCACTGCAGCCGGTCAATCCAGGTACGGGCATGCTCCAAAGTTGTTAATAATGTGGGCGCATCACCGTCAATCTGCCAGATCCAAACTGTACCTGCCTGTCCCCCGGCCGCTAAAAAATGGCCATCGGCAGAGATCGCGACAGCATCCACAGACTCTCCCTGGGAGCTTTGTAAGCAGTGAGAGTCTCCCGTTGCAGGCGTGTAGAGTATCACCTCACCTGCACCAGAACTGGCCGCAAGTTGAGTGCCGTCGGGAGACCAGGCAACGGCTGTTACATAGTCTGAAAGACGAGTGTCCCACAGCTGCTTGAGCACAGGTTGTTTATGCTTTTTTATTCTCAGCATGTTTTGGGTAGGTAGGCAGGCAAACTAGATTACACAAGAGACTTTTTTGAAAGTAATACCCTTTAAAAGCCCCCAAATCCCTAATTCTGGAGACTTCAGAGATAGAACTCAACTGAAAATACCCAAAGTTAGTAATTCCTCATATTTGAGATTTTTCAACCTCGTATCAAAGCCCCCAATGTATAGCCCAAGGGGTATTCAAGAAAGGGAGGTTGGGGGGGGGCTGAAGAACATTGAGCCTCTTTGACAGTCACTTATCACTAGCTCACCAAACAATCGCGAAAGCGCTCTGCCAGCTTTAGCTGCTCTAGATTACGACCGATAAATACCAGCTCATTCTTACGAGATTCGTCTGGTTTCCAGGGACGGTCCTGGCGGCCATCAAACAACATGTGCACACCCTGAAAGACAAATCGATTATCTTCCCCAGCTACGTTGAGAATGCCCTTCATGCGAAAAATATCGGGGCCGTGGTCCCGCAATAGTTCACCCATCCAGGCTTCCAATTTGTCGTTATCGAGTTCTCCTGACTCCACCAGGGCAATAGAGCCGACGGTTTCATCGTGCTCATGGGCAGTTTCATCAAGGAAATCTGGGTCGATTTGCAGAGCCTTATTCAGGTCAAAGGCACTGACGCCCAGTAGGGCATCCATTTCAATTTGGGCATCACGGGTGCGATGGATTTTGGCCAACGCATTCATCCCCCGAATCCGCTGTTCCAGCTGGGTTAGTTCCTCTTCTGTGACCAGGTCAATCTTATTGAGCAAAATCACATCGGCAAAGGCAATCTGTTCTATGGCTTCTTCGGCTTCCCAATGCTGCCAGATATGGCGAGCATCCACCACTGTCACCACCGCATCCAGCTGGGTCTGCATCTGCACTTCGTCATCCACAAAGAAGGTTTGGATCACTGGGGCCGGGTCCGCCAGTCCGGTGGTTTCAATTACCAGATGGTCAAACTTGTCGCGGCGCTTCATCAGGTTGCTAATAATGCGAATCAGGTCTCCTCTCACAGTGCAACAAATGCAGCCATTGTTCATTTCAAACACTTCTTCATCGGCATCCACCACCAGCTGATTGTCGATACCCACTTCGCCAAATTCGTTGACGATCACCGCTACTTTTTTGCCATGCTCGTGGGTGAGAATGCGATTTAGCAGGGTGGTTTTACCAGCGCCTAAATAGCCGGTCAAAACGGTTACGGGCACGGTCTTTTCAAGAGTGTCGGTTACCATGGGTGATCTCCTTTGAGTGTGTGTGTTTATGCTTGTTTATGCTTGGAAGTAAGAGAGTGCGATCGCACCTACCTCATTGCCATATTCTTCGTAGAGCCCCAGCGAGCCGGGTAGATGATCAGTTTCGATGCCAGGCAGTTCTGACAGTGCCTGCATTTCAGCTTTAGACTGGGGCGGTGCGTTATCTGCCAGAATCACCCGCACAGAATTGCTTGGGTTTGCCGTAACTGCCGTTGCTATCTGCAGCCATTCGGTGCGATCGCTCATCGGATCTAGAGCCGCTGTGACAAAAGCGGCAGGCGCAAACCGGGCTCCAGGCCGTTGAGTAATGCGATGCCGCTGCTGGATAAAGTCGGGCGTCAGCCTGGTCTTATCTACAAATACGTGGCGCTGATACATCCATTTGAGAAAGGCTGGATGAGTGTTTGCTCCATAGAGAGCAGACCCCACTACCGGCAGCCCCACCAGATTTCGTAACCCACCCGCTAACCAACCCGGTGCCCCCATGGCCTGCAAGGGACCTTTCCAGGTGGGAGCCACCAACAGTAGCTTCAAACCCGGTTGGTTCTGAGCCAAATGCAGAGCATACCCCGCCCCATGACCGGCCGCCAAGATCCCTGCTGGCTGCGGACAGCAGTTTTGCACAAAGTCCTTGAGCAGTATTTGATATAGCGATCGCTCATAGGTAAAAGCAGGCCGATCAGAATCACCAAACCCTAGCCAGTCCAGGGCGATGACCTGAAACTGAGAGGCCAGAACCGATGCAATTTGGGCCAGCTCTGCTCGAGTTGAAACCGTGCTAAACGCGGGTAGCAGCAACACCGTTGGCCCTGCCCCCGACGTTTCGTAAGCGATGGTTACCGTTTGTCCCTGGTAGGTCCAGTCATAGTGCTGCACCTTTCCACCAATACGGGTGGAGCATGTTACTTCTTTAAGGGAACTGACCGTCATCACACTTCATCCTTTATCCGGGGCCGTTGCCGGGATACTTGCATAATTGTCTGGTTATAATTGCATCAAGAATGATAATCATTCTTTCGACCAAAACGTTGAGTCGTTACCCTTTATTAACTTTTTAGGGGGCGATGGAAATTGAAGCGTGGCCAGCAATAGATCAGTAGAATGAATATATAGCACCTGATGAATCCTGTGAAATCTGTGACTAAGTCCAGTGATGTCTGCCAAGTCCGTTGCTTCAACGAAGAGTTAGTTCATCAGATCGGCCAGGTGCTTCCCGGTGATGACCTGTTGGAATCTGCCCAAATTCTATTTGGGGCCTTAGCCGACCGGTCTCGACTAAAGATTTTATACGCTTTGCGCAATGGTGAGGAACTGTGCGTCTGTGATGTGGCTTCTCTTTTGGGAATTAAAGTCGCCAGCGCCTCCCATCATCTGCGGAAGCTGCGTGACCTCAGTATTTTGAAATATCGCAACGACGGTAAACTGGCCTACTACTCCCTTAAGGACCCACGGGTTGCCGATATTCTTTGCTATGCGCTCAAGCAGCTGGTCGAGTAGTTCTCCGTTAACGATATGAAGATCAACAGCATCGATCACATTGTCATGACAGTGAATAGCGCTGATGTAACCTGCGAGTTTTATTCGCACACGCTCGGTATGGACGTTATCACCTTTGGCAAGGGTCGAAAAGCGCTCTCTTTTGGTGTACAGAAACTCAACTTGCATGAGGTGGGTAAAGAATTTGAACCCAAAGCTCACAGAGCCATACCAGGGTCGATTGATCTATGCCTTATTACTGAAACACCTATTGATGAAGTCTTGGACCACCTGGCTGCCGTGAATGTGGAAGTCCTAGAAGGTCCAATCAAACGGACAGGTGCAACGGGTGACATCGTTTCCTTATATTTCCGAGATCCCGACCAGAACCTGATTGAGGTTTCTAACTATCTTTAAGCCAGTTAGACTCTGCCCTGGCTTCAATATTTACCTGCAAATCCTTTCGATCGTTACGGTCATTCTAACGATGACTTGAATGAAGTCTTTTTTGTGCTAACATTCTAATACTAGTTTGAATGTTTGAGCGATTTTTTTGAACAATCATTCTAATGTTTGTTTGAGTGTTTGAGTATCGGGGGCACCATGGCGGATCATTGCTGTCAGGCTAAGGCTGGCGAAGTGTCTAAACTAAAAGAACGACAAACATCACAGCATTGATCAGCAACACCGCCCAAAGCACCTTTGCCTGTCGCT
>JBCCXQ010000123.1:0-9410 GCA_039191365.1 Cyanobacteria bacterium P01_F01_bin.13 | reverse complement strand
GCCCAGGTACCGCCTTCTAAGATTTTGATCAGGGGAAACTCTTCTGCAGATTTGTTGAGTAACTGGCGAATACGCTCACCCATCAGGTCTAACATGATCACCGTTAACGCTCGCCATTCCACCACCACCAGTGAACTGGGGGAGTGGGCTTTGGTAGTCACTTCTGGATGTTTTGGCACCAGTAGTTCCATATCCACACAGAGTCCGCCATTGCGATACTCGGCTAACCCCGTCAAGGCATCCAAATTTGTGACCGTTACCCCGGCTGTGGCCAATGGTTCTACCAGAGAATAGGTCAACCACTGGGATAGCTTATGAAACGGGACCAAGTTGGTTCCCGGTCCCGTATTGGGCAGGGCGGGGTGGGGCCATACATCTCCGAGATTAGTACCGCCCAAGGCAACACGACCGGGCCAAATCGAACTGAAGCTTTCGAGTACTTCGGTGAGCAGTGTCCCTGCATCTAACGTCTGGCCGTAGCGGTGGAGCCAGTAATCTAGCAAATTTCCCAGCCTGGGAGGTGAACCAAATCGCTCTGGCTGTCTGGCTAAGGCGTCACCTAGCTGATGTATCAGGGTCAATCGACCCGATAGCCCTACCAGAGGGTTTTGGTCATTGACCTGAAATATTTGGGCCAGGTCGGATTCAGTTAATGTCTGTAGACCGGCGGCATCGACCTGATGGAGCGTCACCGGATCCGTGGAGAAAAATCCTCGCTCAAAGGCGCGCAGGCTAGCCACGGCCAGCCCTTCGGAACGGCCCAACACTTGATTGGTGATAACGTCCTGGTAGCGCCACTGACTACCGGCTCCCGCATCTAGTAGGACGCTGATAGTAGCCAGGTCGAGCTGTGCTTTAGCCTCCTTCAAAGCCTTCCCCTGCAAAAAGGACGGAAGAGCGATATTTTTCTCTTCTTGGGACGGGACTAAGGCGACAGGTAGCCGGGTCCCAAAGTGACGCCAGCGACTGTGAAACGGTACTGCAAAATCAGGATATAGCTGCTGTGTGGTCTCGATGACGTACTCGGCAACGGCATCCAGCCGAGAGAGATTGCAGCCAAAATGGTCGAGGTTGTCCGTCTGACAGAGGTCAAAGAGTTGGTGGGTGCGATCGCGAATTGCCTGGGGCTGTCTCAGATAGGTAATGGCGGCCTGGTCTGCTGGTGTCATTATTTATCCTCAGGCGTCTTCATATTGCCGACCAATGGTTTCCATCAGTACGGTCTGATCAGGGACATCCTCCTCGGTGTAGTAGCCCGCCGCCTGCTTGGCCTTGATCTCCACCTGGGCATCCGCCGGAATCAGTTCCTCAGGAAGGGAAATCCGCTCGACGATCTCGATGCCAGACTGGGTAACGGCATCGTATTTTAGATTGCTCATAGAAACAAACTGATCAATGCGGGTAATGCCTAGCCAGTGCATAACATCGGGCATCAGTTCTTGAAACCGCATGTCCTGCACCCCGGCCACACACTCAGTGCGGGTAAAGTAAGTATCCGCGCGATCGCCCCCTTCCTGGCGCTTACGGGCGTTATAGACCAGAAACTTGGTGACTTCCCCTAGGGCGCGCCCCTCCTTGCGGGCATAGATAATGACGCCTGCTCCACCCGCCTGGGCTGTTTCTAGCGCCACCTCAATGCCGTGCACCAAATAAGGGCGACAGGTGCAGATATCTGAGCCAAAGACGTCTGAGCCATTGCATTCGTCATGGATGCGTACAGCCAGGGGCCGGTCTGGGTCAGTAATGGCCTCGATATCTCCGAGAATATAGACGGTGTGGCCACCGATAGGGGGTAAAAACACCTGCAGGTCAGGGCGGGTTACCAGTTCTGGAAACATGCCCCCAGTCTGCTCAAATAAGGTGCGACGCAGATCGCTCTCTTTTACCCCAAACCGCTGGGCAATTCCCGGCAGATACCACACGGGTTCAATGGCTGCTTTAGTCACCACCAGCTCCCCACCGGGTTTTAAGATTTTGCCATCCACCTTAATACCCCCCTGGGACACCGCCTCCTGCAGCTCTGGAATATTAATGTGCGCTTTGGTTATAGCAATGGATGGACGAATATCGTAGCCATCGGCTCTGAGGTCTGCAAACAGCTCGTGATCTAGAGCGCCATAGGGATCGAGGGAGATAATTTTGTCCGGCTCTGTCCAGCTGGGGTGAGGGCCAATGGACACCGTCGGGGCCGTATTTGTCAGGTCAGCGCGGTGGCTGCGTTCTAAACTACCGCTGGCAATTGCCAAGGCTCGATACACGGCATAGCCACCGGAATGGGTCCCAATCACATTGCGGTGGGCCGAGTTGCCAAGGGTGGCAATAATGGGACCGCGTTCATTTGGATCAGCCTGTCCCCATTTAATTTCCGGAGCGCTTTGACCAAAATTCCCTGGATGGGATGTTAGAACAATGTGCTTGTGTCGAGGTGACTGTGCTGGAGTCATGGTAGAACCCGTTTGTCAACGAATCCTCAAATTATCCTATGGTTCGGGCAAGTCGCACTGTAATTGAATTAGCAATCTGACTATAAATTAAACGTTGGGCCAGGAAATCAAACCTACATTTACCTACATTTATCTACGTTGACCAGTAGGCATCTACGGTCATGTAGATTGAACAGACCGCAGCATAGCTAAAAAGAAGTATTTCTCTCTTTCTCAAAATCATGCCAATTGAGAACTTTCACTTCGAGTAAATTTATCTCATATTATCTTTGAGGCTATGTTTTCCCTTTATGAAAACCACCTTAGCCTCGTGATTAAATTAGCTGTTGGTAACAGCCTAGTTCTCATAGTACGTGTGAGTTTCCAGCTCACATACATTGATGCCATATTTTTCTAGCTTGTCTCCGTCAGCAAAGACAGCCAGAAAATCATAGAGACAACCACGACTGCTAGGTAGAGTAATTGTCGTCCAATCCCCATTTGCCCGAATTGTCTTATCCGCCAGGATATTGGTTTCCCAATCCGTAGCCGTTTGGGGAGAGGCATAAAACTCCAACATATCCACAGACGTATCATTGGTTAGAGTAAAGACATATTCCGCTTGGGCTGTGACGTTATCTTCCCATCGGGTCGCCACTTCTGGAAACGCATAGAATTCAGCTATGCCGGTAGACGAGGTTGAGTGTTCCAAGAAAACGACAACATCCTCTGCCATTACAGGTGCTAGGGGCCATAGATTCATCAGCGTTGCTATGGCAACAGATTGGAAAAAAAAGGACAGATTCATCGTTGTCAATTGTTCTGAAATGGTAGTCGCACGAGATTGTAGCTTTGTGGTAACGTATCACCGACTCAGAAATTTTAAAGCACTGCTGACGGGGTCTTTGCAAAAGCTTCAAGGGAATGTCTTGTAGGGCAAAACTTTTCAGCAAGCGTTCGATATGGCCATTCTCCATGACGTCGCTCAGTTCCGTTCATCCCAGTTTTGTTATTAATTTGGGGACACTTCTAAAATCGGCACAGAACCTATCCAACTTGTTGCCAAAATCGCTCTTCAGTAGATCAGCTTAATCCGTTGTAGGATACAAACGAGCTGTTTAATCTCTAAAAATTAGCTGCTGAATCCTGACCATCGGGGCTTTTAGACTAGTCTCCTTCAGTCTTGGGAAAAGGAAGCCTCGACATCTGATAGCTAATTGGAAGCACCTACCTATCTTTGTGATTGACTTGCAACCCTAAAAAAATGGGAAACGTAAACCATAAGCTGTTCATAAACTATATTTATTAGAATGTTTAAGATGGTTCTATATACAATGATTCTTTCGATTTATTGCTATTCTTTTACACATGTCTAGTTGCCTGGGTTGGGCACTTACTCTCAAGCCCGATGGTATGTGAGTTGATTTAAAAAATTAGCAAGGCATTCTACTCAATTACTGATTTCGCCATGACTGCTTCTGATAACAAGTTCGTTCAGACAACTCAGAAATCACTATTTCCAGGGTTTCAATTGCTAAGTATAAGCACGTTTACTGCTGTCGGACTGCTGAGTGCTCAGGCCGCTCTGGCCCAAACCGATGCGGGGGTCACCGAGCTAGTCATTCCTGATGAAACACCGGTTGTACAACCTGCAACGCCTGCTCCTATTGAAACACCGGTTGTACAGCCCGCAGCACCTGCTCCCACCGTACCGCCCCTGGTGATAGAGCCTGTAGTGCCCAACGGCATTGTGCCCCAATCCATTGAAACCACGTCTGCTGAGCCCACAGATGTGGATTACGGCACCATTTTCACCGAAACGGTGGAGCCTGCAAAACCTGCCGTAGAGTTACCCTCTGAAATTAGCCAGCCACTTCAGCCAACTAATGAGGAACTTCCGACAGTAGAAGTAATTTCGCCATTTGACTATGGTACGGCTGAGGTCGATACGACGGACTACAGTATCGGAGCCACCATGCCGGATGTCGTTGTTTCTGAACGTTCTAGCGGCTGTGAGTTTTCCCTACAGGCTGGAGATGTTGCCAGCGCTACCTGTCGGCAAGTTGAGCGATTAGCTACTGCTATTACGGGTGGGGGGATTGCACCAGCACCTGTACATTCGCCAGGGCCAATTAATCTGCCCCGGTTTACTGGAGCCACCACGGCGGCTAGTCGAGAATACTACAATCGGGCTGCAGAGCCCGTTGTTAAGCTACAGCTGGGTGAGAAATTTATTTTTCCCTTGTCCGTGCCCGCCTCACTGACATCCCTTTTTGGCTGGCGGATCCATCCGATTTTTGGTGACTATCGATTTCATTCGGGAAGCGATTTGGGTGCACCTATGGGTACACCCGTGGTTGCCACCCAGGCCGGTCGTGTAACCCTGTCCGACTTTTTGGGTGGTTACGGGCTAATGGTGATACTGCGTCACAATGACGACTCTCTGGAAAGCCGCTATGCGCACCTTTCCCGTCTGCTGGTGCAGGCAGGAGATTGGGTTGAGCAGGGTGAGGTGGTTGGTTTGGTGGGTAATACTGGTAATTCCACCGGTCCACACCTGCACTTTGAGCTGCGTCAGCGAACTGACAATGGCTGGGTTGTACTCAATCCAGATGGGCTGCTGCAGAAAACTCTAGGCACGTTGACCAAGGTGCTGGGGAATTCTGTACTGGCATTTGCAGGAAAATCGATTGAGACACCTGTTGGTGAGCCACCTTCCCAGGCTCTACAAAACCTACCGTTCCGTCCAGCTCAGCCCCACGCCAATTGATATGGGCCTGGATATGCCCATCAGCTGTTTATAAACTGCCGATAGCGCCCCACGGCCATCATTGGAAAATATTGGCAGTAAAGGTGATAGCGAAGGTAGAAATGCTGGGGAAATCCTGTTCCAGTAAATTCAGATTCTTTCCAGGTGCCATCCTCTTTTTGAGTTTTTAGCAGGTATTGCACCCCCGCTTGAACTGTTTTTTGAGCATCTGCATCCAGACATAATGCTGCGTCGAGTAGGCCCAATAACGCCCAGGCCGTTTGCGACGCTGTACTGGGTCCTTTTCCCTTAAGTTTTGGATCGTCATAGCTGCGACAGGTTTCGCCCCAGCCGCCATCGGCATTTTGGCAATTCACCAACCAGGTGATACCCTGCTTAATTTGTTTCTGGCAGCACTGTGGAGCAAGCAGCGCTAAGGCTGACAGCGCCTGACCTGTGCCGTAGATATAGTTCACCCCCCAGCGCCCAATCCAGCTGCCATCCGATTCTTGTTCCTGGAGCAAAAAGGCTAATCCCCGGGCGATTCGCTGCTCCGTCAGATCGGCGGCATAGCTATGGGCAAGTTCGTCATCACTGGCAAGTCGGCCGTGCATTTCTAGTACACGCCCGGTAATATCAGCAGTGCTGGGGTCAATCATGGCTTTGAGGTCACCATAGGGAATGGCATTGAGCCAGTCTTGGTCATTGTTAATATCAAAGGCGGCCCAGCCTCCGGTTGTACACTGCATGGTGGCAATCCAGCGTACGGCCCGAGCCATGGCTGCTTTTTTTAGGGTCTCATTGGGTAACGTGATGTCTTGCAAGGCCATGGCTACCACTGCCGTATCGTCCACATCTGGATAAAATCGGTTTTCAAATTCAAAGGCCCAGCCCCCTGGTTTTCCCTGGGGATCTTTAAAGGTCCAGTCTCCATAATCAAGGATTTGTTTGTTAAGTAGCCACTGTCCAGCCTTAACGAGACTAGGGTGATCGGGAGCAAGGCCAGAATCTGTTAACCCCCTTAGAGACAGGGCCGTATCCCATACTGGAGAGATACAAGGCTGCACCCAATATTCGTCCTGTGTTTCTAGAGAAAAGTTGTCAATGGCCTGGAAACCTCGCTGCACGACGGGATTATGTACGTCATAGCCTAAAACCCGTAGGGCCAGCATAGAATTAAGCATGGCGGGAATAATGCCACCCCAATCACCAGAGGCTTCTTGTCGTTCGATAATCCATTTTTCTGCTTTTTGAATACTTTCTTCACGAAATGGAATCAGGTTAAGAGATTCTCCTAGTTTGAAGGCTTTGTCTAAACCGAGAAAAATATCGCTCCAGTTGCCACTCTCGGGAAGTTCCCAACGAACGTTTTCGATGCCCTCAATATAGAGTTCGTTAAGGTTAAAGGAGGGGACAATTTTGTAGACAGGCTTTTTGTCAAAAACAATTAGTAGTGGGACCGTACTACTCCGAGCCCAGCTCGATAGTTCATAAATGCTAAACGGAAAGGGAGGTTCCAGCTGCATCACCCAGGCGGGTAGGGATGGTAGACCTTGCCATTGGTAACAGCCAATCAGGGCCAGATGGAATTTGGTGAAGATGCGGGTTTTGCTGATGCCACCTCTGCTAAGAATAAAGTTTTTGGCATGAGTCAAACATGGGTCAGTGGCTGGAACGCCCAGAACTCTCAGGGCCATATAGGCTTCAACAGAGGTGCTCAGTTCACCGCCATCGCCATAGAAGAGTTCCCAGCCACCGTGGTCGCATTGGTGCGATCGCAAATAAGCTTCTGCCTTTGCCATGGGCCGATCGCTATCGGTACCCCAAATCTTATGCAGCAAAATAATCTCGGCTGTAATGGAGACATTAGACTCTAACTCAGCCCACCAGTAACCTTCATCGGTCTGGAGTGAAAGTAAATAGTTTTGCGCAGCCGTAATGGCGTGATCAAGATTTTCTAACGCTTGCGAACCTATTGCATTGGAATTCAAAGTTTGCATCTGAGTCTCCTCCCATCACACTCGAAATATACCTTTACACCCATGGTTCACAACATAGTTGATCCCAAAACCCTTTAGGAAACTGTTCTATCACGATAGATTCAATGACCAGCTGCTTGCTTATAAAAATATGGATTTTGCTATAAATTCAGACGGCAGTGCCATGGATATGATGGGGCTAACATCAAATGTCACCACTTCAACAAATGTGTCAACACTCAAACAGATGAAACCAAAATTGGAAGATTCGAAACCAAACTCAACTTTCCCAAGCGGCTGGTTTCGAGTTGCGTTTAGTAACGAATTGAAGCCAGGGCAGGTGCGGCCCTTGCATTATTTTGACAAGCATCTAGTGTTATTCCGAACAGAATATGGGACTGCCCATGTCCTAGATGCCTATTGTCCCCATATGGGCAGTCATTTGGGGTATGGAGGGCACATTAAAGGAAACAACATTTACTGTCCGTACCATACCTGGGCGTTTGACAGTCAGGGAAGCTGTGTTGGCGTTCCTTACAGCCATAAAACACCGCCCAAAGTGAGAATTCCTACTTGGCCAGTATGTGAAGTGGATGGCTTAATTATGGTTTATTATCATCCAGCTAGAAAGCCCCCAGTGTGGAAATTTCCTGGCATCCAAGAGTGGAGTTCCCAACAATGGTCACCCTTTCGGCGACGCACTTGGCAGATACGGGCTGATATTCGTGAGATTGGTGAAAATAACCTCCACGATCTGCACTTCTTTTCGTTGCATGGATCGAGATTTCGGTCAGCAGAGACAGTAGCTCTCAAGCTTGATGGCCCTATGTTTCAGCGTAAATTGGCTTCACAAATCTTTTTTTCGGACCAATTCAAGATTGAAGCCGACTCCACGCAAATCTTTACACAATACGGAATGGGCTGTGTCACGATTGTGTCACAGATCGAATTTAAAGTACCTCTATGCATGTTAAATGTGGTACTGACGACCCCTATCGATCAAGATCGCATTGAAACCTGCATTCTCTTGTCTACAAGAAAACTTTTGTTCGGCATGGCCAATCCCTTCCTTAACTGGCTAGCAATGATTGAGGTAGCCAGTCAATTGGATGGAGAAATTGATGTTTTTGAGAATAAAATATACCTTGAGAAGGAATTAATCTATCCAGAGGATGGTCCCATTGTCAAACATCGTCAATGGACCCAGCAATTCTATTCCGAAAGTGAAATCTAACAATCACAGAGTAGACAAGAGTTTAGTTCCTGTAGGACTCATTCCGTTTTACTTGAAAAGAGTGAAGATAATGTTCTCCATACATTCAAATCCTTTCAAAGAACCTTGAATCAATCGCAGCGCAGCTATAGGGCGCTTTAGAAAACTCCATGCTAGATAAAGCGGCTTAACAGCTCCATAAATATCAATAGCGTTTGAGATATCGGGTAAATCTTGGTGACAGCTGTCACTAATAATACGCAAAATAACAATCTTACAGTTGGGTAATCTTTTGAGCAGAGCAGCACCCTTAAGCAAAGCGGCACTCTTAAGCAAAGCGGCACTCTTAAGCAAAGCGGCACTCTCCATATCGACAATATTGGCATTGTAATGTTTATGGAGCTGTTGTTTTTCAGCAGCAGTGGTGATGACGCGATCGCAACTTACCCCCACACCAATCGGAATCCCTAGCTGTTCTGAGAGTTGGGTTGTAAGGGTGCGATCGCACGTATAAACCTGTGAGCTTTCTTCCTCATATACCCGTTCCACCAGTACCGCATCCCCCACATTCAACTCAGGTGAGAGACTTCCCCCCAATCCCACTAACAACACACCGCCAGCTTGGCATAAATCTTGTTCGTCCCAGGTCTGTAAAAATCTTGTTAACCCTTGCGGCCCTGCCGGAATTGCTACCACCCGAGGGCCATTCTGCAACTGTTGCACCGACCGTTGCGCCGACTTATATTCTGCTCCGGCAGGCGCTAAAATCAGCCGAATTTTAGTCTCTTTGGGGTTAACCATCAGCAGCCATACTGTAGCCTCAGCCCACTAATTGGCTCAAGGGAGACACAATCGCAATCACATCGCTGCGACTAAGTTTCTCCTTACCTTGGGATAACGCATCTAGAGTGGCATGGGCCAAGGCTAGCGGAATCCGGCAAAACAATAGGGCAGGTCCGTCGGGCAGTGAGCCTGTATAGGCATCAGCCAGGCTCAAATTGCGACGAGCAAATCGTTGCATATCATCGGCAGTCCAGTCATCTGGG
>JBCCXQ010000122.1:0-9435 GCA_039191365.1 Cyanobacteria bacterium P01_F01_bin.13 | reverse complement strand
GTTGATGTTTAGCTTAACTAGCTGGTTGGTGGTCTTGGGTGGTAGCTGGGCCAGGAAGGAATTAGTGGGCGGTGGCGGTGGTGTATTACCTGGGGCTGTCGCGCTAGGAGGACTGTTTGACTGGATAGGAACCTCGGTGACTGTTGGTGTCGACCGACAGCTGGCTAGAAGGATTATCAGCCCCCCAAGTACCCCGCTGAGACAGTGGCTGCAGGAAACTTGACCCCGATTAAACCCCTTTAAAGATGGCATCTAGTTTTCCTCAATAGGGCGCACCATTACGATGGGTGAAAACATACCCTCCATTAGCCTGAGGCATCGCAAGTAAATCATCATCGGGATATTCGGCGCGATCGCCGGGGGTGCGATCGCCAATTTCAAGGTAGGTTGCGATCTCATCAGACCGATTTATTAAATGATGTCCATCAGCCAAGTTGGCCGGAAAACCGGCCATTATGCCAGGAGTGAGAAGGGTTTCGCCAGCATCGGTCACCAGCGTTAGTTCCCCTGAAATTACATAGATAAACTCGTCCTGGTGGCTATGCCAGTGTCGTAGGGCGGACTGGGCTCCTGGAGCCAATGTTGTCAGATTCACGCCAAAGTTAGTTAACCCGATCGCGTTGCCAATTCGTTGTCGAGAACGTCCGGCTACAGATGCTCGAAAAGGATTAGGATACCCAGTCCCCCGACTGACAGGGACCGTAGAAAGATCAATTATCATTGCGCAAAGACATCCAAATAAAGCTGGGGCATTGCTGCCGCTACTCGGGATGGTTGAGTCTGAGTCTCCACCAGGCTAATCAGCAACCTCAGCCATCTCAATCACTTCGCCATCATAGTCTTTGACTAAAAAATTGAGGGGCCGTTCGCGCCGAATTTTATGGCGTACCCCGTTTGTCTGCACTTGCATGAGCAGCAGCTCTAGGCAATCCCGGTCAAAGCAAACATGGCGCTGGCGGTTTTTATGGCCCCGGCTAGCTCCTGCAATAACGTGCAGCTGAGTATTTTTTTTCAGCTGGTACCACAGACCATCAGTACTGCCATACATTGGCTCTGTGCGTCCAGGCATCGTGCCCATGCCAAGCATTGGATCCATGCTTGTGCCCATGGATTGTTCGTAGTTGTAGTAATAATGAAGGGGGACATCAGCGGTGCTCAGACCCAGCATCCCTTCATAAAACTGCTGCGCCACATTTAAATCTGAAACCATCACCGTGTGGACCTTTGGAGCGCTGGTCAAAAACATCCACATAGCGCCTGCATAGGCCACCAGCAGCATAACCATGATGCCCTGGGTAGAAACTAGGCTATCGAGGGGTAACCCTTGCCATATGGACGCCAGCGTCGGAGAAAAAACGGTGAGGCAAAAAATCATTAGCTTGGTTTTTGGAAAAACGATGCCTTAGCTTTACAGGAGCCAGAGCATGGTACGTCTAAACATAGTGTATCAAGGGTAAAACCGACTGGCTGCTGTCAACATAACGGGTTAACCGATCCTGTTATGTATGGTTACAGGCATGTCCGCCTATTAGAATGGGCTAATTTTGGACTACGATTTCGCGTTGAATCTTTAAGATTCGATAGATCCTGGGTATAGTAGTGGCTATTTATACGGTAGTGTCAGTCTGGTTAAGACCGGTCTGCCTATGCTGCCGGTGGTTGGCGGAGTTCTATTCGCAGTATTGTGGATATTCCTAATTTTCCTGAATGTGACCATGCCATTGTTAAGTCGCTGTTTGAATTTAGCGACTACGACCTGGTACAGCAGCTAAAGCAACATCCTGACGAAGGCAAGTATTTTACGGCTGTATTTTGTCGCTACAGCCCGGTGGTGTACACGCTGATTCGCCATTCGGCTCGTTCGACGGTGCAGTCAGAGTACTTATTTGCGCTAACTTGGCGACATATTTTGTACGAACTGAGTGGTCTTGACCTACCGTCTGAGCCCCCAGCGGACTTCTCATTGCAAGCTTGGTTAGTGAATCTAACAGCAGCCTGTATTAATCAAGCTGCACTGCCCGATGTCGAGGAAATTCACTACAGTCTGCAGGAAGCATCTCCCCCCCTATGGTGCTACGTTACTCAGGCTCTGGAACGGCTACAACCGCTGCATCGTCTAGTAATTGTGATGGCCCAAACCTTTCGCTGGAGCAATACCCGGATTGCTGCCTATTTACAGGCTGAGGGGCAGCGTATTTCTCCTAAATCTGTAGCCGTGTTGTTGAGGGATGCTCAGCAAGCTCTAAACAGGGCGCTGCCAAGTGATATTCAGGCGATTTACTTTGGGGATACTGAGACTGCTGTCGAAGAAAGTTTGGCAGAGGAGCTGGCGGATTTGCTAGATATGTCCGATCTTGAGTTAGATCAGCCAAATCTGGCCCCGGAAACTTGATAGCTCTGGTTTTTAGATAGGGAGAGACTTAGTTGTGCACCGCATCGTTCGGTTTGGTTATGGGGTTATGTTGATGGCGCTAGTGAATATGCCTGCCGCCTATGCCCAGGATAGTCTTGATGACCAGTTGCGGCAGCCTGTCAATCGTGAGCTGGTTAACCAGCAACGGGATGTGGCCGATCAGCTGTTGCGTTTGGGCGATCGTCAGGCCGAGCAAGATGACTATCAATCAGCTATACGAGCTTGGATGCAAGCGGGTGAACTCTATTACGAGATTGGTGATACAGCTTCTATGGAGCGGGTCTATAGCAATCTTGGCAAGGTCTATGCTGAGTTAGGTGACTATGGTCAGGCTGAGACCGCTGTGCGTCGCCAGCTTGCGATCTCACGAGACAATCAAAACTTCAGCACCCAAATCTTCGCGTGGAATACCCTGGGTACTCTGAGATTGCAAAGAGGGGCCATAGAGTCAGCCACCCAAGCCTATGAAGAAGCCCTAGATATTGCCTACAGTATCGAAAACCCTGAAGGTATTGGGCTATCCCTCAGTAACTTAGGATTACTAGCGTCCATCAAAGGAGACTATGCCGCTGCCATTGACTATTACGAAGTGGCCAGCAATTATCGTGTTCAAGCAGGTAATCTAGCCGGTCGCGCCAATACCAATACCAATCTAGGCGATGCTTATTTAGCTCAGGGGCAGTGGCGTCAAGCGATTGGTGCCTATCGTCTCGCTTTAAACTACGGTCGAGAAATTGATAATGTTGTAGCCCAACTCGATGCGATCGATGGTCTGATCGACGTCTATACCGAACGTAATGACTGGGCTCAAGTCCGTCGTTACCTGGATGACCGTATTGCCCTTACACTCAATACCGATAATTCCTGGAGACGTTTGATTACTTTTAAGCGTTTGGGCGAATTTTATGAAGCGACTGGGGATCTGGCGTTGGCTCAAGAGCATTACCAGCAAGCCTATGAACTCGCTCGTTTACTCGAACAAACAAACCTTGAAGTGGAACTGTTCAATCGGTTGCTGAGCTTTCAGGGCCGTCTGGACAGTAGCAACTAATGCGGTTTGACCTGATTAGTCTATTTCCCGACTTTTTTACGTCGCCGCTGCAGTCGGGGCTAATTGGTAAAGCCCTGCAGCGAGATATTGCCCAGGTGCACATCACAAATCCAAGAGATTTCACCACCGATAAGCATCACAAAGTTGATGATGAGCCCTATGGAGGGGGGGTGGGCATGGTGATGAAAATTGCGCCGATTGTGGCAGCTCTAGAAAGCTTGCCTCAGCATTCCCGTCGCGAGGTGGTACTCATGACCCCTCAGGGGGAGCCCATGACCCAATCCTTATTTTGGCAATGGTCTACTGGTCTCGATCAGCTAGTGATTGTTTGTGGCCATTATGAAGGTGTGGATGAGCGTATTCTCAATGTGGTGACTAGAGAGGTCTCCCTGGGAGATTTTGTCCTCACCTGTGGCGAAATTCCTGCCCTGGCTCTGCTCAATGGTGTGATTAGATTGCTCCCAGGCACCGTTGCTAAGCGGGATTCGTTGCATCATGACAGTTTTGAGGCTGGGCTTTTAGATTATCCCCATTACACAAGACCCGCTGAGTTCAGAGGCTGGACGGTACCGGACGTGCTGCTCTCCGGTAACCATGCTGCTATTGCTGAGTGGCGTCGACAGCAACAGATTGAGCGCACTCGCGAACGACGTCGAGATCTTTATCAGCGCTGGCAGCAGGAATGGGAAAATAAGGATCAGTAAGCGTGGATATAGGTACCTTCCCCTCGCTTGTTAACCTGACCTAGGAGGAGTGTCCTATGAGTATTCGCATTGGCAATGGCTATGATATTCACCGTTTAGGCCCAGATCGACCACTGATTTTAGGCGGTGTGACAATTCCCCATACGCTTGGGTTGCAGGGGCATAGTGATGCAGATGTTCTTACCCATGCCATTATGGATGCCATGCTAGGTGCTTTGAGCTTAGGGGATATTGGCCATTACTTTCCCCCCACCGATGCCAAATGGAAGGGAGCCGATAGTCTGGAACTATTGGATCAGGTTTATCAAATGATCCGGGGGCAGGGGTGGTCTATTGGCAATTTAGACACGGTTGTCGTGGCTGAAAAACCTAAGCTCAAACCTCACATCGAAATAATAAAAAAATGTCTTGCAGAACGGCTAGCAGTCGCCACCAATCAAATTGGCATCAAGGCAACCACTAATGAAAAACTTGGCCCTACTGGTCGTGAGGAGGGTATTGTAGCCTACGCTGTGGTGTTGTTGGTGCAATAGTGGACATCAATTTTGGCGGACCTTAATTTTGTTAAAAGGTTTCTCAGAACACATAATTGTTACCGAGCGTTTTCTAGAATTTAATAAATGTTGTTGGATTGCTACCAAATCCAGTGGCATGTGCATTACCACTTTTTGGTGCAACAGCGTATTGTACGCGGCGTCTGGAAAGGCTTTTATGAGTTTCTTGTTTTAACACATTAGGGTGTAGAGGTGATGTTATGGATGGCTCGACCATTACAATTGCTCTCCAAGGAGCGTATGCGCCCTGCCGCTTGGATAGTGGGCAACCAAGTGGAGTTCAATGGTTTTCAACGATTCCCCCAGAGCGCATCGGGCTGCATGGGGAATTTGATTACTATGGTCTTTCTAAGCGTGTGTCTCGGTGTTTGAGCACGAATGTGGATGGTCAACTGAAACGCTTGAAAGTTCGTCAACGTGGACGTGTTGTTATTCTGAGTGGGCAATTGTGTTCACCGTATCAGCTGCGTGAGGTTGTTAGTCTTGCCATGTCTGTTGATGGTGTGGATGAGGTTGAAACCTATGGTGTCGCCGTTGCCGAAGCGTGTTAGACCTTACATCAGCTGAAATCTTGATGCCTTAATTTTTTCCAGGAACGTCTGTATGGCTGTATGGGGTTACTGAAAGGCTTGCAGTGACCTAAGGTAGAGTATCAGCTACCTGGTCTGGTGCAAGGTTTAGCCTGATTAACGACAGGGCCAGAATAATAATGAAAAGTACCAGCCCAATGGTGCAGGCATAGCTCATTTCAAGATCCACAAAGGCTTGTTCGTATACATAGTAAACTACGGTTTTTGAGCTACTGCGCGGTCCGCCTTGGGTCATTATGTAAATTTCTTCAAAAACTTTGGTGGCTGATATGGCCGAAATAACAGCCACTAGAAACATGTAGGGTCGCATCAGCGGTAGGGTGATGTCCCAATGTTTTCGCCAGTGGTCAGAGCCGTCGATGGCTGCGGCTTCGTATAAATCCTCTGGAATGCCTTGCAACCCGGCTAGATAAATCACCATGTAGTAGCCTAGACCTTTCCAGATGGTGACGGCCATGACGCTAAATAACGCCAGGTCAGGACTGGTCAGCCAAGGAATCCGGATGGGATGTTGGGTGACGCTGGTGAGTAACTGATTAAGTAATCCTGTCTCAGCGTAGAGCCATCGCCATGCAATTCCAGCGACTACCATAGAGATGACGACTGGAGTGTAATAGGCGACTCGAAACCAGTTCATGCCCTTAAGTTTTTGGTTAACCAGGATAGCTAGGAGAAGGGGTGCGATCGCAAGTACTGGTACCACACCAATCAAGTAAAGTAGCGTATTGCCCAACGTTTGCCAAAAGGTCTTATCCTGCCAAAGCCGCACAAAATTTGCCCCCCCAACCCACAGTGGCGGTTGGGTGATGTCATAGCCATACTCGGTAAAACTCAAGTAAAACGCCTGGAGTGCTGGCCAAAATACCGTCAAACCGAGCACCAGTAGCGCTGGTGCTAAAAACGCATAGGGAATTAACCAACGAGGAAACGCACGGTTCATCTAGCTATGGGGGAGTTGCTTTATACCAACCCTCTCAGCATACGGGAGGAACTCCCTCAAATGACTTCCAGAAAATTCCCAACACTATGCAGATGTGGAACATTGCGGACGATGGGCATTTCCTACCTTATAAAAACCGCCGGTAATCTTGCCCTAAGAACAGGGCCCTTTCCGCATTGCGTCGTCGAGTCAGACCAGCCAGTACCCGACCACCAGCTCGGTTCCAACGCGGAAATTCGTTGGCTGCGCCATAAATATCACGACGATTGAGCTTTTTTAGCAGTGTAGAGCTGCGCATGGCTCCAGAGCCTACGTTGTAGGTAAACGAAACCAAGGCAGCAAATTGATTGTCATTGATAGGTACCCGAACCGCTTGATTTAACGCCTGTTCAAATCTGTTGAGGTCGGTTTTTAAGAGTGCTTCAGCTTGAGCTTCGCTAATTTCCTGTCCTGGCCTAACACCACGGGTAGTGCCGTAGCCAATGGTCCATACGCCAACAGCATCCTGATACGCTTTCAGGCGCAACCCTTCAAAAGACTTAATTAGACTTACACCACTAGCATTGGTTTGTCTAGATGAGCTGGGGGTCTCTTCATTAGGGTTAACAGGGGTGGGAACCGGTTGACGTGGGAGCGGTTTTGGTTCGGGACCGCTTTGAGCCACAGTCATTCCCCGAGGAGAATCAGCGCGTCTAAACCACGATTTCATGCCACTGATATTGAGCACTTTCTCGTTAGGATTTGACCTAGAGGGATATTTAGAAATTTTGGAGATATAGTATCCTCCCTGCATTAAATAGATGGCCTTATCTGTTTCCTTAATCCAAGTGCCCATAGAAGTCTCTCTCGTGTCTCTCTTAGTTGTTTTTACCCAGACTTTACTGTATCTAGATGATTAGAATAAAAAATAGAATGATCACGAAATTTTAGTTTGCCCATGGTTGTGACATCAGCACATTCCGAAATGACCAATCAACCTGTTGTAAAACGACTGGCTAATGGTCTAACCATCATTGCTGAGCAAATGCCAACGGCTGCTGCAGTTAACCTTAACATCTGGCTACGGGTAGGATCTCGCGTAGAGTCCGATGCGATCAATGGCATGGCTCACTTTTTGGAGCATATGATTTTTAAGGGCACTCCTCAACTCCAATGTGGTGAATTTGAACGATTGATTGAGGAACGAGGAGCGATTACCAATGCAGCCACCAGTCAAGACTACACCCATTACTACATCACGACAGCTCCCAAAGATTTTGCCAAACTAGCCCCCCTGCAAATAGAGCTGCTACTTAATGCAGCCCTTTATGAAAGTGACTTTGAGCGGGAACGACCCGTAATTTTAGAAGAAATCCGACGCTCAGAAGATAACCCACGACGGCGTGTGTTTCAACATTCCATGGCCTTAAATTTTGAGCAACTGCCCTATCGGCGGACGGTGCTAGGACCTACCTCAGTGATTGAAAACTTATCTGCGAAGCAGATGCGGGACTTCCATAGCCGTTGGTATCAACCGCAAAATATGACAGCGGTGGTGGTGGGTGATTTGCCTATTGAGCAACTGATTACCACCGTGGAACAAAGCTTTGAGCAGTCTTTGGCTAATCGCTGTCAGCAAAGTATCAAAGAACCGCTAGAAGGGGTGCCGCTTTACACACCAGAAGCACCGTTTGAGTCGATTGCTCGGGTTGACTATACCGACGCCACGCTGCAACAGGCTCGGCTGGTACTCAGCTGGCGTGTCCCAGGTCTCAGACAGCTGTCTGAGACCTACGCGTTAGATGTGGTGGCTTCGATTCTGGGACAAGGACGCACAGCACGTTTGGTACAGGACTTAAGAGAGACCCGGGCATTGGTCAATAGTATTGCTACAAGCAATATCACCTACGGGGAGCAGGGAGTTTTCTACATTTTGGCTAATCTAGCAATTGAGAATTTGGAGGCTGTTGAGGCTGCGGTTTTAGACCATATTCAGCGACTACATGAGCAACCGGTCAGCGAGGCAGAGCTTAATCGAGTGCAAACCCAGGTGGCGAATCGCTATATCTTTGGCAATGAGACGTCTAGTGATCGTGCCAATATGTATGGCTACTATCACGCCATGACCGGTGATATTGAAAATGCTCTTAACTATCCGACAGCGATTAAGGCGATTGATGCTGCTGCGATTCAATCGGCTGTACAGCGTTATTTACCGATTACCGCCTATGGTGCACTGCGGCTACATCCTGAAGCAAACTAGGAGCACATCATATGATTGCTGTTTGGGCTGATATTGCTGCTCAGATCGCTCAAACTATTGGTCATCCCTTTCAGGGGAGGCAAACACGTTCTGTCGGTGGCGGCTGCATCAACCAGGCCTATGGCCTGAGTGATGGTGATACAACATTTTTTATAAAGCTTAATCAGGCCAGTAATCTGGCTATGTTTGAGGCTGAGTTGGCAGGACTCAAAGAAATGTACAACAGCCAAACGATTCGGGTGCCGCAGCCAGTTTGCTGTGGTTTGGCAGGGGCTAACTCTTTTATTGCGATGGAATGGTTAGAGCTGGGAAGCCGGGGTGGTGAGGCTTGGGCGACTATGGGACAAAACTTGGCGACCATGCATCGCACCTCAAGCGATTTGGGGTTTGGTTGGCACCGTGCCAACACCATTGGTGAAACCCATCAGCCTAATGATTGGCAAGATAGCTGGTTAACTTTTTGGCGGGATCAGCGGCTAGGCTATCAATTTCGGTTGGCTAAACGCAGAGGTGGCTCCTTTCCGCAGCAACAGATGCTGCTAGAGGTGTTGCCAGAACTATTGGCCGGTCATGATCCCATGCCCTCGCTAGTCCATGGCGATCTATGGTCTGGAAATGCAGCAGTTACTATGGCTGGTGAGCCGGTCATTTTTGATCCAGCTACCTACTATGGCGATCGCGAAGTTGACTTAGCGATGACAGAGCTATTTGGCAGCTTTCCGAGTGCTTTCTACGAAGCCTATGAGTCGGCTTACCCCTTGTCAGCTGGTTATCCCACGCGCAAAATTTTATATAACCTTTACCACATTCTCAATCACTTCAATCTATTTGGAGGAGGATACGCGGCTCAGGCTAATCGTATGATTCAACAGCTTTTGACCAAGGTGAGATAAGCCTGACCCATCTCTTTTTCTTACAGCAAAAGAGAAAATACATTTAAG
>JBCCXQ010000121.1:0-9662 GCA_039191365.1 Cyanobacteria bacterium P01_F01_bin.13 | reverse complement strand
TCCTTCAGGGCTGGCGAGAAAACTGCGCGGTTGTGACGACATAGGGGGCTTTGGGGCAGCATCGTTACTAAGGTACTCGGTGTAGCTCCAGGCTGCCAGGAATCCCTAAAATTTTTAATAGGTTATCCAGGGTATTTCCGGATAGGAAGCTAAAGGGCATCTAGGCCCCCACCCCCCAACTTTGGGGGCTTTTATTAGAAGTTCAGCATTTTCAAATGCAGAAAGCTCCTATTTGTGGGCATTTTTAGGTGAGTATTGTGATGGTTGGATGTTCTAATGAGCCGCTCAAAAAGTGTTAGAGGAAAGACACCAGAGATTGAAGCTGCGGCTAGATGGTTGCGTAAGAACATGACGACTGCTGAACAGAAGCTTTGGACAGTACTAAAAGATCGTCAGTTAGATGGATTGAAATTTCGTGCACAGTATCCTGTTGGTCGTTTTATTGTTGACTTTTACTGTCCTGCCTGCCGTTTGATGATTGAAGTCGATGGTTCTATTAACCATGCGCAAGTTGACTATGACACAGCTAGAACAGAACAGCTAGAAAGCTATGGATACAAAGTTTTGCGTTTTACCAACGACGAAGTAATCAATCATTTATCAGACGTCTTGACTACTATTCACCAGACAATCACCAACTTAAAATCTGAGTGACTGGTAACCCGATCACCCCTACAAAGTGAAACCTCAAACTCTGAAGCCCCCAAAATTGGGGGTTGGGGGCCTCGACAATCTTTGGTTTTCTTCGATATCCATGCAGCTCTTAACCTCGCCCCTGTCCCCGCTCCCCAAACTTTTGCCACTGCCCCGGCGGCGGCAGCAAAAACTCATAGGATCCCGCCGCACTTCCCGGCTTCGCCGCCAGTACAATATCAAACGACAGCGAAATCCGCTCACCCTCCGTATGATTCATCGTCACCCCGTGGCGCTGCTTCGATGGAAATAAAATCAACCGTCCCTCCACCGGCATATACATCGCCTGATCCTGATTCAGAGCGTTCCACTCAACAATAATATTCGTATTCTCACTACCCACGCCAGGACTCACCTCATTGGGCCGCACATCATCAAAAAATACAAGACTGCCCGCCTCATCACTACCAGAATTCGGCACCGACACATAGTACACAACGCTAATATGAGACGTATTATGACAGTGAGACCCTACCTCCTGTTGATAACGAGAAATCACAGGCCAGGCCCGCTGAATGTAGAGATCGATTTGGTTTAGATTTAAACCCAGTTCCTTCAAATACTTCTGCACATGACTTTCCACCTGGTCAACGATCCAGGAAAACCGAGGATCCGTATGGATCTGCTCCGCCCCGTGCAGATCCCCCGTCCAGGCCATCTCAGGAAACGCTCGCCGCTCATAGCCATCACGTTCCAGCTGCAGCGCCGCATCCATCAGCTGCTTTTTATGGGTAGTGGCATCCGGCAAGTCTTCGTAGTAAACAGCAAGGGGAAACCAGGTATCAACAGGCATGGAGGGATCGATCTGCGGGGGATATTTGCAAGTTCTTTGACGGCTTAGAATTTGCCCCCAACCCCCAATCCTGGGGGCTTTAAGTCGAGCATCTCCCAGGATATAGCCCAAGGGGCATTCAAGAAAGGGGGACGGGAGGGGGCCTCGATATCTGACAGGTAATTGGGACAACTTAATTCACTACTCACCCCTCTCCTGAATCCACTCATGCAACAAATGCCAGCAGGGCAAAAAATGTTGTGCTAACACCTCATCCATCTCCCAGAAATTACTATAGCCGTCACCGGAGCAAAAGCAGCCAATAAAAATCATTAACAAGTCATGGTAAAGCTGTGGCTGCTCTGCTGTTTCCGCCGTCACATCACGGCAAGCATCCACACAGAGATGGTTAATGATGTTTTGCAAATACACCAGATTTGTAGCCGCCTGACCAAATAGCCCTGTGCTCGACTTTAGCGAGGACAAATAATGCTGGCGATAATCTTCTAAAAATAGTTCATGGAGACGGCTTAACTTCTGCTTTAGATGAGCCTTAAGCTCTAAAGAGGGATTCTTAGCTCCCTCGGATTTCCAGTGGTCCAAAATCTCCTGTTCTAGTGGAGATGTCTCCAGGGCAGAAATGCTTATTTTCATCAAGGGATTAATCACCCGGATAAACAAAAAATCAAGATCTAGCAAACTTAGATCCAGCTTAACTGGCTTCGCCTTAAACACAGAAGAACTGGGCAGTTCATTAGCATCCTGGGGATGGCACCAGACAAACTTAAACTCGGCTACATCTGCCATCATTTCCCCAATCAGGTGGGTAAAAACCAGCCCCAACCGTTGTCTCACTTCTCCATGAAAAAAAACATGGGCTTTATTTTCATACAGGATGACTTCATCTCCTGTAGAGGAGAACAATTCGCGACAGACAACAGGGCCATGCTCGGTGTAGGAGGTTTCTCCACCGCGTAAAGGTTCATCACAGTGGCCCAGAATGGCATAGTCCGCCTCAAACTGGGTCATCATTAACTGCCAATAGTGACCCCAGATGTCATGGATCAAAAACGCTTCGGCTTTGGCAGTGGGCAGAATGCTTACAGAGCTAGAGAGGGCATCGACAATGCTATCGACGGGTTCCTGTAGCTGTTGGGCGATAGGGGTAACCCAGGTGGTGTCGATATAGCTGGGTTTGCAAGGACCAAAGGTGGGGAAACGACGAAACTGGTCAAAGCTGAAGTTTTGCATGGTTTCAAATACTTTAGCCAGTTGTTGTTGTTCACTGCTGGGCACCTGGGCTGCTAGTGCACTCTGGTCCGCAGAGAGACAGAAGTAAATCTGTAGGGGAGTGAAAACAATGTCGATAACGTTGGCTGGGAGGGTAATGCCAAACAAATGTTTGAACAGAACGGCGGCTTGAATCCGACTGAGTGCCCCATTATTTTGAGTGATGGCAGTCAGACCTACGCTGCTTAACGTGGCTTGGATGACGGCGGCTTGATGGGCGATGCGGTCATCCACCTGTTGCAGGACTTTAGTGGTATCTATCTGGTCCTGATGAGAGAGTTGAAAGTGTTGGCACAATTCAACGATGGCCTTCTCAGTAGTCAATATAGGAGGAATTTCATCGGGCTGCTGTTTACTCAGGGTGGGTGAGGGGATAGTGCCCTGCCATTGATGACCTGCTAGCTGGTGATAGTGCCTGGTGAGTAAGGCAGCGCGTACAAATGCCTGTCGCACTGCGATGGGAATCTCTTCTATAGGCGTCTGGCGTCTGACCTGATGGCGTTGCCACTGGGCCAGTTCGGTTTGGATGGTCTCTAGCCGGGTTTGTTGCCGTTGATAAAATGCGGTGTTCTCATGAGAACAATCACCACGACGGCGTAAACAACGGGCAAGATCAAGGGCTTCGGTTAATATTGCCTGATCAGTGGCAACCAGGGGTTCAAGAGTCATGGTTTTTGGGGAGGCATTTCCTCCAGTACTTATTGATTAATGCGCACTAACCGAATTTCTGTACGCTGGTTTTGAGGGTCGTTGGCAGGGATACCTGCTAAGGGTTCGTTAAAGCCTTTTCCTTCTGCCACGATATTGTGATTCACGGATTGGCCTTTTAGGTACTGCACTACAGCTTCGGCCCGCTGCTGGCTCAGTCGTTGGTTGAGGTCAGCGCTGCCAGTTTTTGAGGTATGACCAATTACCCGGATGGCAACGGTTTCGGCATTAAATTCATTGATCTCAGCGGCGAGTTTGGTGAGGGTCTGTTGCCCTTCAGCTGCGATCGCAGCTGACCCTGTCCCAAATTTCACCTCACCCCGCACCTGTAAATTACCAATGGATTGGGACTGTTGAATCGCTTCCGGTGTGAGCGCTGCCTGGGGCTGGGTCACATTAGCTTCCCCAGTTAAAAATTTAGCCAGCTCAGGATCGTCAGCCTGCACCAGTTGGATTAACGCCTGGGTATTGGCCACAGCTTCAGCAATAAACTGATCGCTGTAAGCCTCATTGGCCTGGGGCACCTGGGACAGTTGACCAGACAGTACCAAAATGGCGGCAGTGGCCTCAATCCGCTTTTCCAGGGTGCCATCCCGCATCCAGCGTCCAGCCTCTACAGAGGTAAAGAAATCAATACCGTCTAGTACCAAATCTGCCTGGGGAGCAGATAGCCCCCCATCGGTTTGAATCAGCGTTTTAAGCTGGCTATTGTCTCGGGCGGCCTGGTCCATGCGGCGATAGTAGGCTGTGAGAAACTCCGTCAGCTTTTCCCCATCTTTCTGGATCACATCATCAGAGGCGACGATCACATCCAAAATGGCATTGGGGGCATCGTTGCTAGAGAGTACAACCGTATGACCCTGTTCCCGAGCCTGGCTGACAAAGGGCTCCCACAGAACCGCCACGGCAATATTCTGATTATTATCCTGCAGGGCCTCCCAGGCTTCCGAAGCTTCCGCCACCTTGAGTTGGTTAAAGTCCGATAGGTTAAACCCATCAAAGCGAATGTCCAATACCTGGGCCAGATACTCACTGGGGGTATCTGCCGCATAGGCCAGACTCAGGGGTTGCCCCTGGGCCACCAGCTGACTCAGGTCGTTGAGGGATTTCAGATTGCCATACTTGGGGGTATTGAGCACAACGGCATCCGCACCGACTGTCCGGTCAATTAACCCTACAATCTGGCCGTCTGGATCGTGCTTCAGGTACTGGTCCAGGGTGGTCACGATCAAGTCAGCTTTGCCTTGTTCCAGACGGGCGGCCCGTTCTGCCTGGTCAAATTCGTTCTCGAACTTGATCGACAGGCCAGATGGTTCTAACTCATCATTAAATTCGGTCGAGCGAAAGGTGCTATAGCCGCTGAAGGTATCCCCTAAAATGACTAGCTCGTCCGATTTATTCCCGACAAAGGGTAAGGATTGGTTAGACGACGAGGAGACCATGCCTTTCAATTGCCAAGCGCCAATACCCACCGCCAGAGCACCTAAAATATAGACAATTGGTGGGGGCCCACCTTTACTACTTGACACCTACATTACCTCCAGTAATTGCTTAAGGCTTACTACAGTACACGGGCTATTGGGTCCGAATAGTAAGCGGATTATGACCTGATGTTAATAAACCCTGAGGTTAGACAGGCCATAACCTTGGTTATGATTTTTGACTGAGCGGCTTAGTTTTTGGGGTTAGGCGGCTGCTTTCCCTGTAGTTCCTGCAGTCGCCGAGCAATTTCCTGTTGTTGAGCTACAGAATCAATATCGGCCATGGCTTGTTCTGCTGGGTTGACCGACAGCTCCACATAGGCCCGTTTTTCTAAATAGCGATTCTGTACGGAGCTTTTGGCGGCTTCAAACTGGGCTCGGGCAGATGCCATGTCTGCTTCGTTATGGGTTTCGGCAATGGCGCTAAGGGCTTCATTCATCACGGTCATATTTTTGAGGGCTTTCAGGTCGCTTTTATAGCTTTCTAAGCGAGCCCTTTCATGCCGTAGTTTAGTTTGAGAAGCTTTGACACATTCCTCTGCCTGTTCAACCTGGTCTTCCAATTGGGGTAAGAGCTTTTCTAACTGCATTACTCTTTGGATTGCGACCGCTGCATCATTTTTGCGACCTGCTTTCTGGGCATAGTCGGCAGCTGTCTCTGCCCCCTCTAGCTGGCGTACCTTTTGAATATAGGCAGCTTTTGCCTGCTGATAGGTGTCGTACTGCTGTTTGGTGGCATAGGCCAACTGCTCGACGGACTTTTGCATGGCTTTGAAGGATGCTTCGGCAGTTGCGATCGCATCATCATCCAAACTGGTGTCGAGTTCAGGTTCGGGCTCTTCCTCAGAAATTCCCCACAGCCAGTTCCATGCGACCAGGGTAGCCTTGCCTCCACGCTCCCCCATCAACCAATAAACGGCCTTTTTCATGTGTGTAACGGTAAAAACACTATTCAAGCATCGGACCATCCCATCGGAGTATGCCCCAGGCATCTCTCCTATCCTAATCAATGGGATACTCGCTACGAGTATTACTTCAAACAATTCATAGATAATTCCTCACACTTTATGGCGATCTCGATCACCTATTGCGCTCAGCTTTGCTCAGATAACCCTTACCCAACCCTTAGAAATCCATCAACCTGCATTCAGGTATGCCCTGGATAGTAGTCATTGAAGCAGCGCGCCGCGCTTTCGTTCACTAGGAGAAGAAACCAATGAAAAATCTACTTTCCACCGGTCTATCTGCACTGATGTTGACTGCTGTGATCATTCCTTTTGCAGAAACCATCCGCGTTACTGATGCTCTAGCAGCTCAGCCTAGCATTACTAGAGCAGCTAAAAGTTTGATCACCTCTGGTCAGTTCGTTACCGTTGAGCAAGCCAAGGCCACCACGGGCACTGCCCGTATCGTAGAAAAAGATGGCCAACGCATTCTGGAATTTGATGGTGCCTTTGACACTGCCCGTGGTCCTGATGTGCAAGTGGTGCTCTACAGAGGCGATTCTGTTCCCGTGAACATAGATGAGAGTGACTACGTTGTCATTGGCGATCTAAAAAGTTTTGAAGGTTCCCAAGGATATGTTTTACCTGCTGATCTGAACCTTGACGATTATGGTTCCGTTGCTATCTGGTGTGCAGAATTCAACGTCACCTTTGGCTACGCTGACATTTAAGCAACTTCTGTAGGGGCATCCCTTTTGGGTGCCCTGGCCTACTCAAACTCGGGCAAATCTAGCGGCTTTTGCGATTGCACGTCTATCGTAGGGGGCTGAGTCTGCACCAATTCCGGTTCCGGTAAATCTAATTGTTTTTGCTTTTGCACCTCTACAGTAGGCGCTTGAGCAGGCATTAGTTCCTTCTGACGCTCTTCGAGTTTCAACGGTAGCTTGATCTTCTGCGGTTTCTTAGCTTGCTTGACCTTCGGTAGACTGCGTTCGAGATCATTCAGCGGTCGAGGAATCACCATTACGGCGCTAAGTTCACCGATGCGTTCAGCCTCATGCATACCTGCTTCGACAGCAATGGCCACATTCGACAGCGAACCGCGAATCAAAATCGTACACAGCCCTTCCCCAATCGTTTCATGGGAAATCAGCTCAATCTCGGCGGATTTGGTCATCGCATCCGCAGCGCCCACCATGGCCGGAAATCCACGGGTTTCCAATAACCCAATGGCACCCGCACTCATGTTGGTTTCCCCCACCCCGTCCAACTCACTCAGGCGAGGTAAAATGGGCAGCACCTTTTCCATATCTGCCATTGGGCGAGGAATCAGAGATGACGACACCAGCTGACCAAATTGTTTAGCCGTTTCCACCCCCGCATGGACCGCCATACGAACATCGGCTACGCCACCGCGAACAATAGCACTACACTGCCCACCACCCGTTTTTTCGTAGCCCACCAAATAAACGTTGGAAGATTTCATCATGGCGTCCGCAACACCGATGATGGCAGGAAAACTCGTTGTCGAAACCACCCCCAAGGCTGAGTCTTTAACACGTCGCAGTAGCGACATGGCTTTATCAGTGGAACTAGCTAGAGCGGAAGAGTCTACTGGCATCATATGTCTCAAGTAGCGTTGGGAAGCTCTTGGGTATGGCGGTCTTAGGGTTATATCAAAACTCTAGGGTGAAAGTCTCAATAACAGCATCTAAAGCGATGTTACTTATTAATCTGTTAATCCTTTTGAGAGAAAAACTCTGATGAGAGAGATTTTCTTGAAGAGTGATTAGTTATTATATATCCCTTATTTTAGGCTTCTTTTTCAGATTCACCACTTGAATTGCCATTATTCAAGGGCTGTCTATGGGGAAAAAGGGCTGACAGTAGATTATTCAAATGATCACGACCATACACATGCCCATTGTTCGGAGCCGTTATTGCTGACGTTGCTTCTGGAGGAGTCGGCGGTGGTACTGGCTCAACGTTAGGTACATTAACCGCCTTGGGTGAAACTGCCTGAGGTTGAACCGTGGGGGATGTCCTCGGGGGCATATCCATCGAGGGCACAGCGCTATTGTTAGTGTGAAAATTTGGGGATTGGAAACTAGATGCTGTTGACTGAGCATCCCCTGCAGAGGCAGGTAATTGAGTGCTGCGCCCTTCTGATAGTGAACAGGGCGGCAGTATGGTATTGGGTGCGATCGCAGGGTTGATCAATGTACTCGACGGTCCCACACAGGTATCTTTACCCACATGACCATGACCCACAATTAACACCCCTGTGCCCAGACTCACACCCGCTTCAACAAATACACAGCCCTGCTTTGCCTGGATCACCACACCCGCCCCAATGCAAACACCAGGACCAATCCGAATCGCCCCGTTGGGAGCTGCTCTAAAAACAACGCCCGGGGCAATGGCTGCCGACGCATCAACAACCACGTCGCCACCACGATAGTAATGGGTATGACTCACAAAATGTAGAGGCGAGGGTTCCATCGCGGCGGCGCTGAGGGTCGGTTAATCAGTTGAGGCTAAGGACGCTGAATGGTCGTTTCTAGGACACGACACTTGGCACGGGGGTCGACACCCACTAAACGCACATAGTGACCAGCATATTCAGCTAGCTGGGCTTTAAGAGCAGCAATCACTTCCGAAGGTCGATTACCATTGATAGGCGTGCCCGTCTGCCAGGCACCGCTGCTGTAGCGACGCTTGTCAGCATATTCGGTGCTCACGCGATAGCCCTGATTCACCAACTGGGTGACCTGCTGCGCTAGATCGGCACTGACAGAAGCACTACTTCCATTGCTGCTGGCGGTCGGGCGGCTGTAGGCCGCAGGCTGGGGTGCACTGCTGCTAGAAACACTCGCCGCTTGACCTGGCTTTTGTATAGTCGTAGCTCGACCCCGTTGTTTCACCTGAGAATCAATGGCAAAGATACGCACATAGTCATTAGCATGCTCTGCTAAGACCTGCTGCACAGCGGCCATAGCTGCAGACTCGCTAGAGGCCGATACAGCAGGTGCTGTTTGCCAGATACCACTGCGATAGCGACGCTTGTCAGCAAATTCAATCCCAATCTTTTGCCCCTGGGCCAAAATAGCGCGAATTTGGGGTACCAGTTCATTGCTAGTAGTAGTTGCGACACCATTCTGACTGGCAGCTGGGGCAGCAGCGCCGTTAGTATTTGCTTGCAGCGCGACAGGCTTACCATCCCCGCGCTGGATCGTGACCGGCGCTATGCGACGCTTGGCGATCGGGTCAATGCCAAACATGCGTACATATTCACCAGAATGCTCTGTCAAACAAGCTTGTAGCGCATCCATAGCCTCAGACTCACGGTTAGCCTGGATCGGACTGCAGGTTTGCCAAACGCCGCTGCGGTAGCGACGCCGATCAGCATGCTCTGTACCAATTTTGAAGCCTTGACGAATCCAAGCGCGCACCTGGTTAGCAATATCGCCAAATATAACAGTGCCACCGCCGCCACTACTATGGCTGGAGACAGCTGCTGGAGAAGGCACCGCTGCCCCCTTACTCACTTCCACCGGCTTGCCATCAGGGCGCTGAACTGTAATCATACCCACCCGGCGCTTACCCACAGGATCAATGCCAAAAATCCGCACATAACTGCCTTGATGTTCTGCCATGCAGCGCTCAAGTGAGGCCAGCACCTCACCCTCACGATTTGACTGCACTGGGGGACAGGTTTGCCAGACACCGCTGCGATAGCGACGCTTATCGGCATATTCTGAACCAATTTTGAAG
>JBCCXQ010000120.1:0-9847 GCA_039191365.1 Cyanobacteria bacterium P01_F01_bin.13 | reverse complement strand
GTGTTCGAGGTCATGGTGCGCGCCGGGCGCAGCGCGCCCATGGCAAAGACCATGCTGATCCCCGAAGCCTGGAGCAAGACGGCAACCAAAATGCCCGATCCGGATTTGAACCAACGACCTTCGGGTTATGAGCCCGACGAGCTACCAGACTGCTCTACCCCGCGTAGCGCTTTACAAGTATAGCGATGCAATGGGTAAACCGCAATACCTTTTTTGCCAACATTATCGCCTCCAAAAAAAACATGGATTATAAAGGCTTTGGGTTAGGCTAGGACAACCTCTCCTACCATGTCCAATCGCTTGTATTCGCTTAATTTTAAGTAGGTTTCGGCAAGGGTATCAGCAATGTCAGGAGAAATCCAACCCAGCTGTCGCAAAACATGAAGGGCCGCTGCATACTTAGCTCGCTTTGATCCATCCACGACCTTAATGGCCAAACCCAGACCTTCACCTACCCGGCTAATACACTGCACCCCCTCTGCACCGGATTTGCTAAGAATTTCACCCTGGGTTAGCCGCATCAGTTCGGTATCAAATCCCTGGGGGCCTGAAACCATATCTGGTTGATGGGTCATCGCCCGCACCACTCGTTCCATCTCAATGTTTTCCCCTGAAGCTAGCTTGGCGTAGAGTGTGGCCATCTGACGCAGCTGCATAAAATAGTTGGGGGTACCACAGTCATCATGGGCACAAATAAACTCATCGGAGGGCATTTCCAGTAGTCCGGCAAACCGATCAAGAATTAGTTTTTGCAGGGGATGGTTGCGCCGCAGATATGTGTTGAGTTCCCATCCCTGTTGTTTACACACAGCTAACATGCCCGCGTGCTTACCGGAACAATTGTGCTCCAATGGGCTTTTCCGACCGTGAGGAATAGAGCATTGGAGACAGGCAGGCTCTAAATCTGCCCGCCATAAAATACCAAACACCTGACGGGAATGTTCAATCAGGCCCTGGTGAGAACCACAGATAATGGCAAGATCCTTATCAGTTAGCTTAAAAGCATCCAAGGCTCCGGTGGAGATCACCGCCATTGCCTGGAAAGGTTTTAAGGCAGAACGGATAAAGCTAGCATGGTCGGCATCTCCCGCTGATGACAGTAGACGGCCACGACTATCGGCCACTGCCGCATGGACCTGGTGGACAGACTCAACAATCCCTTCTCGCAGCAGCTGAACTGCTAATGGAGCAGCGGAGATACGGCTTGGCCTAGGCATAGATTTAGATTGAAACAGCTAAAAACAATGCGCACACTAACGGAAAATTAGAGTACATCTTCAAATACTAGTACTGTGTCAAGATTAAAGTTTCGCAGAGACTATTGAAACAGGGCCACACTAAATTAAGCCCCTAATGCCAATTTTGGCCTGGAAAGACAACCCAGACACATCATGGCCCACCAAAACTGGTTTTGATAATCAGAATAAAGACAAATCCAGAATTCCAATTGCCAAATAGCCAGCCATGATCCCAAAAGTTTTCCTCAAACGACTCAAAATTGGCTTTACCTGATAGTCCACGATCAGACGATCTCGCTTAAAGACATCATCAGGTTTTGTCCATATTTGGCCGTCGTACCAACCTGATTCTTCGTAGGGAAGGTCTTTTATCTGTAGTCGATTGCCTACATGGGACCAACCAACATAAAGTTGCAGTAGCGCTAGTGTGGGGATAACGAGAGCGCCCAAAGCAGCGGTGACCAAGAACTTAGTTAGAAACTGAGTAGGAGCAAAACTGGCAGCTGCAACAGGTGCAGACACTAGCCAACTCAAACACCAAACGACGACCACCGGTAAAACGTAGCCACGTAAATCGCGAGCACCCCAACTATAAAACCAAGACTCTCGCATATCCTCATATTCTCGAATGGGCAGCTGCTCGGCAGGTACAGGGCAGCGTGGCGTAGAGCGTTTCATAGCAATTGTTACATTTCTATAACTTTATCATAGGACACAATTCTCAAGCACTATTGGCCTAGCCCTGTGGGGGAGTCGGAATAAACTCAATGCGTTTGACATGGCCCCAAAATGCTTCGAGATCGTAATACTCCCGTTCTCGGGGTTGGAAAATGTGGACAATGACTTCGCCGTAATCATAAATCACCCACTTACCTTCGTCTTCGCCCTCTGTTCGTAGTGGAGAACGGTCATGGGCCGTTTCAAGGGTGGATTCGATGGAGCGGGCAATGGCTCGGACCTGAACGTTGGTGAATCCGGTGGCAATTACAAAATAGTCGGCGAGATAGGAGGCATCACCTACCTGAAGAATGGAAATGTCTTCTGCTTTGCGGTCATCGGCGGCGTTGGCAATGGCCATAGCAAGTGCCAGGGCTTCTTCGTCAGTTTGACCGGTTGCAATCTCATCTACAGTGCCTGATGTATCTAATTTAAGTGCCTCAGTCAAAGATAATAATCTCCCTCATAAAATCAGCGGTACCTACACGGTAATGCAAATTATTTGAAGCAGAACATATTAAACAATTCTGCAGTCATAGTGTAATGAGGTGTAATACATCGCGGATGTCAAACTTTGCCATCATAAGGGATAATCCACCTGGTTTTGGACATGAATATAATTGAGGAAACGCTGCTATGGCAACGCAAGCAGGGATAGGCGTATTAATTGGGCTAGGCATTGGTTCGGGATTAACTGCCCTGCTGATGCAGCGCATTATTCGCCGTCAGGACAATGCTCTACAGCAGTCCCTCAATCGCTTAAATCGTGTCGAGGAAGACCACGCTCAGAACCTGAATGAATCCCTGGTCAAGCTAGAAGCTGACTATGAGCAGCAATTAGCTGCCAAAATTGAGCGCTACCAAGATACCCACGAAGAACAGCTTAAGGAACTGCAGGCAGAGTACGAAGCTCGCATCACAGCGTTGTCAAACGCTGACACTCAGCCAATCGCTAAAGAACCTGGGGGAACGCTACCTACCGTCAAGACCTCAGAAATTATCGCGTCAAACCCTGCTGTTGATGTTACCCAATCCCCTCCAAATAGAACGTTTACGCCGATTCCAGATCCCTGGGCAGAAACCAGTAGCAAACCGGTGCTCGTTCCCGAGCCTGCTCCTGAGCCTGTGGCCACGCCTGACGTTACAACCGAGCCTGTAGCGGTGCCCAAAGCTGAAACAACTGCCCCTAAGTCTGCAGCAGAGCCTAGTGCGTTTATGGTTACAAGGTTTACCCAGGCAGATAGCGATACTGAATTGGCTCAAACAGCGGTCGCCCTTGGCAAAGCCGCCGCTGCAAATCGTAAAGATGCCCTTCGGGCTATTCCCCAACTGGGTAAATTACTCAAAGCTCAAAACGCTAATGTCCGCCTGGCTGCCGTTACAGCGCTTCAAGAAGCTGGCTCGATTAAATCGATTCCCTTCCTGCGACAGGCCCTTAGGGATACCGATGATCGGATTGTGGCAACTGCTAGCGCCGCTCTAAGCCGATTTAAAGGCACTAAAAAACCTGCACCCAAAGTCAAAATTACAAAAAAGAAACGTCGTCGTTAATGTCGTTAATATAGTCGTCGTTAATATATGGATGGCTTGAGCTAAGCTACCTTTGCTGCCATCATAAATTTTGCTATACGAGGACGCCTGCATGACTACAGCAATCATGGAAACCGAAAAGGGAACCATCAACATCGATTTCTTTGACAAAGATGCTCCTAACACGGTGGCAAACTTTGTCAAACTTTCCAAGGATGGTTTTTACGACGGACTCAACTTCCACCGCGTCATTCCGAACTTTATGATTCAGGGTGGCTGCCCCTTAGGCACTGGAACCGGTGGCCCTGGCTACAAAATTAAGTGTGAGATTAACCCCAACAAACATGAAGCCGGCAGCCTATCTATGGCCCATGCGGGGCCAGATACGGGAGGCAGTCAGTTCTTTATTTGCCATTCCCCCCAACCCCATCTAGATGGAGTGCATACGGTCTTTGGTAAAACCACCGATATGGACGTTGTCAATGCCATCAAGGGCGGCGATAAAATCCTGTCTGTGAAAATTCAAGACTAGTTCTTAGAACTTCGGCTTTTAATGGGTAAGACGGATACCAACTTAAAGCGGGAAGTTTTCCTAGGGATGTAATTTAGGAGTTAGGAGATAGAAGCTGGGTCCCTCCTGAATTCTATCCCTGGGATTCTAGCTTCCTACCTAACCAGAATTTTCCAGCTTAAATTGGATACCCGGCAAGACTTATGGTGTTTGTCAATAACAACAAGTGGGGGCTGGCACTAGGCGTCTGCAGTTTGATCCAGCAAAGCCTTTAATTGAGCTTCATTTAGTTGGGAAGTGTTATATTTCTCAGCCTTTTTGAGTTTGCTGCCGGGGTTTTTCCCCACCACAATGTAGTCAGTTTTTCCACTTGGCATTTTATTAATGCGTCCGCCTGCATCGGTAATTAGCTGAGTGACTTGTTCATAGGAAAGGTCCTTGAGGGTGCCGGTCAACACAAAACTTTTGCCGGTGATGCCTGCGGTAGCACCAGGCGCTGTTTGCTCTGATGATGTGGGAGCTGTTTGCTCCGATGGTGCAGGAGCGGCGGATGATGTGGGAGCCTTCTCAGCCTGAGTCGGAGGAGAGGATGGGCCTTGCTGCTGCAGTGATGCGATCACCGTTTGGCTAATATCGAGGGCTTCTTTTAGGGCAGCTTGCTCTTTGACGGCAGCCGTCAGCTGATAAGTTTGGTCAGCCAGGGTATTTTGGGCGGTTTGGAGCTGATGAGCTAATTTGGAATTGACAGCCGTTAGCTCGTCCACCTGCTGGGTCAGAAGGGGCGTTTGCTCAGCCAGTTGCTGGTGGGCCTGGGTGATCTCCTCTAGCTGTTTGCGGAGAGTGGTTTCTCGGTCAAACGCGAGCTGCGCCTCGATTAAAGCCTGCTGTATCTGGGTGAGTTCCGCTTCCAGGGTCGCCACCTGAGCCTGAGCCTGAACTAGCTGGGTTTGACTTGTCTCAATTTCACGCTGTAACGAGTCCCGATTTTGCTCGGGGCTTTTCTCTTGGGAGTCCCCTTGCTGTGATTGTTTGAGACTATCAACCAAGGCTTTTTGCTGCTCGAGCTGCTGATTGAGTTGGGTAATGGTTGTCTGGGCTTGAGCGGCGTCTGTCTGGACAGTTTTTTGGGACTGCTCCAGCTGCTGATTGAGTTGGCTGATGGTTGCCTGGGCCTGGGTAATGTCTGTTTGGGTAGTAGCGAAGGATTGCTCTAGCTGTTGATTAGTCTGTTCTAATTTTGTGATGTTTTGGGTGAGCTGGTGTTTTTCCGTCTCTACGTCCTTGAGCTGCTGCTGTAGTGCTAAATGCTGAGTTTGTAGTTGACCTAGCTGAGATTCCCAATCAGTCTGACGTGATTGAGTCTCCTGGCGGAGCTGGGCTAGCTGCTGTTCGGCCCTATCCCCATCGGTGAGTTGCTGCTGTGCTAGTACCAGAGAGCCTTCTAACTCCCTGGTACGATCCCATGACTGTTTTAATTCTTGCTCTAGTCTTTGTTTTTCTGACGTCAGGCTCGTTACTTGCCCCTCATACTGGCTAACTTTGGCTTCTGCTGTAGTGGAGGTTTGAGAGATGAGATCGCGTTCTGCCTTAAGTTCACCGACCTGTTGCTCTAGACCCATAACCGCATCCTTGGCTAGAGCCATGGCCTCAGTCAGGGTTTTATTTTGCGTTTTAGCCTGGGCTATTTGCTGAGTTAGGGTTGCCTTTTCTGACTCTAAGGTAGATTGTTTAGTCGTTTGCTGCGCTTGCTGTTTTCCCTGTCGGCTGGCCATTACTGCACCGACGATTATGGCGGTTCCCGCAGCGGTGCCGACCAATTCTGAAATTAGGGTGTAGTCCATCGCCCACCGTCCCTTAACTAAACGCTCCTATAGTAAACAGCGAATGGAAAAATCACACACCTTATCAATAATGTTTTAGATATTGCCATTGGGCACAGGATGGGACAATGGGCCGTTTGCCTTCGCTGTTTTTACGTTTCATGCGGTTCTCTTCGCAGCATCAATCCCACCAGTCACAATAGGAATAATCACCGCGTTAGCAGACCATGACTTCTACACCCTCGGCTGGACCTAACCGGCTAATCACCCTCTACCAATCGTCCATTGGCAAGAAGCTAATCACCGGTATCAGCGGTATTGCCCTAGTCACATTTGTCATCATTCACATGATGGGTAATCTGATTTTGCTGGTGAGTGTCGATGGCTATAACCAGTATGGTCATTATCTAGAACAGTTCGGTCCGGGGCTATGGCTCATTGAACTAATTCTGCTAGGCTTTATTGTTTTTCATATTCTGATGGGGGTGCAAATTTTTCTTAGGCGGCTACGGGCTCGCCCCCAGGGATATACCACCTATGCATCTGCTGGAACCCCTAGCTATCAAACCCTCAGTTCTCGCACGATGATCGTCACGGGGGTGATTCTGGGCAGTTTTCTTGTTTGGCATCTGTTGACGTTCAAGTTTGGTATGCGCTACCTCGTCCCCGGTTCCGATGTGCGCGATCTGGCTCGACTGGTGTTTGAAAAATTCCATCAGCCCCTTTATGCCTTTGGCTACACAGGGGTCATGGTAATGTTAGCCAGTCATCTGCGCCACGGCATCTGGAGCGCGTTTCAATCTTTGGGTGTCTTAAATGCAGCAGTTCGGCCAGTGATGTATACCCTCAGTGTTATTTTAGCCATTGGCATTGCCCTGGGTTTTGTTGTCTTGCCCCTAGGTATTTATTTTGGTCTGGTGGGATAATATTTGTGCGCGCTTCTGCCTCCCCTGCTTCTCCTGCTCCCCTCACCCATTAATCCCTCCCGCTGTCTCCTTTTCTCCCCATGGCCCTAGATGCTCGAATTCCTCAAGGTTCTCTAAAAGATAAGTGGAACAACTTTAAAGACCACTGTAAGCTGGTTAATCCCAACAATAAGCGTAAGCATACGATTATCATCGTGGGTACAGGGCTGGCCGGGGCCTCAGCAGCAGCTACCCTGGCAGAACTGGGTTACCATGTCAAAAGCTTTTGCATTCAAGATTCTCCTCGACGAGCCCATAGCATTGCCGCCCAGGGGGGGATTAACGCGACTAAAAACTATCCTAACGATGGTGACAGTATTTGGCGGTTGTTTTACGACACCATTAAAGGGGGAGACTATCGTTCTCGTGAAGCAAATGTGTATCGTCTGGCCCAAATTAGCAATCACATTATTGACCACTGTGTAGCTCAGGGAGTGCCCTTTGCCAGGGAGTATGGTGGGCTGTTGGCTAATCGTTCTTTTGGTGGAGCCCAGGTGTCCCGCACCTTTTATGCTCGGGGACAAACGGGACAACAGCTTTTGCTCGGGGCTTACAGTGCCATGATGAAAATGGCACACCAGATTGAGACATTTACGCGACGAGAGATGCTCGATCTGGTGGTGATTGATGGCCATGCCCGCGGGATTGTCACCCGGAATTTGATTACGGGAGAACTGGAGCGTCATCAGGGCGATGCAGTTCTGCTATGTAGTGGTGGCTATGGCAATGTGTTTTACTTGTCCACCAATGGCCGCAACTCTAATGTGACGGCGGCGTGGCGGTGTTATAAGCGGGGAGCGTACTTTGCTAACCCCTGCTATACCCAGATTCATCCCACTTGTATTCCAGTTTCAGGAGACTATCAGTCAAAACTTACCCTCATGAGTGAGAGTTTGCGTAACGATGGTCGGGTGTGGGTACCACGTAAACCGGGGGACGCTCGCCCTGCCTATGAGATTCCTGAAGAGGAGAGAGACTATTACCTGGAGAAACGCTATCCTAGCTTTGGGAATCTGGTGCCTCGCGATGTGGCCTCACGCAATGCCAAACATATGACCGACGAAGGTCGTGGGGTGGGGGCCACAGGACTGGCGGTGTATTTAGACTTTCGAGATGCGATCGCACGAGATGGAGAAGATGAGATCGCATCTCGCTATGGCAATCTCTTCCAAATGTATCAACGGATTACTGACGAAAACCCCTATGAAGTGCCCATGCGGATTTATCCGGCAGTTCATTACACCATGGGGGGGCTGTGGGTGGACTATCACCTAATGAGTACCGTACCGGGGCTATTTGTCCTGGGGGAAGCCAACTTCTCCGATCACGGAGCCAATCGATTAGGAGCCAGTGCCCTGATGCAGGGATTAGCCGATGGTTACTTTGTGATCCCCTACACTTTGGGAGATTATTTAGCCCGTACAACCTTGCCAGCTGCGGATATTCATGATGAGGCCTTTGCTGAAGCTGAGGCGTCAGTCCAGACTAAAACTAAAAAGCTATTGAGCATTCAAGGGGATAAAACCGTGATGCAGTTCCATCGGCAGTTGGGGCAGCTGGTATGGGATCATGTGGGGATGAGTCGCGATCGCAATAGTCTTAACTCCGTCATCGGTCAAATCCAATCACTACGACAGGAATTCTGGCAAAATCTGCGAGTCCCTGGTGCTGCAGATACCCTTAATAAGAGTCTGGAATATGCTGGTCGTTTAGCCGATTTCCTGGAGCTGGCGGAACTTATGGCCCGTGATGCTCTCAATCGAGAAGAATCTTGCGGCTGTCACTTCCGTGAGGAATATCAAACCAATGATGGTGAGGCTAAACGCAATGATGAAGACTATGCTTATGTAGCGGCCTGGGCCTATACAGGAGACGAACAACCCCCTGAACTACATAGGGAATCCCTGGTATTTGATAATGTTGAGCTCACTCAACGAAGCTATAAATAAGCCGTTATTGATGTATATAGCTTGCTATATTGCAGGACTTTAAGCTGATTTATAAAAGGTTTAAAGATTAGCTACTGAAGGCAGTGTGACTTTAGAGAGCAATCAATGTACAAAAGCATAGCTAAATCTAAGCTAATTATTTGTTAGCTCTTATTGTTAATTAATTTTTAATGATTAGCTTAACGAGTATCTCATAAGTGAAGTTTTACCAACTTCACCAACGACTAAAACAGCTTTATTGTAAAGGTGGGTTAAGCTGTTGATCACACTGAGATGTTGGTTGCCAAATTGCCTGTATTCATTAGGTCAACCACTTTATGAAGGACTCAAAATGATACCTTTCAGTAACAACACAGAAAGAATCACGACGTTCTACAATTTTTCTGTAAAAACTCTCAGTAAGTTTATGAAGGTTGAACCAAATTCATTTCAAGTGTATGGCATCTGACGGCTGTAACAGCTAAGTTGAAAAAAACGCATATGTATAGCGTTTTACAAAAGTGCGTCAGACTTGTTTTAAGGGTTGCTAACTGCATTGAATTAGGGTTCCTGTATAGTTATTGACTGTTTGTGTTTAGACGCACCCCTGTTAATCGTCCTGTATTGACTCTTAACGAGTTGAGCTCCTGAAAGCACGCGTCTATCTTGAATGAAATCTGAATAAAAATTGATAAGAGCTGTTGCAGTAAATCTCTTTGTCGAGCAATTAGCCTGATTTAGTGCTGCCGTCATATTGGTAGACGTTCAGGTTGGTATTGCGATATCAGCTTGTAATATCAATTTTTAACAAATTTTCAATGGAATTATAAAAGCTGTTGTAACGACAGTATTAATGATTCATGCATTTCTTTCGGGAATGGGTAACTGGTTTTTGGTAGAAGGTTATCAAGGTGCTAGTTCTAAGGATTTTTTGACCGGTTTGGTCGTTCATATCGCAATTTATATAAATACGATTGTTTGTTGACAAGCACCATGGTTCGGATAGAAGCAGAGAATTACACAACAGCTTTAAACACGGTTACTGAGTACACCACAACAGATGATAGTGGTCTCACAATTCGACCGAATGCAGGGAATGTATTGACCTATGACGTCAATATATCGACAGCCGGGACGT
>JBCCXQ010000119.1:0-10157 GCA_039191365.1 Cyanobacteria bacterium P01_F01_bin.13 | reverse complement strand
TCAAAAATGACCCAGCCGTCAGATTGCCTGTGATGGCAGTCATGTAGTTCATGAGTGCTCCTTCTGGATAAGGGGGACTACTATGATCGCCTGCGGTTTCAAGGGCTGTTTCTAAATTGTCTGTGGTACTAAGCTGATTGGTCATCGCCCAGGTGACTGCACCACCGTGATTTATATTTGCTCGCCGAATGCGATAGAGATAGGTGACCAGACAGTAATTTGATTTGAGACTGAGCCCCGGTAGTGGTTTAAGGGCGACACTGGCATCTGCAGTACTAATAAACCAGCGACCATTTGCATTAGGCGTAGATCCTTCTGTATGGGTAATGCCACCTTTGCAAAATAAATTACTAAGGCTGGCTAATGAGTCAGGTTCTGGCATATCTTCAGCAGTGGTAGCACCTGGGAGATGCTCACATGGCGGTAAAACCAGGCGCTGTTTTAAGGCACGCCTCAGGGTTTGCAGTGAGTGAATAGGAAATTGCTGTGACGACATGACTGTGGATAATCTGTATCCTCAAGGTGCAACGCAAGATTGCCTAATATGCATCCACTTAATGTACATTACTTAGAACATTTGTTTATCACTTAAGCGGGGTCAAACAAGCTACTCGCCTGATAACGCCTACAGGTAGCCGAAGTGACAGTGGACTGCCGTTGCGCTCCTGATATGATCGAATTCTTCGAACAACCTTGTCCAGGTGCTTTTGACCTTAGTGTTTAAGCCATTTATATGAGATGGCCAATCTATGGAAAAAAGCGTTGGCCAGATCGGGCTACGGTTTCTATGGCATTTTCTCCCGCTGGCTTTGTATGCTGACTTCCTATTTATGTATGCTAACTTCCTATTTAATGGGAACGCTCACCCAAGTCTGTTGATTGTGAGCCTGGTGAGTGAGATCCATCAATAGTTGTGAGTAAACACCTTCTTTGAGGGATGGAGCTAAGTTTTGCTGCTTATCTATACAGGATACCCAGTGATCTATGACTCGGATAAATGGAGCGAGTCTGCCGTCATCATAAAGTTTAGGAAACGCTAGTCTTTCTGGAATTTCGAGTTCCGTTAGGGGGTTGCCAGACTGGCTGCCCGCCAGGGTAAACCCGTGGATATAGTCTTTTTGATTGGCGTTTCCTAGGACAAGGGTGCCGTTTTCTCCGTAAACTTCCACCCAATGACCTCGACCCGCCAGGGTGACCGCGCTGAGGGTGACCTGTACAGGTGTGCCATCCACCAGCTCCAGGCTGATACTACAGGTGTCGTCAGAGTCAACGGGTTTGTATTCGCCGGATGTTGGATCTGGACGTTGGGTAATGGTGGTGCTCAGGTTGGCTGACAGACGTTGAACGGGGCCAAACAACCAGTCAACATAGTCGAACATGTGGGAGCCGATGGAGCCCAGGGCCCCGCCTCCCTGGTCTTTGCGGGCGTACCAATTCCAGGCTCGTTCTGGATTGGCTCGACTACCGGCAATCCAATCGATTTTGATCAGTCGTTTTTGACCGACATAGTTTGCTTGGAGTAATTCTGCCAACCGCTGCCAGGCTGGGATAAACCGAAATTCAAAGTCCATAACGGTTACCACCTGATGCTGTTGGGCCAGGGTTTGGAGCTGTTGTGCTTCTTGCACATTTAAGGTGGTGGGTTTTTCGAGCAGCAAATGTTTACCAGCTTTGAGCACGGTGGTGGCCATGGAGTGGTGGGCAAAGGGGGGGGTTGATATGCTCACGGCCTGGACCTGGGGCAGGGCCACAACGGCGTCAATGGTGTCGCAGGCATGGGGAATTCCATGGCGGTTGGCAATGGCCTCGGCCTGGTTGCGATCGCGATGATACACCGCCACCACATCAGTACGATGATGGGCTTTAAACCCAGGAATATGGATCTTTTGGCCAAATCCTGTGCCAACAATCGCAATACCGATGGATTCCTGAATCATTACATTACAAAAGCTAAACAGCAATATGGCAAGGTTTCCAGAGTTTGTCCCATGGGCATTCAGCGACCCCAAACACTATGGGCAAACGCTATGGGGAGAGCAGTCCGTCGAAAGCCTTTTGAAGATTGCCATAACCAGAATTTTTGAAGAAAATCTCGCTTAATTAGCCTAGCGGCAAGGACGTCAGAGCACCAGCTACCCAGCGTGTAATAATGAATTAACAGAACGTTACAAGAATTTTACAGCTTAACCATGGTTGATTTTTTATACTCTTTTTCACCTCCTTTTTACTTTATGGCGGCTGGTTTCTTGTTTGCGATCGCGTCAGGTTCTGTCTTTGCCATCGTCTTGAAAGGAATTGTAAATACCTGGCGTGAAAATAACTCGTCTGAAGTGGTTGCCAAGCTTGGCAAAATAAACATCCTATTATCCTTTATCGGTATGTGTGCAGGCACTTCTGTTTTTCTGGCATCAGGTTTAGGCTGTTTTAGAACACCAGCTTTGGTGTCCTATGGTGTGTCATTACCAATGACGTTTCTGATTGGAGCCTTTGTTTGGCGACAGTTAAAAGGTAACCTGGCTCTTTTGGAAAGTGGCCAGGCGCGTGCATTTGAAATTGATTTTTTCAATGTTGAGGGTCTTTGAGGAACGTTCAAAAATCAATAGTTTGCGGCACACATAACTGTCGCTATTTAAGGCTTCTAGCAATCACGTATGGTCTGAACTATGTGTGCCAAACTATATTTTTATTGGCGAATTCTCTCAAGCTGTGCCTGAGTATTAGCTATCCACTCCCTACGCCCCTGGTTAACATAAAGGCCCAGGGCTTGATTTAGGACTTGTTCAGCTTCGTCTGTGCGCCCTAACTCTGCTAAAGCTAGGCCTTTTGAATAGTAGGCATGACCAAAATCAGGATAGAGCTGTATAGCCCGATCAAAATGCTCTAGGGCTAGGTCTGATTCACCTCGGCCAAAATGAGTTATGCCTAGATTATAATGGGCCTCTGGATAGTTGCTATCGAGGGTGATGGCCGTTTCTAACGCTTTTACAGCACCATCCAGCTGATTTTGTTGTAGATAAATCAGACCAATTTGATAGTGGATTTCTGGGGCCTGAGGGCTGTTGTCAACGGCAGACAAAAATGACTCTAATGCCGTTGCCAATTTACCTTGACGTCGTTGCACCAGACCCAAATTGTAATGGGCAATACCCAATTCAGGTTCCAGGGTAACGGCTCTTTTTAGATAGCTTTCGGCTTGTTCCAAATTGCCGCCATCCAGTAATGCCGCCCCTAAATTGACATAGGCCATCGTAAACTCTGGATCAGCCTGAGTCGCTTGCCAGAAAGCATCAGCAGACGCCTGCATCTGTTTTTGTTCTCGGTAGGCTAAGCCCAGGTTGTAATGGGCTACCGCTAAGGTGGGGTCAAGGCTAATGGCACTTTGAAACGCTGCGATCGCTGCATCCAGTTGCCCCTGCTGGACATAGATTACCCCTTGTTCCAGGGCAGCCTCAGCGCTGCGAAACTGCTGGGCAATGGCGGGTTTTACGGTGCTAAGACTCAAGGCTAGCAGCAGGGATAGCCCATAGCGATGGCCAAAGTTCATTGAGAGTTCTCCCCTGGATTAGCAGATGGTTGACTGATTCATGGCAATGCATCGGGAACAGCTTAAAGTCGAACTTTCTTAAAAATTCGAAAGGATATATGGCTCATAGCCTACCATCTAATTCCCGTGATCTTACGTACTTATGTCAGTAATCCTACTTACTCCACCAGGGCTCCATAGCTAACATCCTCAGGTTGCATATGGGCATTGATCACCTGACCATCCCGAAACCATGCCACCCGCTTAGTGAGCCTGGCGACGGCTGGTTCGTGGGTCACCATGACCACCGTAATCCCTCCCTGATTGAGTTCTTTAAAGATTTTCATCACTTCATCGGTGGTGGTGGTATCAAGGGCCCCAGTAGGTTCGTCGGCTAACAGCAACAGGGGGCGATTGACGATGGCCCGAGCGATGGCCACCCGCTGTTGTTGACCACCGGATAGCTGGCTGGGTTTATTGGTGAGTCGATTGCCTAACCCTACCCGTTGTAGTGCGTCGGTGGCGCGCTGACGTCGTTCAGCGGCGGCAATGCCCCCATACACCATGGGTAGGGCAACATTGTCCAGGGCACTGAGTTGAGGGAGCAGATGAAATTGTTGAAAGACAAATCCGATTTTACGATTGCGGATAATGGCCAGGGCATCATCCCTCAGCTGAGCCACATCCTGACCATCAAAAAAGTAACGTCCCTGGGTGGGGCGATCTAAACAACCAATCACATTCATGGCGGTGGACTTGCCCGACCCCGAAGGCCCCATAATGGCGCAATAATCTCCCTGATTAATGGTGAGACTAACGTCCCAAAGTGCTTTAACTTCGGTGTTGTCGCTACCGTAAATTTTGGCAATGTGTTGGAGCTTAATTAAAGCTGGCATTGGTTAGGGAATTGGGAATGTCGTTAAATGCTACGCAAAGCTACAATCGGATCGAGCTTGGCGGCCTGACGGGCGGGAATAACGCCAAAAAATAGACCGATGCTACCGGAAACGCCAACGGCGATCACAATGGCACCGATGGAAGCAGAGGATTCGAAGGGGGTCAATAGACTGAGGAGACTAATGCCGCTGATGCCAAGCAGCGTGCCCATGATGCCACCAGCGGCAGAGAGGATAATGGCCTCAATTAAAAATTGAATGAGAATGTCATTTTGAGATGCGCCAACGGCTTTGCGGAGACCAATCTCTTGGGTGCGTTCGCGCACTGAGACGAGCATGATATTCATAATGCCGATGCCGCCTACCAGGAGAGAAATGCTTGCGATCGCAGCCAGCATCAACGTTAAAGCTCCTGTAATGGTATCGGCAATAGTGAGCAGCGTGTCCTGGTTTTGAATAAAGAAATCATCCTCATCCGGGTCAACAATACCGTGGCGTAAACGTAATAGATTAGTTACCTGAAACTCTGCCGTTTGTAGACTGTCAGCATCACGGGCGGTCGCTGAAATAAAGCCCACCTCAATACCGTAGGGAGAGGTGCGGCCAACAATCCGACTTGCTTGGGTGGTAATGGGAATCATCACAGCATCGTCATAGTTTATTCCCAGGTTGGATCCCTGTACTGCTAACACCCCCACCACTTCAAAAGAAATATTATTAACACGTACGGAGCGACCCAGCGGTACCTGCTCCTCAAATAGACGTTCGGCCAAAGAACCTCCCAAAATCGCAACGGCACTGGTGCGTTTCATATCCAAGTCAGAAATAAACCGCCCCTGGGCTGTGGAGAAATTTCGGACTGCGATAAAGGCCGGATTGGTGCCAATCACATTGACCTTAGCATTGCGGTTGAGATACGTAACCAGACCCGGTGTTGTATTTTCAGCGGCCACAGAAATCACTGATGGAACCTGTTCCGCAATGGCCTCAGCATCAGCTAAAACAAGATTCCGAGTGATTTCCAGTCCTCCCAGCTCACGGGTTTCTCGATTGCCCGGCACAATAAATAAAATATTAGGCCCCAACCCTTGGAGCTGCTCGTTGATATAGCGGCGTCCCCCTTCCCCCAGGCCCACCATCGAAATTACCGAGGCATTGCCAATGATGATTCCCAGCATGGTTAGACCGCTGCGAAGTTTGCTGGCAGTTAGGGTTTTAACGGCCATTGTCAGGCTTTCGCGAAAATCCATCTATCTTTAAGCCCTTGTAGTGTGGGCACAGCCCACCAAATCCATTACCACCAGAATAAACCCCAGATTGAATAACGACATTTATGGCAAATATGGCAAAGGGCTCCCAATTTTGGGAGCCCTTTCAAGGGACCATATTCATCAAACGATGGGCCGTGCCCGCCCTCTCTTAAATAATCATCCCGTCAGGAATTACAGCATTCTTAAGCACAACGACGATGCCACTGCGGATATAAAAGCCCAAATCTTCCCGTTCAGCTTCCTGGACATTTTCCTTGTTGAGGATTTTCACATTGCCGCCAATGCGAGCATTTTTATCGACAATGGCCTTTTTAATAATAGTCCCCTCACCAATACCCACAGGGATTTTGCCACGGGTTAGATGCTGCTGACTTTCACTAGATTCATAGTAATCAGACCCCATCAGCAGGGCATTTTCAATTTCACAATTAGCCCCAATCCGCTGACGTAAGCCAATCACCGTGCGATGAATGCTGCATTTGTTAATAATGCAGCCGTCACCAATGATGGACTCAGTAATCTTAGAATCCAGCACTTTACTGGGGGGAAGATAGCGTGCTCTTGTATAGATTGGAGCGGCTTCATCATAGAAATTAAACGGGGGGCGAGGCTGTTGAGTCAGGGCCAGGTTGGCATTGAAAAATGCTTCGATGGTACCAATATCTTCCCAGTATCCATCAAAGAGATAAGCCTGAACATTGTAGTCACGGGCAGAGCCAGGAATAATTTCCTTGCCAAAGTCAGTTTGTTCGGGGGAACGCCGTAGCAGATCAATCAATGTCTGTTTGTTAAAGACGTAAATACCCATGGACGCGATAAAGGGATTTTCCTGCGCCTGCTCAGGATTAAGCCCCAGAGTGGTGGTATCCACTTTCATGGCTTCCAGGTCATCACCTTTAGGCTTTTCATGGAAGTCAACCACGCGTCCAGAGCCGTCAATTTTCATCAGACCAAAGCTAGGGGCAACCTTGTAGCCCACGGGCACCACCGACAAGGTGATATCAGCGCCTGTATCACGATGACGCTGGACAAATTTGCCATAGTCCATGCGGTAAAGATGGTCACCGGAGAGAATGATAATCTCATCCACATCCCAGCTTTCAAACAGCCATAGATACTTGCGAACGGCGTCAGCAGTGCCCTGAAACCAGCTGGGACTCTCTGGGGTTTGCTGGGCGGCCAGCACTTCGACAAAACCGTCACTAAATTGGGAGAAATTGTAGGCCCGAGTGATGTGGCGATTGAGGGAGGCGGAATTAAACTGCGTGAGAACGTAGATTTTTAATATTTCTGAGTTAATACAGTTACTAACTGGGATATCAATCAATCGATATTTACCGGCTAGAGGAACTGCGGGCTTTGCACGAAACTTAGTTAAAGGGTAGAGGCGAGTGCCAGCACCACCGCCGAGAATAATCGAAAGAACTCTTTTCACAGGATCGTCTCACTAGCGCAGTTTATTAATTCATTATTTAGTTTGAGGGTGTATTCAACCCTTGACAAGAGGTTGAAACAATTTATTTTTGATTTGTGCTCTGAGATACCTGTATGACGGGGCTGTCTGCATCTGTTCCTGCCAGCGTTATGAGTTGAGGCAATGACAGAAATGCTAGGGCGTTCAAACGGCTACAGCCTGATAGTTGCACTCTGAAAATTGTCAAAAATCATCAGACGAATGCTAAAGTCTGCGTCTAAATTAACCGTGCTGACGTGGAGAATCTACGTAGTTGAAGATAGTTAAATATAGGTAAGGTTATGTCATAGTTGTACTGCTAAAAAAGCCAGAGAGTTTTTAGCACCCATGGGTTTTATACGCTTTCTCTAAAAATTAGCTATGGCCACAATGATTTTAGAGAGAGCTAGAGACATTAATTTACTACGACAAGCGCTTGGCCACCTTAGGGGCTGGCTGTTGCTGGTCTAGAGGACCATGCTCCAAAACATGTCGGGCAACATCCCGAATAATCTGTCGCAGTCTGCTTTGATTAGCACTTTTGTCGATGGTAACGGTCATGACATAGCGTTCTTCGCCTACCTTAAAGGCTACAGTGCTACCAATAACTGAGGAATTCTGACCAGTTTTCTCGCCGATCCAAAAAATCTTTGGCTTTTCCTTAATCAGGGCTCGATAGCCAAAATCAAGGTCATATTGGCCCACTAAGGCATTGAGAATCTCCTCATCACTGGCCTTAGTAAAGCTGTAGATCCGCATCATCATTTGGGTAAGCTCATCGGCGGTGCTACGATTCCGACCGGCCCCCATGCTTTTGGGAAAGGTGCTAGCACCCACTAATTTGTGCCCTACGACCGTAGAGGTAAAGCCTTCTGCCTGTAGGGCAGTATTGATAGCGTCGTAGCCCATGTAGTCGATCAGCTGATTGGTGGCGATATTATTACTCTCGGTAATCATCCGCACCATCACTTCGCGAAGGGTGTAGTTCTTGTCAATGAAAATTTTTGCCCCCTGGGCATTTTCGGTAAAGTTGCTGGGGTCAATGTAAATTTGCTCATCCAGGCTCGCTTTGCCGCTGGTTACCTGATGCATCAAAGCGACTGCCAGAGGCAGCTTAACTAAACTGGCCAGACTCACAGGGGGGACATCACCACGAAATGAGCGGCATTGATCGCTCTCTAGTTGGCAAAGGGCAATACGTACAGCGTTGGGATTACCTTTAGCGGCTGCAATCGGAGCTAAAAATTTGGATTGTTCCTGATTAATGCGGCGCTCTACTACCGTGGTGATGGTGTTGTATTCTTTTAACTTTGCTTGGGCTTTTATATATTCTGCTGAATCACTGTGTACAGATTCCAGAGCGTATACGGCCTCTTGCCAGAGCTCATTTTCTTGCTGTAGCAGTTCCAGACTTTTAGCCTGTTTACGGAGTGTCAAAGCCTGATTAGCTAATGCGATCGCATAATCATAGCTGTGGGCAGCCTGCTCTTTTTGCAGAACGCGTTCTGTCAGGCTCTGGCCCAGCTGGGTAAGGGCAATATAGGGTCTTACAACTCCCTCCGGATTCACCCGCTGTAGTGAGGCTACGTCCTCTTCGTTAAAGACTTCTACTTGGCCACTTTGGTCACTGTCAGCTGAGGCCACGGTTGCTGAGGCTAACCATGCCTTAGTCGTCGATATCCAGTCAGACGACACCTGCGGCATTGCCAACATCGCCAGCCCTGCTGTGCTGCCAGACAGTAATAGCAGACGTAGCCAAGTCTGACGCCAGATTGGTTTGGGGGTAGAACGGAAAAGGATCATAGATGGCTTATGAACCGGAGCATGACTATGACGAGCGGTGACGGACTAGCAGAGATTCAGGAGTGGGGACAAAAACCTTTAAACACAGATGGCTACAGTACAAATAAATCGTGACCACAATAAACAGATTAAACGCTTGTATCAGCAAATACCTACAACAGGTGATTATTGATACGCAAATAACCCATGCCACCACAGGTATAGTTACCTAAGGTCTTCATTAAAGATTTAATAGAGAAATAATAAAAAAAGTTGTACTCAGCTACACATTTCCCAAAAAACTTGCCCTACGGCTACGTAATCGTTTGACGATGATTCAGATGCATAGCAGCGCTTAGCGATTACAGGGCCCCTACCTTCTACACTATTCTTCACCTAAAATAACCTTCGACCCGAAAATTTAACTCTATAGAACACAGGATCTAGACCATCTCCACAGGTCCAGACTTGCTGTCACCATCGTTGCCATTCCCACCTATACTGTTAGCTTGGAATTGCTAGGCATACTGAGGAGCCCGAATGTCAGTCATCCGCAAGTTGCAGCAACAGCTCACTAAAAAAGAGCGTACTGCGGTTGAAATTACTCAAGATTATTTAGACCGATTGCAGGGGCTAGAGCCTAAGCTCCATAGTTTTTTGTCGGTAACGGTGGATAAAGCATTGGCTCAGGCTAAACAGGTGGATGATGCGATCGCATCCGGTGCTGCCTTGGGCCCTTTAGCCGGTATCCCCATTGCTCTGAAGGACAATCTTTGCACTAAAGGGATTGAGACCACCTGTGCCTCCAAAATCCTCAAGGGTTTTATTCCCCCCTATGAATCGACGGTCACACAGCGGCTGGCGGATGCAGGCGCGATTTTTCTGGGCAAAACCAACATGGATGAGTTTGCCATGGGCAGCTCCACGGAAAATTCGGCCTATCAGCTAACGGCTAATCCCTGGGATACTTCCCGTGTGCCTGGCGGGTCCTCAGGGGGATCTGCTGCTGCTGTAGCGGCCGATCAGGCCCCTATTTCCCTGGGGTCAGACACGGGCGGCTCGATCCGTCAGCCAGCGGCCTACTGCGGTGTTGTAGGCATGAAACCTACCTATGGGCTGGTCTCTCGCTATGGATTAGTGGCCTTTGCGTCATCGCTTGATCAGATTGGTCCCTTTAGCCGTACGGTGGAAGATGCCGCAATTTTACTGGGTGCGATCGCGGGGCACGACAC
>JBCCXQ010000118.1:0-10269 GCA_039191365.1 Cyanobacteria bacterium P01_F01_bin.13 | reverse complement strand
TCAAGCTTCTTTTGCAATACTTCAAGAGCCTGCTGATTTTCCATGGGTCACATCACTCCGCCGCTGCACCACCTAACGAGATTGAACGTAGATCAAGTTTTAAACAAAAAACATGCCTTACAAGTTCCTCCCCTTCTAAAGGGGAGATGCCAGAGGCGGAAGGGGCCTCGATCAATTGCGCTAGTTGCCGAAGACCCTTTGTCCAAGGAAACTATGTATCGCCCAGCCTCTTAAAACGATTAATCATTACGCCAACTACCCCTTCACCTGTTTTAGCCGATACTCCGTATCGTTTCAAATTTAGATACAAAGCCCTCAATTTTCTAGGCTTTGGATACTTATAGCCAAATTATGTAACCTGAACTTTGAATAAGACCTAAACCATGGGGATAGATCGCAACTCTTATCAAAAAAAGCCCCTACCTTATCGACAGAGGCTTGGAGTGTGTGTAGAGAGTCTGATGAGAAAAGGGTGCCCCAACGGAATGAAGCTTTCACAGATTAACGGAGTCTGCATCGGGCACCCAAACTTGAGTAAGCCCAGCAATCTGTTATCGGACTATAGACTTAGTACGAGCATCCAGTGCATCCAGGCGAGCTTCCTGGATGTTATCGACAGCTTTAGTACGAGCATCCAGTCCTTCTAAACGAGCGGCTTGAATATTTTCAACAGCTTTAGTTTGGTTATTGAGATGCTCAATGCGTAGTTTATGAACGTTGTTTTTAGTCCGAGCGTCGAGAGCATTTAAGCGCTCAGCTTGGATGTTATCAACAGCTTTGGTGCGAGCGTCAAGGGCTTCCAGGCGAGTGGCTTGGATATCTTCGATAGCTTTGGTTTGATTGTTGAGGTGCTCAATGCGTAGCTTGTGAACAGAATTCTTACTGCGGCGATCTAAAGCTTCAAGGCGACTTTCTTGAATATTGAAGTTAGCGGGCTCAACGGCGGAAGCAACAGGGGCAATGGCAGCTGTCGCAACGAGAACAGTTAAAGCAGAAAGAAGTGTGCGTTTCATGGTTAAAGCTCCTTGGTGTATCGGTGAAGTGTTTGAATCGCTTCATTGATTACAAGAATGCTGGGGCTAGCTGAACGCTATCTGACTGATAACTGAAGGTTCCTTAAGACGTTTCTGAAATTGGCTGAGTAAATGTGGTGATGGGGATCACAAACCCCAACTACCACTTTATCTAGAGTGAATATCCACCTAAACCGGGAAATTTTGGTTAGGTATGAATCTAGAATATAGGAGTCAGAATGTAGAAGGGGTATGACTTCTAGCTCCTATATTCTAGATTCTATCCTTGGGAAAACGTCCCGCTTTAAGTTGGTGCCCTCTAGAATCTCCTATCTGTTGAGAAATCGCTAAACTGCCTTGGGTGCAAAACCTAAAGCTCATCGAGGAATGTTTACTAGTGGGTGCTTGATAGCTGATGCTGCTGGAGTCAAGCCTGGTTCGCAAAGTTTGCAAAGCCCTGCTCATTCAACCGATGCCAGCCATACACGGAATCGCGGAATGTTTTCCACTGGTCGTAAATCTCTTTGAAAGCAGCATCGCTGCTGGCGTTTTCGTCGTAGATTTCAAAGGCGGCTTTTTGGGCGGCGACTAAGATTTCATTGCTAAAGGCTTTGAGCTGAACGCCTGCTCCCAGTAAGCTCTTAAGAGCGGCTCCATTGGCAGCGTCATACTTGGCCAGGGTGCTCATATTGGATTCGACGCAGGCAGTTTTGACAATTTCTTGATATACCGGTGGTAGAGATGTCCATGCATTCATATTGATCATCATGTCAAAGGAAGGACCGGGTTCCCACCAGCCGGGATAGTAGTAGAACTGGGCTGCTTTTTGTAGGCCTAGTTTTTCGTCATCGTAGGGACCGACCCACTCGGCAGCGTCAATGGCACCGCGATCAAGGGAGATAAAGACTTCACCCCCCGGGATATTCTGCACGTTGACCCCCAGCTTGGCCATGACTTTGCCGCCTAAGCCGGGGATACGCATCTTCAAGCCCTTGAGGTCATTGGCTGTGTTGATTTCTTTGTTGAACCAGCCACCCATTTGCACGCCAGTGTTTCCGGCTGGAAAGTTGATGATATTAAATGTAGCATAGAGCTTTTGCATGGCTTCCAGGCCGCCACCGTGATACAGCCAGGAATTTTGCTGCTGAGCGTTGAGGCCAAACGGTACGGTGGTGCCAAAGGCGAGGGCGGGACTTTTACCCACATAGTAATAAGAGGCGCTGTGACCACATTCCACGGTGCCATCTTGCACGGCGTCTAGTACCTGTAATCCGGGTACGATTTCGCCACCGGCGTAGGGTTCGATGGTAAAGCGACCATCGGTCATGGCAGCGATGCGATCGCACACAATCTCGGCTGCCCCGTATAGCGTATCTAAGGATTTGGGCCAGCTAGTGGCCATTTTCCACCGAATCGTAGGCAGTGCTTCCCCACTATCTCCAGCGGTCGGAGCGGTTGATTGAGCACAGGCAGTGAGGGCTGCTGTGCTAGCAGCACCCGTTAAGCCATAGCCAATTAACTGTCTACGTTTCATAGTGATTCTGAGTTTCGTAAGTATGGCAATAATGTCTAATCGTAGCCGTTGATACAGTGGCGTACAGAAGCTATTAAATCACTCTGCTCAAAAGATTAATCATCTTGGCAACAGTTGGTAATAAAGGTAGTAAGGAGTTCGCTGCGCTGGTGAGTAGTGAGCAGAGGCTAGATTGAGGATTTGCATATTCGAGAGAGTGAAGTGCTCAGAAATCCCCATTCTCCATTCCCTATTCTCCGGTTCTCAATGCGATAATGCCTAGACTGTCTTTGTATTTCTAATGACGCTAAAGCGGGTTGTTTTATCGATTTTGACGGGGCTGGTGGTGCTGGTGCTGGCGTCATCGCTATACGAAAGTTTTTCCCAGCCTCAAGTGACCGGCCAGCTACAGCTTTATCAAAGTGATTTGCTGCTACAGGCGTCTGAGTGGGACGAGTTAGAGGACGCTGAGTTTAAGCAGCTAGGGGATGCGCTACTAGGGGCAAAACCATTAGAAGCAGTGACCAAACAGTACGAGGCAGTGCGTAAAGAAGCGGTTTCTGGGGTAGCGCGATCGCAAAAACAATTAGCCGCGCAGGACGATACTCCTCAACCTGAGAAATTCAAAGCAGCTATGACTCAGCAGCAGGCCCTGATTGATACGATCGATCTCAAACTGGGCGTCATTGCGACTCAACAAAATAAGATTGATGCTGCTCGTCAGCGTTGGCAGCCTTTGGCAGAGGGAGAGGGAGCCTTGACTGATGTGGCTAGGGTGTTGTTGGGCCTTTGGGCGACACCGCCTGTGATCATGCCGACGGCAGAAATGACCATTACAAACCAGCTGGAGGGCTGGTTTCAATACCGTGTTTTAGAACAGCTATACAGTTTGGACGAGCGTTCGGTAGATCTCGCCCAGCTAAACGAGCAAGAACAAACAGCGGCGCAATCAAAGCTATTAAAACTTGCCGCAGTGGGTGCCATGCCTGTGCTGGGTTGCATTGTTGGCGTTGGTATACTGATTTTTCTTGCTGTACAACGGTTTACCCAGCGTGATCAATCGTTGTTGGGACAGACCTTGTTGCCATGGGAGGTGCCATGGGACGGAGAAATCATTTGGCAGGTGCTGATCGTTGGTTTTTTCTTTGTGGGTCAGCTGCTGATTCCTTTTATTTTGGGGATGTCAGGGCTGAGCTTTGCGGCCACGAGTAGCCGAGGCAGAGCCCTCTATTCCATGGTGTTTTATCTCCTGATGTCCGCCAGCGGTATTGCGGTGTTAGTCGGCTCTATTTGGACCTATCGACCGTTACCCAAAGATTGGTTTCACCTGAAGCTCTTGGATCGTTGGCCTCTGTGGGGAGCAGGCGGATATCTGGTAGCGCTGCCATTAATGATTGGGATCTCTGCGCTTAATCAGCAAATTTGGCATGGACAGGGGGGCAATAATCCGCTGTTGCAAACGGTATTGCAAGAAAGTGATGGCGTTGCCCTGCTGTTGTTTTTCCTCACGGCCGCTGTGGCAGCTCCTCTGTTTGAAGAGGTTTTATTTCGAGGGTTCTTACTGCCTTCCCTGACCCGTTACATGCCCGTTTGGGGAGCTATTTTACTCAGCAGTTTTATTTTTGCAGCGGCCCATTTGAGCCTGTCGGAGGTTCTACCACTCACATTGCTGGGGGCGGTTTTAGCTTGGGTATATGTGCGATCGCGAAATTTGCTGTCGCCCATGTTAATCCACAGCCTGTGGAATAGTGCCACATTAGTCGGGTTATTTTTACTAGGGAGCTAATACTAAGAAGCTAATTTCTAACTACATAATGTCTCAGCATGTTGCCGAATATGGTCTTCCATAAAGGTTGAAATAAAGTAGTAACCATGGTCGTAGCCAGTTTGCATTCTCAGGGTTAAGGGTTGCCCCATCTCCTCACAGGCGGCTTGGAACACCTTGGGTTTAAGCTGCTGTTGCTCTAGAAAGGGATCGTCAAGGCCTTGATCGATCAGAATATGTCGGTTTGGCAGTGCATACTGCCTGATGAGTTCACTAGCGTCGTAGGCTGCCCAGGTAGATTGATTGACACCCAAATACTTGCTCAGTGCTTTTTGACCCCAGGCGCATTGCATCGGTGCAGAAATCGGTGCAAAAGCAGAGATGGACTGATATTTATCAGCATTACGTAGACCGCATATTAAGGCTCCATGGCCTCCCATAGAGTGGCCGAAAATTCCCTGGCGAGTGGGCTCCACTGAAAAGTTTCCATGGATGAGGGTTGGCAGCTCCTGGGTCACATAGCTGTACATACGATAGTTTTTGTCCCAAGGCTCTTCTGTGGCATCTACATAAAATCCAGCACCAGTGCCAAAGTCCCAGCCCTCCTCGTCCGGTACGGTTTCTCCGCGGGGGCTGGTATCTGGGGCTATAAGCATCAAGCCATAGTGGGCTGCATAACGCTGAGCCCCTGCCTTGGTAATGAAATTTTCCTCAGTACAGGTCAGCCCCGATAGATAGTAGAGAATTGGTACCGGTCTAATTTCCGCTTGAGGGGGCACATACACCGCAAACTTCATGGTGCACTGACACTCTGTTGACAGGTGACTATAAATGCCGACAGTGCCACCAAAACAGCCATGCTGACTGAGTAACGTGAGTGTTTTACTTGATTTGTTAGCCATGAAGAGTCCTACGTTGCCTTTGCTATTACTATCGCATCCAAAATTTTCATTTCAACACTGAATGCTCTGCTGTCAGAGCTTTTCTGCGGTTTGCTCAGTAGTTTCTCAGGTGTTCCTTATTTTCTTTACAAAGATCTCAGTCCTTTCTCAAAACACCCTCAGCGTAAAATTACGCCTTTCACCAAGAATTCCTTCAGGGGGATGACCTTTTCATATCAGACGTTGCTTTCTTGATGTTTTTTGAGGCAAACGACGTCCACAGGTCAGGTTCTTGTAATTTCCACTGAAGTTTTATCACTCTAGCTATGAATAGGTTTACTCGTTTCCCCCGCCAGGCGGTGATGGCTGCTGCTATGGCCTTGGGGACAGTGACAACAATGGCAACGGCGGTGTCTGCCGCAACGCTCAAAGTAACAATCGAAAACCTTGCACCCATTAACGGTGGATTTCTCACCCCTGCATGGGTGGGTTTCCACGATGGTACGTTTGATCTTTATAACCGGGGAGAATCGCTAGATGGTTTCCCTGGCTTAGAGTCTCTAGTGGAAGATGGTGACACTACTCAGCTAACGGATGCGTTTGCAGCGGCAAATCCTGATGGTGTGCAAGCTACATTGCTCAGCGACGGTCCTCCGCCCTTGGAGCCGGGTGAGGTGACCAGTTTTATTTTGGATGTGGATCCTGCGGTTAATCAATACTTTAGCTACGCATCCATGGTGATTCCTAGTAATGATGCATTTATTGCCAATGGCGATCCACTGGCGTTTGAAATCTTTGATGATGCAGGGAATTTCTTAGGGGCTGACTTTATTGTTCCAGGTAGTGGTGTTTTGGATGGCGGCACTGAGGTCAATGATGAATTGCCCTTTAGTACTGCTTTCTTAGGTCAGCAAACTCCCAATACAGGTACCGATGAGAACGGTGTTGTAGAGCTGCATGAAGGCCTGACCGTCGGTACTATTTTGAGTACTACGGATTCTAGTGCGCTTAATGGTCTGCCTCTGAACTTTACAGGTGCTGATTTCACGGCTCTCGGTTACCAGGTTGCACGTATTCGTGTAGAGCAGGTAGAAGATGTGCCTGAACCCGGTACTATTCTTGGCCTCATGGCGGCTGGTGGATTGGTTGCGTTAAGTCGCAAGCGTAGGCAGGCGGCTTAAACATTTCATTTTTACATGAACATATTGAGCCTAACGGGGAGAGTGCAAGCTCTCCTTTTTTAGCTACATCTCCATCCTATGGAGCAGTAACGCCGACTTAGGATACTTTGCATCCGATCTGACTCGGTAGCCGTATATTCACTGAAACCCTATTAAAGAAATATTGGTAGGGCTGTGACATTTTTATGGGAGGGCATCTGTTCTCCCTTTTTATTTTTAAAGGAGCCTGCATCCGATTTGATTGGGCAGCCGTATACCTAATGCAAGCGGCTTGGTGAGGCTGTGAATCAGATAGTAGATAACGAGAAGCATTTGGCAATGGAGCGTGAGGCCGATGGGGCTATAGTGGCTCGCCTATGGGCAGGGGAGTTATCTGCGCTAGGGATTCTTTATGACCGCTATGGCAGCTTGGTGTATGGCCTCGCTCTTAAAGGGTTACGTCGTGTAGCGGAAGCCGAAGATCTGACTCAGGAAGTGTTTTTGAGTTTGATGCGTACTCGGTCTTACAATCCTGGTCGCGGTGCCCTGGCTAGTTATTTAACTACGTTGACCCGCTCTCGGGTCATTGATCGGTTGCGGGCCCACTCAACTCAGCAAAAGTATTTGAACCAGTGGCAGGGTAATCAACCCACTGTTGACTTGGCTACACCCATGAAACACCTTACCCAGCAAGAACAGCGTACCCTTGTGCGAGCAGCCTTGACGACATTAAAAGCACAGCAGCGAGAAGTGTTGGAGCTGAGTTATTACGAAGGCCAGTCTCAGCGTGATATTGCGGAGCGGTTAGGGGTGCCTTTGGGGACAGTAAAAAGCTGGGCACGACGTGGCTTATTGCAATTACGTAAACAGTTGGATGCGTTAAGCGAGGACTCACTATGACCAACTCCTTTTCCCGTGAAGAGATTCAAGAGTTGATCGCTGGGTATGTCTTAGGGGATTTGAGTTCGACAGAGGCAGAAGATTTTCAATGCCTGCTGGCTGATATGCCAGAGCTGCAGGCTGAGGTGGCGGCATTGCAGGAAGCTCTGGCGATGATGCCCTATGGCTTAGATGAGGTAGAGCCGGAGAGGGAATTGCGATCGCAAATTCTCTCGGCTGCCCAAGCTGAGCTGGCCCAGCATCGTCCTAGTCTTCAAAAAATGCGTCTTCAAAAAAACAGACGTTTTCAACCGCGTCTGCCCTGGGCCATGAGTGCAGCAGCAGCTAGTTTGGCGATTGTTTGTGGTCTGGCCACAGTTCATCTCAGCGGTCAAGTGCGCAGACTCCAGACTCGCTATCCTCAGTCCGAATTAGATGATTCCCCAGACCAATTCGACATTAACCAAACCTGGTCTGGTCTGAGTCAGCTATTGCAGGATCACCAACGGTCTCTGACTAACCCTGAGGGGCCAGTGGATTTTGCCATTGAACGGCCAGATGAAATTCCTGCAGTCGTCCAGGGATTTCAAACTACTAGGGCAGCCTTACCCCTTTTGCCTGCTAAGCAGGGCACATTACTGGGTGGCAGTAACTGTCAGCTGGGAGCAACCCAAGGCTTACGGCTGACCTATCAGCTGGAGACGGATCAAACCGTATCTGCTTACCAGCTGAACGTGGCTAAGGAGGAGTTCCCTGAATTTCAGTCTGCTCAGATCACGCTACAGCAGCCCTATGGTACGGGTATTGTGCTGTGGCGCGATGACGATTATCTCTATGCCCTTGTAGCAGATTTACCAGCGGCAGAATTGCAGAATTTGGCCTATGCCATTGAAGGCATTTGACCGTTGTAGGGGCGTTTGTAGGGGCGTTCCATGGAACGCCCCTACAAACGGTTCATGGGCAAAGAACATCACATTTTAGACCGGCATTTTAGACCTATATAGTTAGAAAAAATGGCACGCAAACGTAAACAACCAACAACTTGGATTCATCGTAATTCTCGCTATCTGATTACCGGGGTGGCTGCTGCTGGACTGCTGCTGGCGGTTGGCTGTATGGCTAAAGGAAACAGCTCTCTGGCGGGTAGTGCCTATGTGCAGTTGGGGGGAATTTCTCTGCCGTTGTTGGGTGCGATCTCATATTTACTGATGGGGGCGTTGGCCATTGGTCCCGTTGTCACCAAAAAGAAATCGTTAGAAGGCCCCACCTGGTTGGGGCTATTTATTGGCAGCACCGCCATGACCATCTTTAGCGGTTATCTCCTATACATCATGTTTGGTGTATTGCAAGAAGCTTGCATCCCCTGCTTATTGTCAGCGTTACTTGCAGTTAGCTTATGGGGCTTAACTCTTGTCGGTAATCGTTGGGAGAGTTTGGGGCAATTGTTGTTGCCAGGTATTTCAGTTGCTTTAGTAGCGGCTATTGCCACCACTGGTTTGTATGCCTATGCTCAGAATCCAGATACCTTTACCGCCGGTAATCCTCCACCTGCTGTGGAAACTGACTCTGGCACATCAGAAATTGAATTAGCCAAGCACTTGACTGCCATTGGTGCCAAGAAATATGGAGCCTGGTGGTGTCCTCACTGTCATTCTCAGCAAACTCTTTTTGGTAAGCAAGCCTTTCAACACTTAACTTACGTAGAATGTGATGAGGAAGGTGTAAATCCTCAACCCAATGCTTGTCGCACTGCTGGTGTGCAGAGCTATCCTACCTGGGAGATTAATGGGCAAACCTATGCTGGTGTGCAGTCCTTACAATCTTTGGCTGCTGCTTCTGGTTATACTGGTCCCCAAGAGTTTGTGAACCAAACCTCGGGGCATTAGTTAAGTCTGCGTTCATGGAGTGCTTGAATCAGTATCAGGATTAAGTTTAATAAGAGGCGGCTACTTTCCATACTCATAGGTGCCAGAATTAGCCTATCGATGTGTCTGCTGGAGTAATAGTGATGGTTGCATCGTAGGATAGCAAAGACCAAGTTTTTGCTGCCTTTGAGCAAATTCTCACAGAATGAAAAAAGCTGGGATCAAGGATTGCCACCAAAGAAGAAGAGACCCTAATCGCTAGAAATGAACAGATACTAAACGCAGCCTCCGCCTACACCGTTGACGGGATTGTTAAAGGTCTGGCCGATTTACAGCTGGAGTTTGGCAGCATTGTCACGCAGCTCTCAGAAAAATTAACCGCCGAATCCTTAAAACTAGGTGAACTGGATCAGGCCATTGACATTGAAACACGTCATCTAAAAACTCTGAAACACATTCGCGTGGTGGCCGACACACTGCATCTACTGACGCAAGAGCACCAGGATACGCTCAGCACCCTTGAACAAACCGAGGTTGAGCAGCAAGCGGCCTTGGAAAAAGAAATAGACATCTCCAAAATATAAATTCGGATAAAAAAAGGCGGTAAAACTCTAAAAGTAGAGCATTACCGACCAAATGAAAAATCCCTACGATTATATCAATCAAAATCCTGAGCGTTGTCAGCGTATGTTTGGGATTGGCTATCAAGAATTCAGTGAGTTGATCGGGGTATTGGTAGTCCACCAAGCGAGCCAAACGTCCCAGGCATCTCAAACCAAAGTCCGTATCAATGCCCCCGGAGGCGTGTGCCCTCCCAAACTGAGCGATGCGGAGGAAATCAGCCTGTGTCTGTTGTATCTCAGGCAGCATCCGACCTTTGAGATGCTTGGATTACACTATGGGGTGTGTGAAAGCACAGCCCATGACATCTATCACGATTGGGTCGAGAGATTACGTCAACAGCTGCCAGCGAGTTGGCTCGAAGAAGTCGCCGACAATCCCGAGGAATTAGCCTTACTTCAGGCAATTCTTGCCGAGCAAGAGCTCTTAGTCGATAGTACCGAGCAACCCCGTGAACGCCCTGGAGATAATGAGGTTCAGAAAGCTTATTATTCGGGAAAAAAGAAGCAACATACCTTCAAAAGCCAAGTGATTAGCCTGAACACGGGGCATGACATTGTGGATGTATTGGT
>JBCCXQ010000117.1:0-10312 GCA_039191365.1 Cyanobacteria bacterium P01_F01_bin.13 | reverse complement strand
TAGTGCGTTATTTTACTCCCAATACACAGCCCCTAAAAAACCTAGCAGCGGCTTTCACCGTAGCTAACCAAGAAATAGAAGTTGCTCATCAATTGTTACAAACAGAAGAACTGCTGAAGCGTGAACCAGATGGCCTTGTGCATTTAGTCACCGCAGCACTGCTTAAGCACTCGACTGCCACAAAATTGTGGCTCATTATCGATCAGTTTGAAGAGCTGCTAATGCCCACCACCGATCCTCAAATAGAGAAAGATCGACAACAGTTCATCCATGCATTGTTAACAGCATTACGCTGTCCTTCGATTCCCTTAGGTGTAATGATCAGTTTGCGCTCAGATGCTATCGATGGTCTGCTAGCCTATGATGAACTGTTCTCATTGCTTAAGGGCAATCAGAGCGTTATACCTCCCATGAATTACCAAGAAATCCGAGATGTCATTGAGAAACCAGCTCAGAAACTGGGTCTTAAAATTGATCCCTATTTAGTGCCCAATCTCACCCTAGACTTAACTGGTGCTCCTGGTGAATTAGCGTTATTACAAAACACACTATACGAACTATGGCAACATCGCACTTCTGCCTCTTACAGCAAAGGAGAGCCTTGCCTCTCCTTAAATAGCTATATACAGTTAGGACGACTATCTACAATGGTTACAGACAGAGCCACAGAGCTGTATCTGTCGTTGCCTCCAGAAGAACAGGCTGCAGTAAAGCGAATATTTCTCGCATTGTGCGATTTGGGTGAAGGTCGCGTTGATCAATGTCGCCCTGCCCGAAAATTAGAACTCATTAACCAACAGTTTCCCCAAGGTTTGATTGAGCAGACACTCCAGAAACTGGTAACTGCACGTCTAGTAGTAGTTGACAAATCTCAGTTAGTTCCCCAAACAGATGGGCAAACGATGGCGGCGGCGGCCTGGAGGACACACTCCCATGAAACAACAGATATCAAGCACTGGCTTGTGGCTAACTTACCTACAACACCGGGCACATTAGCAGAAAATATTGAGCTGGCTCATAAATCATTGGTGTCAGATTGGACCTTTTTGCGTCAATGGCTGCAAACCAGTCGCCCCTTTCTACGACAGCGACGGGATCTTGAGGACAGAGCCTGGATATGGCACCAACGCGGTGAGCCCCAATCCTCAGACTACTTACTCGGCCAACAGTATCTCAAAGATGTGAGTCGATTTTTGCAAACTCATCCAAAGGACTTATCAGCTTTAACCCAAAGATTTGTAGATATTAGTCAGCGCACTGTCACTCAACAACGATGGCAAAGCCGAGGTGTTGCTGTCCTTTTACCTATAGCGGTGATGACCGGTATGACAGTGTCGTTGGTGCGTAACCAGCTAGCCATATTCTGGCGTGTCAAGCCTGAACAATCAGCACAGTTACAGTCAGGGGCCACTGTAAGCACAGCCTTAAGTCCCATACTCCCAGAAAACTGGGGACTCATAGGGGCCGATCACTTGGCAGTGACCTCTCAGATTTTGGACTTTAACCAGAGACACCCACAGTCTGAAATTAGCCAAGTCCCCGTTGCTCAGCTAGCCAGTTTGATGAGGTCTGGCACACTCATAACCAACTCGACCTTAATCGTTGCTGATTAGAAGATGAACCGAGCTGTGAGCAATGCCAAGTGACAGAACCTTTGAGATGAAATCATTAGTTTGGCTCAGCAACGCCCAACATCGTTACCGAATACGTTAAATACCCTAGTAAATGTTAGAAAACGCCTAGGAACTGTCGATAGTTTATTTGAAAGCTTTCGACGACCTGCGACAATCGAGGTCGACTAGCCAACGACATGGGAGATATTAACGATGGGCCATAGAATCAGACCTATAATCGAACGGTACATTGACTATGGGCTGCTAGCCATCTTAGGTTGTGTGTTAGGAGTCTTTGTGATTCCTCAGATATAAGGAACTTTTCAAAAGTAACTGTGACGTTGTCTATCATAAGTATTCTCAAGCAATTGCATCCGAGGCAGCTACTGCAGCAGACCCTCCCAAGTATTTTTATTGCCACTGTCCTACTGTGGCTGTGGCCAAACGATATAGCAATGGCAGCGCCCGCCCAAGCAACTTTTGCGGGAGGGTGTTTTTGGTGCATGGAACATCCCTTTGATGAGCTCCCAGGGGTCACTGCCACGACATCAGGCTATATGGGAGGCACAGTCCAGTCACCTAGCTATCGACAAGTTTCGCTCGGGACAACGGGCCATGCAGAAGTAGTGCTGGTTAACTATGACACCGATATGGTTAGCTACGAAGACCTATTAGATACCTTTTGGCACAATGTTGACCCCCTGGATGCGCGAGGTCAGTTCTGCGATAAAGGGAGTCAGTACCGGTCTATCATCTTCTATCATGACGATACTCAACGCCAGCTAGCCGAAACCTCCAAACAAACTGTTGACAGTTTATTTGGACAAGAGATTGCAACTCAAATTCTGCCAGCAGCAACGTTTTATCCGGCAGAAGATTATCACCAGAATTATTACCAAACCCATTCAACCCGATATCGGCTCTATCGCTTTGGCTGTGGGCGCGATCAGCGGTTGGCAGAACTATGGGGGTCAACCACTGAGTAATCACATCATCATTAACCTCTCTACATCTATCTGCTCATCTCATGGAAAACTGATTAAAGTAGTAAGGAATAGACGTAATCAAACGAGTGCCCATGACTGCTGTACAGCTTTCTGCCCGCGACATAATGCGTGCTGCCTATGAAAACCGGTACACCTGGGATAGTAATTTTCCCGGTTACACTACGGATGTCAACTTTAAGCACGGCGAGCACACATTTACTGGTAAGGCTCGTGTCAATCCAGATTTATCAGCGGAAGTCTTCGACATCGAGGATGAGGATACCCTCAAGCGCATTAAGGGACAGCTGTGGGAAGTGGCCATTCACAGAGTTCGCCGTGAGTTCGAAGTGACCCATGGCAAAAATACCTTTGCCCTAGGTGAAACAGACGATAGAGGAGCTGTAGAAATCCTGGTGGAAGGCAAGTCTACGGGCGATAAGTACAAGGTATTGAATGACGAAGTTGTACTGGTGCATCGCCATATCCACGGCGTAGTTGTCACAATCAACACCTTTAGCACCCATAATACGGGAGCAGGGTATTTGTCTCATACTTATGACTCGGTGTACCATAACCCCAAAACAGGAGAACAAAAGCAAGGCCACAGTAAGTTTACCGATGAGTACGACAAAGTCGGTGATTACTTCGTACTAACTCGCCGGGCAATCTCGTCTGCTGACGAGGGAGAGATGGAATTCGTATTCTCCAATATTCAGTTACTAGAGGCAAAGGCTGCCTAGCACTAAATATTGAGAGCTGAATATTGAAGGCTAGCGAAGTGGGCAGCGTTTGCGCAGGGTGGCCGTAATCGAACCAATGTTCGCTTCAGGGTCCAGCTGAAGTTGACGAATGTTTGCTTCTAGCTCTGCACTGGGTTCAGGATTGCTGGATATGAGTTCTGCTGCCTGATATCGATAGTCTGATGCTTGTTGATAGGCTTCTACCAACTTGATCTGAACCACTTGCAGCCTTCGATCCGAAAGCAGCAACCCATCAATGACTTGGGAAGTATCAAAATATACTCGACCTACCTGACGTTCAATGCCCTGGTTATAGCCGGGGCCGCCACGGTTACCTTCATAGATTTCCTGAATGCGCAAATTACCATCGGCGATGGCTGCATTGATTAAGGAGCAGTCTTCGCGCGGTGTACAACTGCTCAAGGCAAAAGCCGCTAGAACACCTAAGGATATAGATTTTCGACGTTTAGAGCTAACGATGCGAGGACAATAAAAGTTAGACATATATCGATTGCAAAATCGCTAATTGGTATTGCATTAGTTCAGGTTAGTTAGAACAATTGCTATCTCTGAAAGCATTAAACTACAACAGCTAACCTGACTCGTAATCGACGAATGCATCCATCGATTGGTATAAAGGGACGAATTTGTACTGTATGTGTGCCCTCGGTAAACTATTGCATCTGTCAGGTTAGTCAAGATACTGGTGATCTCTAAATCCCTTGATTAACAGTGCTAACCTCGCGCACAAAGGCTTAATACATCAGAACATTTGCTATCTAAGCTGAAGCAAGTAGACAACGTCACCGTTTCTTAGTCTTACGAGTTCCTAGGGCAATGCCAGGACAGCTCAAGTCCAACATACTGAAAGTAAGGAGAGCAAGGTGAACATTGGCTTTTTAGGCACAGGACTTATGGGAGCACCAATGGCCCGACGGCTGCAAGCCTCTGGATATAAGGTATACGGCTGGAACCGCAGCACTGATAAAATAGCGGCATTACTAACGGATGGTATCAAATCTGTGGAAACCCCAGCTGCTGCCATCAATGCCTCTCAGCTTGTGATTTTGATGTTGACCGATGCTGATGCGATTGATAGCACTCTCCTCAGTGCGGAGGCTAGATCACAGCTGGTAGGTCGTACGGTGCTGCAGATGGGCACTATTTCTCCCCAGGAGAGCAAAGTCATTGGTCAGAAAGTGCAAGCGGCGGGTGGGGAATATTTCGAAGCCCCCGTACTGGGCAGTATTCCTGAAGCTAAGGATGGGACTTTGATTGTGATGGTGGGTGCAACACCAGCTCAGTTTAACCAGTGGCAACCTCTGCTCAAATGCTTTGGTCCTGAGCCCCAGCTCATGGGTCCTGTGGGAGCAGGCAGTGGCGTTAAACTAGCCATGAATCAGCTGATTGGCACCTTAACTACGGCCTTTGCCATGAGTTTGAGTCTGGTTCAACAAGAAGCCATTGACATTGAGAAATTCATGTCCATTGTCCGCCAAAGTGCTCTTTATGCACCCACATTTGATAAGAAGCTGGGACGCATGTGCGATCGCAACTTCGCCGATCCTAATTTTCCCACCAAACATCTGCTCAAGGACATGAACCTGTTTGTCCAAGCCGCTGAAACCTTTAATGCAGATGTCGCTGCAGGCGTAGCCCAGATGGTAGATCGAACGATTGCCCAGGGTCTAGCAGACCAAGACTATTCAGCAGTGTTTGCAGCCGTCAATGAACCATAAACATCACCCACCCCGGAGCCCCTCCCAGGAGGGGAGAGATTCTTGGGTAGCAGCAGCAGCGATCTATGCCGTGAGCACCTCTGCCTTGACCGGCTCAGACAGAGCCCCAAATCGGCGGTCGCGTTTTTGGAATGTCAGCAGTGCTTTGTGAAACTGATGGCGATCAAACTGCGGCCAGAACACGTCGGTAAAGTACATTTCGGCATAGGCCATTTGCCACAGCAAAAAATTACTCAACCGCTGCTCACCACTGGTGCGAATCAGCAAATCTGGATCACTGCTGCCAGCAGTGTACAAATGGCGTTCCAGCAATTCTTCTGTAATCGCATCGGCAGACAGCTCACCCCGCTCTACCCGCTCAGCGACGGAGCGGCAAGCCTGAGTAATCTCATGTCGACTGCCATAATTGATGGCAACATTAAATTCCACCGCGTCGTTATGCTGGGTTTGCTCCATGGAGCGCTCCATCTCACGCCGTAGGGATGTGTGCAGACCCGATAAATCCCCAAGAAAACGAATGCGCACGCCTTCGCGATGCATTTCTGCTAATTCCTTACGCAGCAAACGCTCAAACAGCACCATCAGGAAATCCACTTCCTCATGGGGACGCCGCCAATTTTCTGTGGAAAAGGCATAGGCTGTTAGGGCCCCTACTCCCCAATCCTTACAGCAGCGCAGTAAATCTTTGAGCACATTGGCACCGCGACGATGACCTTCAATTCTCGGTAAACCTTGGCTCTGGGCCCAGCGGCCATTGCCATCCATAATCACAGCGATGTGGTTAGGTAACCCACGGGGGTCGAGGTCGGACGGTAGAGTTTGCAGAGTTTGGGTCGTCATAATTGCAGATACGTATTGCTCCAAATATGCATTAGATATGAATAGGCTTGTCTGTGCTGTATGCAGCCAATATGGCCAGATTCACGGAAAAATTAAAATATTGGCTCTTACGAGCCTGGCGACTTTAATATCATCATCCGCATAATGCGCTTGGATTAAAAAGCCTTGACTTGATGCAAGGATGCCCCAAATCCCTGAAAGTTTAGATGCCTTCAGAATTCAAGGCCGGACCTTAAAAAATGCATCAAACCTTTTTGATTTCAACACAGGTCAAACCAGTGTACCCCTTTGCCTGTTTAAACCCTATAGGGTTCCCTGTCTGAGATTGTAGGGAAGGGTACGAATTTAAAGGTCTGAAAAAGTCGGGATATCTGATGCGCAATGTTTTTGACTGTAACGGTAGTCTATCAGTGTGAGGGAAACCATTGACCATGGCTGGCGTTGATACTGCGATAGAGTTTACAGATTCTCTGCTCTATGAAAAGACAGGGCAGCATCTCAGCGACCTGCAATGTTGTATTTTGCAGCAGGTGTGGGGCGGTAAAACCTATCGTGCGATCGCATCCATTGCTGGCTACAGCGAAGGCCATATTAAGGACGTCGCATCGCAGCTGTGGCGACTGCTTTCCGATGCGCTAGGAGAGCGCATCACCAAGGGTAACTACCGCTCACGTCTGGTGTACTGGCTCAAGCGCGCCAAGCGAAAAATGGTGCACGTCGCGGAGGAAGCTTGGCCCCGCATCAGCCCTGCCAGTGTTTCCCCAGAGACTCAATCGCCGATTCAGCCATCATCTCAGACAGTTCAGCCCCAGAGCATCGATCCTCATTTCGTTGGTCGAGATGAGGCCATTGAGAAGCTCCATTCCCTCAGCACTCAAGGCCACAAAATCATTGTGATCCAGGGAGAGGGAGGGTTAGGCAAAACAACATTGGCCCACCACTATTTACGGCAGGCTCCTTTTGATATTGTGCTGGAGTGGCGAGTTGCGCAAGAAACCTCCAGTCTGACCGCAGTTGAACAGATCCTTGATGAATGGCTACGTCAAGATCTTAACGATGAGCCAGGACAGGATGTCAGCATTAGTCTTAGTCGTCTTAAGCGCCATCTCAAACAACAAAAAGTTGGCATCCTCATTGATAATCTTGAACCGGCCCTAGATAGTAACGGTCAGTTTGTTGTTGAAGCCCGTTGTTATACAGAGTTGTTAAAGCTATTAGCAGATTTTTCCATCAATGCGACAACACTAATCACCAGTCGCGATCGCCTATGTGAGCCAGGGATTAAAGCCTATCACTACCGGCTATCCAGACTCACTCTGAGAGATTGGCAACAGTGTTTTATCCATCATCAGCTGTCTGATACTGACAAAATTTTAGAATGCCTACATCGTGCCTATGGCGGTAACGCCAAAGCAATGGAGATTTTATGTAGTACGGTGCAAACAGATTTTAATGGTGATTTAGGCGCTTACTGGCAGGCCTATGGCGCTGATCCGCTGGCTGAGATCGATCTCAAAAACCTGGTCATCAGTCAGATTGATCGACTGCAGTGTCTGGATCCCATTGCCTATCAGCTGCTCTGTCGTCTCAGCTGTTATCGCTATCAGACCATTGCCACGCTGCCCCTGTCGGCAGTGCTGGCTCAATGTGGGGAGAACACAGGCCAGAGAGCCATCGCCTCGCTGCGCAACCGCTCCCTGATCGAGGTCGAAAAGGGTCAGTATTGGCTGCATCCCGTAATTCGGAGGATGGCCATTGAACGACTGCGTCAGAGCGGCCTGTGGAAGCAAGCAAATCAGGTTGCCGCCGCTTACTGGCGCAACAGTGTGACACTGTTAACGACCCTAACAGATGCTCAGCAAGCGTTAGAGGCCTACTATCACTATGTTGCCATCGATCAGTATGAGGCCGCTGCCCAAGTATTGTTACAGAGTCGCCATAACCAGTGGCAACAGTTTTTACCCCTGGCTAGCAGCCTCTATCGTATGGGGTTATTGCAACCCGTGAGCACGCTCATTGTTGAGGTGTTATCCCACTTAGAGGCTTCACCTGAACCCTCGTCTCAAGTAAGTGAGCTACGCAACATTCTTGGCGATATCTATTGGATTACAGGGGAGATTAAGCGAGCAATTGACTGTCAGCAGGGTGCGATCGCAACCACCCAACAGCATCTGCTCAACATCGATCCGGCTCAAACCCTCAAGCACTATTATCTGCAGATGTTAAACATCGATTCACGCTTGAGCCTGGGACTATATGCCATGGACCTATGGGAGCTAGACCAAGCAAAAGCCACCTTTGAAACTGTTATTCAACTAGGGCAAAACACCCCTCATCAAGCATGGGCCGATAAAGCCACCGTTGCCCTGGCGCTGACCCATGCCTATCGAAATAAAACCCAGACTGCTTATCGATTGGCTAGAGGTTGTTTAAACACATTTACCCAGCAGACCCCCAAGTCAGGCAGACTGGCGTACTTTATTCAGCTGCTAGGCCAGACCTACGGTCACCTGGGCCATACGAAACAGGCTGAAGACCTCTACCAACAGGCCCTGATGTTTGCTGAAGCAGGCCACTACCTCCAGGTCAAAGCCAAAGCTCTCACAGGTCTTGCAACTCTGGCCCGCCAACGTCAACAGATGGATATCGCCTTAGGGTTCCATAGCCAGTCCATTGATCTGTTCGACAGTATTGGAGCCAAATGTGATCTAGCGAATGCCTATGTTGAACTAGGTCATACCTACAGCCATAATGAGCCAGATGTTGCCCACCACTACTGGCAACGGGCCTTAACTCTGTATACGGATATTCACGCCCATAATCAAGTGGCCAGGATGACCACTTTCTTAGGGAGTATCCCCAAGGTTCCCTCTCCGTAAGACCGGTATAAGAACGCAACTATCGTGAGGTTTATACCTAGATCATACTGAATACGGATTTCTTTACAGGTGATTTATCCAAATATCAGAAATGCTGACTATTCTAGAGATGTGCAAAGCAAGCACGACAGCAATCTTCCCCGAGACAGAAGATAGCTGCCAGCATGATCGGTCTCTTTGATTCTGAAAGCCAACAATTAGGCTGTGCGGTGCAAACCGGCAGTCTTTTTTTTTGCGTATTTTGTAGATGCATTCCATGCAACGCCCCTACAAAATACGCCTACAAATAAATTTCTGATTTTAATAACTGCCCAATACCTGGCCAGATTCTCGTACTACCCTCGCAGCCATGGCATAGGCACCATGGTCTCTAAATAACCACTGATGAAAATCCCTCAGGGAATGGATTTTACCGGCAGTTTCCAGCAATGTTTTGAGACTTTTCTCTTCCCTTTGCTGGCGTGCCTCTAAGACTGCTTTGTCTATACCGTCATCGCTAACAGTCTCATACGAGATTTGATGGTCCTGTGGCAACCCTTCTAACCGATAAATCCACTCAAAAATAGCCTTTGTCCGGGGCATATGAAACTCAGAGGTCACCACTAACAGCCGCTTCAGCTGCAAAGGCTCTATGTGAATCACTCGTGAGAAAAAGACATTACCGATGGTGTCATAGGATGTGGTGTCGACCAAAATTGTTGTGGAATTGACACCCCGCTGGATCAAATAGTTTGCGGCTGCAACAGATTCAAAAATTGGATATCCCTGGGCGTCGAGCGGTGGTGGTTTATGGGTGGTGCCAGCACTGAGGGGAATCAAATAGGCATCCTGATGGTTTTCGATAGCATGGTTTAATCGACGCTGGGTCCATAGGGGCAGCTCTCCCCTCTCGCGCACACCACCGCCAGGAATCAGAATTGCGTCATAAATGCCCATGGCCTAATTTCTCAGGCTAGGAAGACTACTTTGCATTGGCATGGTCTCGGTATCTATACGCTAGCGTATTGCTAAGTGAGCAAACGGTAGTCATCGTCCCTGGGCAGATTTTGCCATGGTGTGGGCAGTTCCGAGTGTAGCGGTTAGAGTAGGGTTGAAAATCGTGCCCCCTGTCGATGAGCATTGCTGATGATGAGCAGAGACTGCCTTCGGTAACAGAAGGTGATCGTGCTCTAGCGTTATTTACGGATCGCTATAGTTAGGGTTTGCTGAAAAACTCAATAGAAATCTCAGGGATTATCCAACAGCCCAGACATGGTCAGTAGGCCCTCTCCCAGGGTCGAGAATTTTCAGCCAGTTATCGCTTAACGTATCTGTAAAGGGGCTCACATCTGCCTGAGAGCCGCGTAGTAAGCGTATCAACACCCGCAACAACAAGACAATAAAACGGCGTAGCCGTTTCTCCAAGTTCATCACCAAGCAGGTGATGGCAATCATGGTTTCAGCCGTTTGGGCGAGTTTGGCCATCACCCGTCCGAGCCCAAATCGTCGTTTACCCTGACCAAACTTACCTTCGAC
>JBCCXQ010000116.1:0-10455 GCA_039191365.1 Cyanobacteria bacterium P01_F01_bin.13 | reverse complement strand
TCTCAGGTGGCTATTACGACGCAGGCGATCATGTAAAATTTGGCTTGCCCATGGCATCTTCAATCACCCTTCTAAGCTGGGGTGTTATCGAATATCGTGAGGCCTATGAGAACAGTGGTCAACTTGATGAAGCTCTTGCTGTCATTAAGTGGGGAACTGACTATCTTCTTAAAGCACATGAACCCGACAGTAATGGCACAAAAGCTTTATGGGGCCAGGTTGGCAACGGTGGAACTGACCATGCCTACTGGGGATCAGCAGAATCCATGACCATGGATCGTCCAGCTTACAAAGTTGATAGAAACAATCCTGGATCTGATCTAGCTGGAGAGACAGCCGCTGCCCTAGCTGCCGCATCAATTGTCTTCAAGTCAACTAATACCAAATATTCGAATAAGTTGTTAACCAATGCGAAACAACTTTACGATTTCGCTGATACCTACCGTGGCAAATACTCTGATTCTATTCCCGATGCCGCAAATTACTACAATTCCTGGAGTGGCTATGACGATGAACTTGCCTGGGGTGCTGCCTGGTTAACCAAGGCTGGCGAATCGGGGTATTTATCTAAAGCTAAAGCCGCTTATAAAGGAGTGAATAAGCAATGGACTCAAAGTTGGGACAACAAGTCTTACGGTGCAGCCATTTTACTCGCACAAGAAACCGGTAACAGCCGATATCGTAACGATGCTGAAGCCTGGCTTGACTACTGGAGTAACCCCGATGGGAATGGGATTACCTATACCGAGGGCGGGTTAGCCTGGCTTGACCAGTGGGGGTCACTGCGGTACAGCGCTAACACAGCTTTTTTAGCCGGAATTTATAGTGACACTGTCAACGATTATGACAACCGCTATAGCAATTTTGCCCAAGGGCAAGTTGACTACATTTTAGGCGATAATCCCAACCAATTTAGCTATCAAGTTGGCTTTGGTGATGATTTTGCCCGTAACCCACACCACCGAGGTGCTTCAGGCACAACGGACATCAATAGTAGCGCGCCTAACAAGCATATCTTGTATGGCGCATTGGTCGGCGGACCCAGTTCACCCAACGATGACAGCTATAGTGATGAGCGGACAAACTACATTACCAATGAAGTTGCCCTTGACTATAATGCTGGATTTACGGGTGCGGTAGCCCGGTCTTACGACCTATACGGTGGTAATCCGCTCAGTGACACGGTACTTGCTGCTTTACCAGAAGTGACGGTTGTTTAAACCGATCAACAGTTCACAAATATCTCTCCCTTGAGAGACTCTTCTATAGAAAGATCTCTCAAGGGTTCGTACCTCCACTGGTTAACTGGGCAGCTGCCTGTACCCCGTGTACAAGACTATTTAACAGATATGGAGTACGAAGATCTTCTACTATCGGAGGTGCCTGTATCACGCCCCAAGCGTTAGGACTTGTTAAAAATTAAAATCCTGGCCTTGTTATCAAAATCATGGCTCAATAAGCCTTTCAGGCTTTCTCCATGAAGTAGTTCCTTAACAGCTCGTTACCTATGGAATCAAACTGAATATTGGCAAATTCCTGGCTACTTTAAAAATGACAAAACGGTCTCAGCCACGGCTTCGCCATATTCTTCGGCCATACCCAGGGTGCCCGGCAGGTGAACAGACTGCACCTGGGGCAGGGTAGCCATGGTCTCCATTTCCGCTTTGGATGAGGGGGGAGCCTGTTCACCTACAATCACCATCACCGGGACGGTTAGGGATTCAAAATAGGCCAAAAATTCATCTCGGGTTTGGACTGGGTCCAGCCCACCGGTGACAAAGGCGGCGGGGGCATAGCGAGCACCGGTGGCCTGGGTGCCCTGATGACGCTGGTCAATGTAGTCCGGGGTTAGCTTAGTTTCATCAACAAACACATGGCGGCGATACATCCATTTGAGAAAGCCAGGTCGAGTATTGAGCCAGTAGAGAAACGACCCGACCAGAGGCGTGCGCACCAGTTCTCTGACGCTGCTACGCATAGTTTCAGGGGCTCCCATTACGGCCAGAGGCCCTTTCCATGTGGGGGCCACTAAGGCTATTTTGGACCAGGCTTGGGGCATAGCGAGAGCATACCCAGCGGCATGACCAGCGGCAATGACGGGAATCGGCTGGGAAAATTGGGCGGTGACAAAGTCTTTTAGGAACTGTTGATAAAGTTCAGGTCCATAGGCTAAGCGTAGGCGGTCAGAGTCGCCAAAACCAGGCCAGTCCAAAACGGTAACCTGGTACTGTGCAGCTAGATTCTGGGCTAATGTGGTCAGCTCTGTGCGGCTAGAAACGGTGCTAAAGGCAGGCATTAATAAGACCTGTGGGCCAGCGCCCAGGGTTTCATAGGTGACGGTGATGGGCTGGCCCTGCCACTGCCAGCTATAGGTAGCAATGGACCCGTTGAGTTGAGTTGAGATCGCGCTCATAAAAATCTTTTCCCATTATCGCTCTGCCAATAGTTTATGGGGCAAGTACGATCTCAACAAATACACCAACCAAAAACCACGTAGAATCGGTGTTACAGGAGGAAGTTTTGGTGTAACAAAAAGAAAACATTACGTTTGGTGCAGCTCTCTCCAGGACTGAGAAAGTACAGTTCCAGCTGATTTTGCAAAGACAATGGTTAACAACAGCCCAACTGCTAGATCGGGCAAGATTGAGCGGGTGAGTAATACTAAGACGGCCGCAACCAGGACAGACGTATTGGCAATAATGTCATTGCGAGAACACAGCCACACTGATGACATGTTCAAGTTGTCGGTGCGATGCCGTGTCAGCAGCAACAAACACAACAGGTTAGCCAGCAGCGCCAATACCCCCACTGCCCCCATAATGCCCCCTTCGGGACTGGTCCCTGCGAAGAATTGATAGGTGGCTCTGGCAAATACGGCAATGGCAAACAAAAACATAATCAGACCTTTGAGCAGCGCCGCTCCGGCCTGAGCCTTGGTGCTTTTATGAATCACATACAAGCTGCTGGCATACACCAGGGCATCCCCCAACATATCTAGCGAGTCCCCAGTTAAGGACAGTGAAGCCGCTCGAATACCCGCCCCAAATTCGACGACAAACATCACAGCATTGATTAGCAGTACCGACCAAAGTACCTTTGACTGGCGTTCTTTGAGCTTAGACACTTCGCAAGCCTTGGCCTGACAGCAATGATCAGCCATGGTGACCTCCGAGATTCAAACAATCATTCAAATATTCAAGCCATCATTAGAATGTTTGCCGAACAGTCATTCAAACATTCAAACTAGTATTAGAACGTTAGCACAAAAAGGATATCATTCAAACCATCATTAGAATGACCAGAATGCTCTAATCGACCAGCTGCTTTAGCGCATAGCAAAGAATGTCAGCCACCCGTGGATCCTTGAGGGAGTAGTAGGCCAATTTACCGTCGTTGCGATACTTCAAAATACTGAGGTCACGCAGCTTGCGCAGATGGTGGGATGCGCTTGCTACTTTAATCTCCAAAAGAGAAGCCACATCACAGACGCACAGCTCCTCACCATTGCGCAGGGCGTACAAAATCTTTAGTCGAGACCGATCGGCTAGAGCCCCAAATAGAACTTGGGCGGATTCCAACAGGTCGTCGCCGGGAAGCACCTGGCCGATCTGATGAACTAACTCTTCGTTAAAGCAACGAACTTGGCAGACATCGCTAGGTTTGGTCACAGATTTTGCAGGGTTCATCAGATGCTATGCGTTCATTCTACCGGTCTACTACTGCCACACTTCAAAAGTCATAGTCCCTAAACGTGTTAATAAAGGGTAACAAATTATACTTTTTACTAAAAAGAATGATTATCATTCTTATGTGATTATAACCGGGTGAACATGCATGTAGCAGCAACTCAATTTCGGGTGATAGCAATGGATTAGTTAGGGTGTGGTGACTCTGGGCGGTCTGCTTATGCCTACGAGCGGCACAAATCCACACCGATTATCTGGCCCGCTAAGGCTGTATGAAGAGTACGGCGCTGAGGCGCGATCGCGCACGCGCTGACAAGTCAGTTCGCACTTGCCCACTTTCCAGCATAAACAAGCATAAATAAACACTCTCAAAGGAGATCATCCATGGTAACCGACATCATTGATAACACCGTGCCCGTAACCGTTTTGACCGGCTATTTAGGCGCGGGTAAAACCACCCTGTTAAATCGCATCCTCACCCACGAGCATGGCAAAAAAGTAGCCGTGATTGTCAACGAATTTGGCGAAGTGGGCATTGACAATCAGCTGGTGGTAGATGCCGATGAAGAAGTGTTTGAAATGAATAACGGCTGTATCTGTTGCACCGTACGGGGCGACCTGATTCGCATCATTGGCAACCTGATGAAGCGTCGCGACAAGTTTGACCATCTGGTCATTGAAACCACCGGACTGGCGGACCCGGCTCCAGTGATCCAAACCTTCTTTGTAGATGATGAGGTGCAGATGCAAACCCAGCTGGATGCTGTGGTAACGGTAGTGGATGCCCGTCATATCTGGCAGCATTGGGAAGCGGAAGAAGCCATAGAGCAAATTGCCTTTGCCGATGTCATTTTGCTCAATAAGATTGACCTGGTCACAGAAGACGAACTAACCCAGCTGGAACAGCGGATTCGAGGGATGAATGCACTGGCCAAAATCCATCGCACCCGCGATGCCCAGATTGAAATGGATGCCCTCCTCGGCGTCAGCGCCTTTGACCTGAATAATGCCCTACAAATCGACCCCGATTTTCTTGACGAAACCGCCCACGAGCACGACGAAACCGTAGGTTCAGTTGCCCTGGTAGAGTCAGGAGAACTCGATGGCGATAAGCTAGAAGCCTGGATAGGAGAACTATTGCGAGATCACGGTCCCGATATTTTTCGCATGAAGGGCATTCTCAATATGGCCGGAGAAGACAACCGATTTGTTTTTCAAGGTATTCACATGTTGTTCGACGGTCGTCAGGATCGCCCCTGGAAACCAGATGAGACTCGTAAAAATGAACTGGTGTTTATCGGTCGAAATCTGGAGCAACTAAAGCTAGAAGAGCGCTTTCGCGATTGTTTGGTGAGGAATAATTAAAAAATAACTTCTGCTTCGAATTTTATGCGCCGAATTTTCCGCAGGAATCGATCCAGAACATTGATAATCGCCCTCGCCGTAATCTCGACCTAGCGCTATTAGGGATAGCCTAGTACGTTGGGTTGTAGGGCGGCGTAACGGCCCTGCCCAGGGGGTTTGGGGAACTCGGAGGGACCCCAAGCAACATCTTTAAACTCCACACCAGCAGTCTAAGCTATCAATCAAACCCATAAGCTTAATTTCTAACAAGTCCTAATGCTGAGAACAAAAAAGCTTAAACAGAATGTCCTCCAACAACTCTGGAACACCCGTCTTTCAGACTACGTAACAGCCATTGCCTGGTCACCCAATGGCACTCAACTCGCAGCCAGCTCTGGCGCAGGAGAGGTAGTACTCTACACACCTGCAACGGGAGAATCCACCTGCTTACAAAGCCCCCAAAGTGATTCTATAGATGCCCTAGCCATCTCCGCCGATGGCAAATTTCTAGCAGCTGGGGGACAGGCAGGTACAGTGTGGATCTGGCAGTTCGACGGTGATGTGCCCACATTGCTAACAACTTTGGAGCATGCCCGTACCTGGATTGACCGTCTGCAATGGCACCCCACGTCTCCAGAACTGGCCTTTAGTTTTGGCCGCCATGTTCAAGTGTGGCATGCCGTTGATCAAGCTGTTGTCACCACCTTAAATTTTGAAGATTCTTCTGTGTTAGATCTAGCCTGGCATCCCCAGGGGACAGAACTATTGCTGGGGGGTAACCAGAGCATTAAAAGCTGGAAGTCAAAGGACTGGGATGAGGATCCAGAAATAAGAGAAACTGGTGGGGCTAGCGTGGCGGTTGCCTGGTCGCCAAATGGTACCTATCTAGCATCGGGCAACAATGATCGCTCAGTTTTAGTGTGGGAGAAAGATTATCCTGCTCCCTGGCGGATGCAAGGGTTTCCCGGCAAAGTGCGACAGTTGGCCTGGTCAAAACCTACGGTAAGGAATGCGCCTTTGTTAGCATCAATGAGTGGTGAAGGTGTGGTCGTATGGACAAAGGCAGCTTATCCAGCAGAGGGCTGGAATCCTCAGGTGTTGGATGCCCATGAGGAAAGGGTGCAGGCAATTGCGTTTCGACCCAATACTCTATTACTGGCCTCTGCTGGTGAGGATGGTTGTTTATATTTGTGGCAAAAAGCCCGTCGGATTACACAAATGTTGGAGGGGACCTCTGCTGGGTTTTCTTGTCTGGCCTGGTCTGATCAGGGCACAATGCTAGCCGCTGGCGGTAGCGGAGGAGAACTGTTTGTATGGACTGAAACAACTAAAGGGAAGGGATTTAGATAGGGCAGTTGAATCTTTGTTGTCCCTAGTAAAGAACGTTTTGGATGTAAACGCCTTAACATTTATCCCCTATTTGGTCAGAGCAGGAACAATGCGATTGCACGCCAGCTTTGCCCCAAACACATTTCTCGCAACGGGACCAACCTGTAGAGCAGCTGCGCCACCCATAATAAACAGATTGCATCCGGGCCACCGCAGGTGCTTATCGAGTACCGGTAAACCTTGCACCGTGGGGAGCGGATACTGTTCTTTTACAGCAGATAACAACGGCCAATGATTAACATCCAATGTACTGCCTGTTGCTAGCCAGATGCGGTCAATGGGAAGGTGGGTGATACAGTCGTGGGCCTCTGGGTGGTTGCAAACAACGTTCCATGCCGTTTCCTTCCAGGTGGCAGAGTGCACTTCGCACTGTTCATAAAATGAGATTTTGCCATCTCGTTGTAGACGTCGCAATTTTGTCAGCACAGCCGGTGTCAGGGAGCCACCATTGCGGGCATCTCGAATCATCTGCCAGCGAGTTTGCCAGTCAGATTCGGCATAAAACCCTTTGAGATATTTAGGCCCCAGCCAACCAGGGTCAGCATCAAACAGCTTTTCATAAAAGGTGCGGCGAGCCATCATTAACACTTGGGCACCCCGTGCGATCGCACCCAGCGCCAAATGCCCCGCCGTTAAACCGCTGCCAACAATCAAAATTCGTTCTCCCCGGAGCCGCAACCTGCGCAGATCGACCTGATGGGAGTGGTACAAACGCTCGGAAGGATAGGGTTTGGGCAGTGCTTTTGACCAGTCAGGTGTATGGGGAACGCCACCAGCAACGGCCAGCACCACTCGCCTAGCCATCAAAACCTGGCCATCGGTCATGGTCAATTGAAATCGTTGTCCCTTTTGGCGGATGGGCTCTATGTGTTCTACCTGGGCTGGAATCACCCGATCTTGCAACTGCCAGCGGCGGATGACCTCCTGGCAAAAGTCTTGAAACAGCTGAGTGCCTGGTAAATCATAGGGTGGGAACAGCTCGTTGGCCCTTGATTCGGCAAATGCTCGCAAGGCGTGGGGGTTAGGGTCGGGATGATGGACCACGGGCGATCTCAAATGGGGAATCTCATAAGCTGCAAACTGATGTTGCCATTGCTGCAGCCACTGCCCTGTTGGGTCGAGCACCACAAAGCGCTTACGCATGGACTGCTTCTTTTGCAGCAGATGCGTTACCAAGGTCAACGCCTGGGGACCTGCCCCCACAATCGCCAGATCAATCGTCGTGGGCAGCGCAGCGGCATCAACCATAAATAAACCTAAAAAGTGAGAATGATTATCGTTCTAGCACTATAATGCAAACCTAGCTGTAAACCGTCAAGCTAAGCTTTGAACCAAACGTCTGACCTTAAAGACTGTTAGCGCTCTATGCAATCCTTCGACCTGACGTTAGTGGCTGGTCCTCCTGGGGTGGGTAAAACCACCTGGATTAGCCAGTTTCTCAAAGACGCTTCGCGTCCTCTGTTTTATCTGCATCCGGGGGCGCAGGAATCTGTTGATTTAGCCTGGATTGGCTATGGCTTCCCCTGGGTGTCGATCATTTCGGACGATCGGGCTGCCACCGTGCTGACCGACTTGCCTGACCAGGCCCAGGTTTTTATAGAGTTAGGCTTTCATCTGGATTTGAAGTCACCGTTTTTAGCCGCGTTGCCTGGGCGGCGGATCGCTATCGTACCTCCTGGCCTGGAAAAATCTGAATGGCATGACTGGGCAGATGAAGTGATACCCAGTAACCATAGTCAGGCATTGGATGCTGACAAACTATCCACCATATGGAAATCACCCCTGACGGGGCAGGTGTTTGATCCCCCCAGTCTGGACGGGGTGTTGATTGAGCTGACGGGCGGAGCCTACGGTCAGGTGATGCGCTTAAAAGGCATTTTTGAAATGCCGGATGGTCAAGCATTTTATGTTGACTTTGTCGAAGGATTACCGGGTATTGAATACACCGAATTAAAATTACCCCGCTGGCTACAGGGACGTCCCGATCGCTTTAGCGGTCTGGAAATTGTAGGTCACAGTTTAGAGCAAAAAACAATTGCTCAAACATTACTGGCATCTTGTTTAGCCGATGATGTGTTGTTCCAGTATCAGCGACAGTACCAACAATTACAATCAGAAGCAGAGACTATACAAGCAGAGACTGAGCAAGGGGTGGTGGTATGAAACTCGCAGTAATCTCTTGCATTCATGGTAACAATGAGGCGCTGAATGCGGTGCTGTCAGACATTGATGCCCAGAAAGCTGACCAGATTTATTGTCTAGGGGATCTGGTGGGCTATGGCCCTGATCCTAATGAGGTCGTGGATCGGATTCGTTCGTTAGAGATTCCATCCTGCCAGGGCTGTTGGGATGAGGATATTGTGGAAGGGTTAAATGCCTGTGAATGTAGCTACCCCTCACAGCTGGCAGAGCAGCGGGGCAAACTGGCCCATGAATGGACCAACAATGAGATTCGACCTGATATACGGGAGTATCTGGCCACATTACCTCTGTCGTTAAAACGGGATAATCTTTGTTTTGTCCATGGCAGTCCTAACAGCCAGCATGAGTATTTGTTGCCCAGCATGGATGGCTTTGCGGCGCTAGAACGGATTCTCTCTGCCGATGCCGATGTATTGTTCTGTGGTCATACCCATGTTCCCTATGTGCGAGAGTTAGCGGATGCCAAACTGTCGGTGACGGTAAAAAGTCCAGCTCAAGCAGAGTCTCCCCAACAGTTTCAGGCATCACTAAAACGCATTATCAATGCAGGCTCTGTGGGCGAACCTCGCCATGGTCGTCCCAATGCCACCTATGTTCTCTACGACACTGAGACAACCCAGGTGAGCCTACGGGAGGTCGCCTATGATTATGAAAAAACCTGTCAGGCTATTCTCGAAAAGGGGTTGCCCTCTATCTTTGCCTGGCGGTTAGCACGGGGCATGGAGTTTGCAGAGCGGGCGGACGATCCGAGCCATGTATGTGAACGGTAGGGGGGCGGCAAAACAACAGGGAGAAACCCGATGAAGTGGGCGATCTTAAGCAGCATTGAAGGAAATCTAACGGCTTATGAAGCGGTGCTGCAAGATATACGGCGGCAAGCGGTGAGCGATCTCTATATCCTGGGAGATGTGGTTGGTCTCCAGGGCGATAATGAGGCGGTGATTCAACGGCTGCAGTTTCCTCGACCGGGGGAGTTAGAACCCCAGGTGTGCGTGGGCTGGTGGGAAGAACAGTGTTTTAGTTTGCATGGGGTGAGCGGGCTGCAAGATGCACCGGAACTGATGGAGAAAGTGGGCAGTGATGGGGTAAAGGCTCTGTGGGAATCGGTATCACGGGAGTCGGTACGGTGGTTGCGATCGCAACACTTTGGCTTCCATGAACTCGACTGTTTACTAATCCATGGCAGCACCGTCGGCTATGCCGATGAGCTTACGCCTGATACTCCGGCGATTGAACTTTGCGATCGCTTAATTCGCGCCGATGCTAACTATCTCTTTTGCGGCCGCTCGGGTCTCACCTTTGAATGCTCGGTCACCCCGGTGGAGCTACGGTCTACCGTAACCACCCTGGACGGTGAGCAAACCCCTCAGGATTACGGAAAAACACCTCGCCGGGTTGTTGGCGTCGGTTCAGTGGGTCGCATTCCTGGAAAGTCTACTTACGTATTATTCAGTCCTGGGAACGGTCAACTCTCCTTTAGAACCGTGAATTATGGAGAGGCAAAGGGCTTTGGCTCAACAAAAGGATAAGCTGTAAACGATCTATCGTGTTCCGCAAACTGTGGAGATTCTCCCATTGATCAGGTATCGCCCTGTACTCCTTACGACATTATAGGAAATCCTGGTTGTCTGCCTCCGATATCCAGGGCACCCACAAGGGAATGCCCCTACAGGATGGTTCGTAATCAGGCAGAATCCCAATTTTTAATGTTGACGCTGCACTAACTAACCAACAGCTCAACCGGACCATGGTTATCGCAGTGTCCATCGTGGGGATAGTGCAGATGGCCATCAACGAGATAGCAGGTGTGGTCACCATGGGGAACTGCTTCATG
>JBCCXQ010000115.1:0-10502 GCA_039191365.1 Cyanobacteria bacterium P01_F01_bin.13 | reverse complement strand
TAGCTTGAGAGATAGTCTCTTCATTGTTGCCAAACTCCCCTGGCACAAACGAGACATATAAAATGGCAGGCGGTTCACCCGTTTCCTCCGCAATTAGTGATAGCTCAAACTGCAGCTGGGGTAAATCCGGTTTAGGGGATTCATCCTCCTCCAGGTTGAGATAATCGCGAAACTCATCGGTATAGTCATTTTCATTACGGAGAATAGCGCCCTCGGCCCCCGGTATCAGCTGCGGATCAATAGTCAGTAAATTACCGGGATCCTCTTCTCCAATAAGTTCGGGGCCAGGACGGTTAGTTGTACAGTCCGCATCACAGTCGTCTACATCGGGGCCAGGGTCTTCTGGGTCAGGATTTTCTGGGTCAGGATTTTCTGGGTCAGGGTCTTCTGGATCGGGATCTTCAGGGTCAGGGTCAGGGTCTTCAGGGTCAGGGTCTTCTGGATCAGGGTCTGGGTCGGGGTCGGGGTCTGGGTCTGGGTCTGGGTCTGGGTCTGGGTCTGGGTCTGGGTCTGGGTCTGGGTCGGGATCTCCCGTTGTGATTGAAATGTCTCCTTGGACAAAGCTTCCTGGGAAAGATGCTACTGGAGAGATTTCATCCTCGGCTGCAACAATAGGGGCTGCGGTGCCATTTATACTGGAATCTCCCACGATAAACGGGGTTTCACCATTGCCGCCATGGGTAATGGCGACCTGGCCGCTGCGGCTTAATACACTGACAAGTCGAGGCGGATCACTAGACTCTGGCCCGTTGCTATCAAAACTGCCCAGGGCCCTAAAAAATCTTGGGGTGGTAACGGTAATGTTGCCGTCTGCTTCCAGGGTATCTACTTCAATATCCTGATTGCTAATCAGGGTAATATTCTCTCCTACTTCAAATGCTGAATTTTCTTCCAGCTTAATGCCCAGGCTCCCGTCTCCAGCAGTGCCGTTAAAGAGCACCGAACCAGTAGCAGGTGGTCCCTCTCCTTCAAAACCAAATTCAGCATTGGTTGTAATAGTGTTGTTGGCTGTTAAAAGAATAGCGGATTCACCGGTGAGATTGCGGCTGTTCGCTGTTACCGTCAGATCTCCACCGGATGTGTTGATAACATCGTTAATAACAACCCGACCATTACCAGTGGTATCTGTATCAGCGGCTAGTTCAATGTTGAGGGGGTCAGCAACAGATGAAAAGGGTGTGATTTCACCGTTGATAAAAATACTTCCTGCCGCCTGTAGTGATAATGTCACTTCGCCGCTGAATGTGTCATAGCCTAAGTCACTTTCCAGGGTGATATTGCCCGTTTCATTGCCAGTGGTGCCAGTGGTGATGGTGACATTTATGCCCTCTAACAACGCATCGTTAATGTCAAAGACGCTTAAAATCGCTGGGGATGCAGTCGGTACGAAGGGATCGGTTAGATCCAAGCCAGTAGGTTCAGTAGAGTTTGTAATTAGCACATCAAAGGGATCGATGAGCCATAGGCCACCATTCCCCAGGGGAGCAGATACATCGGGATTCCCCCCCAGTGTGAGTCCTCGTAGGCCACTCGTTTCCACCAGGCCACCGTTACCTCCGGCAGTCCCCCCCCGAGCCAATAGTTCTCCCAGAACACGGGTAGTCTGATTGCTCCAGACAATAATTTCACCGCCGTCCCCATTTAGGGTAGCACTGGCATCTACAACAGAATCAGCGTTGATGTAGGTAATCTCGGCATTAGGTAAAGGTCCCTGTCCCTGATAGCTACCACCAATATAAATTGCACCACCGCCATCGGGGCTACTCGCATCTAGCACACTATCGACAACACCGACGGTATCTCCCAGTAGGGTGATCTCACTAGCAACAATATCCCCATTCACAAGTGTTGTGCCGGGGGTGTCTGGAATGGCCAGGTCACTGTCAGTATTAACCAGGCGAACGGTGCCATCGGTGTCTACCTGTAAACTGTTGGCGATATCACCAGCACCTGTCAGCAGTTCCGGTAGTGTAAGGGGAGATAACAAATTATCGTCCCGGGTGGGGGCAATCTCATAGCCTAGGATGGAGCCATCCAGGTTAAGACGAACGAGTTGTTCACTGGGGACAGCTGCGATCGCAACTTCGCCAGCCGACACAGCCCCCGTCGACACCACCGTTCCCCCGCTCAACATCAAGGTACTGTCTGCACCGAGGGTCAGATCCGCTGCATTAATAATGGCACCAGGACGACTAAATCGAAATACCAGACCGGTTGGACTACCCACCAAACTGGCATAGTCGGCGGTGCCCACCACATCCATGGTGTCGTCAGCAAAGGCCAGACCATCGGCCGTTGAAACACTTAGATCCCCCGGTAGGGCCAGGGTGGCATTGGGACCAAAGACCACCCCTACCGGGTTTAATAAAAATAAATTAGCGGTGCTACCCGTTAGCCCCAGCTGCCCATCAATCAAAGATAAATCACCACCATTGATGCGCCCGATCACATTGAGCACATTGGGTTGGGTAATAAAGTTGGCGGCTTCCGTAGACGTTAGGCCAAACTGCTCAAAACTGTGAAACACGTTCTCCCCATCACTGGACGGAGTTCCCCCAGTAATTTGATATTCACTGTCTACCGTAGAAACAGACGTGCCTGCTCCATTGGGCACAATCGACTGTGCCCAGGCCGTAGCCCCATTGACTAGCAGACCACCGATAATGAGAACCGCACAGCTTTTGATATGAGCCACAGATGATGCCTCCAGTAGACAGGGCTATCTCACAACTTGCCCTATCTTCGTAGTAGTCCGTGATTTTACCGGAATATCTACGGGTTATATACAGTTCCCTTACAAACTTCTTTGGTATCTCTACAGAGTAATGGCACCAGGGGGGTGATAATTTTATATATCACGTACGTAGCCATTCTGTTGATACCACTGCACGGTATCTTTAATGGTGTCTTTAAAGGGACGATAGGATGTCTTCAGGGCCTGGGCTGATTTGGTCGCGTCAAACCACTGTCTCGACAGCATCACCCTTACCATATCTCCAGGCAAGAAAGGCTTTTTACCTTTGATGCGGCCAATCAGGTTTTGAATAAATGCCCACAGACGCACGGCGAAGCGGGGTAATTTCTTGTTTGGCACAGGCTGGTTGCTAGCTTCGGAGAGGTTACGCATAATCTCATCCACCGAGTAGTAGCCACCAGTCACTAAATAGCGCTCATTAGGCTGCCCCGAGTAAACGGCAGAGAGCATCGCCATTGCCACATCGCGCGCATCTACGATGGGAAAACCACCGCTTGGCACCAGAGGAGCCTTCCCTTTCATAAAGTTGAGAATAAAGCGTCCCATCTCCGTTGGAGCCGCATCCTTAGGCCCCATCATGCCTGCGGGTAAAATCAATACAATCGGTAAATTATGAGATTTTAGAAAATTAGCAATGGCTTCTTCGGCCATCAACTTACTTTTAAAATAAGGATTCTTATGGTTAAACTCCTGGAATGGCGTTGATTCATTACTGGGGGCTCCGCCACGGATAATGCCAACGCAGCCGCAGGCACTGCTTACATAAATAACTTTAGACACCCCTGCTTTGGCAGCAGCTTCAAGTAGATGAATGGTGGCGTCTACATTAACTGCTTTAAGTTGCGGCCAATGGTCGCCATAGTCGAAGGATTCTCGGAAATAGGAGGCGGTATGAAACAATACATCGCAGCCTCGCAAATGGTCTGCAAAGCCGCTGACCTCCTGCATATCCCCTTGGACCACCTTCAAACTTGGATGCTCTCCCAATAACTTATCGGCTTTGGTTAACTCACGGGTTAGTGCAGTCACCTCAAAGCCCTGATCTAATAAGAGCTGGGTTAGATTGCTACCGAGCAGACCGGTACTGCCAGTGACAAACGCTTTCATAAAAACTCCTAACTCTGGATAAACTGGCTGGGTAGTAGTAATGCTCATACATAGTATGGCTTACCGACATTACCAGACTGTATTCTAAAGGCCTAGTCGGTATCAATGTAAAGTATTTCCATGGTTTGATAGAGTAACCAAAAGCGCTACAGAAATACCCAACATACCAGCACCATATACAGAGTTAACTATCGGTAATCCTGACTCAATGGGAATTAGATAATTCGTCAATGTTATCTGTGATTAGTACATCATTACAGATGGCAATTTGAGTGGGTGGGTTCCGTAGAACAATTGCCCTAATCTGCTAACACATCTTGCAATAGTGGGGCCAGCTCATCTTTTAGCTGCCCGGCCCGAATAAATTCTGCATAGGTGTCTGACTCGATGGCTAACAGTTCCTCTTTAATTTGTTCTGCAGCAAATGTTTGCAGGTCAGGATGAGTCGCCTGCATCGTTTGCATTTCTTCCTGTAGTTTTTCGACCTGTCCTTCTACCAGGGCTAGCTGATAGCGACCAAATTCATCATCTACCTCTTGCCGCTCGATCAGCTCCTTTACCCGAGCGATCACCCGGTTCAAGGCAACTCGTCGGGCGATCCCCTGCATGTATTTTTGCCGCAGGGGTTGATCCCCCAACAGGCCAAGAAATTCCAGTAACGGTTTAGTGGTTAAGCCCTGCACCAATAGGGTAAACAACATAACTCCAAAGACCGTGGCAATAATCTCTTCTCGCTCAGCCAGGGCCGCAGGTACGCTCAGAGCCAGGGCGACAGAAACGGACCCACGCAATCCGCCCCACCACAGTACCGTTTGCCCCTGCCAGCTAATGTCTTCGTTGTCTGGGGTGACCATATTGCTAAAAAAGCTGAGGCCAACGACGCTGATCAACCGGGCCAGGAGCATGATTGCGATCGCAACCCCAATCGAACTCAAATAGTTACTCAAACTGCTGAACTGCACCTGATCGCCAATCAGCAGAAACACAATGGAGTTCACAAAAAACGCCAAAAACTCCCAAAATTCAGACACCACCAGTCGCGTCCGGGGGTTCATGCCAATGCGCGAACCAAAGTTACCCAAGATCAGTGCTGTAGTGACCACGGCGATTACCCCAGAGCCCCCCAGCTCCTCTGCCACAATATAGGTGCCATAGGCAGACACTAGGGTTAACGACTGCTCCACTAGGGGCAGATCAAACCGCTGGGTCAAAAAGGAAATGCCAAACCCGATCAGCGCCCCGACACTGACCCCAATGCCAGTGAAAACCAAAAACTGGGCAATGGTCACCGACAGGTCAAACTGTTCCACTCCCAAGGCAATACCTAATACCAGATTAAACGCAACAACAGCCACCCCATCATTAAAGAGACTTTCCCCCTCCATTAAAGTGGTGAGTCGCTTGTTCACCCCCAGTTCTCGAAATAGGGCTACTACTGATACCGGATCTGTCGCCGATAGACTAGCTCCCACCAGTAGGGCGGTCGCCAGGGAGGCCCCTGCCAAATTGATCAACCCCCACAGCAGCGCGCTGATGCAGATCACCACACCGATCACCGCGTAGAGCACAATCGGCACCCAGTCACGCTTGAGATTTTTCCACTTGATATTCCAAGCTGCTTCAAACAAAAGCGGCGGTAAGAAAATAAATAGAATTAGCTCGGGCGATAGATTGACCAATCGCACATTGAGTACGGCCAGCCCCAATCCCACCAGCAGTAACAATAGGGTATAGGGAATATTACGTAGCCAGCTCACTACCCGAGATAACGTAGCTACCCCTAAGGAAACTGACAGCACCAATAAAAACTGACGCAGATTTTCCTCAATGGCCTCATTTTCAACCACTATGTCCGCCGCCGAGGCGGTAGCTAATACACCGTGTAAGTCAGGTAAGACGCTATCTAAGAACATGGCGAAGGAATGGCAGTCAGGCTACATCATATAGCAAATATTTTGATTATTAAGACCATTACACGGCCTAACAGAATTTACTGGCTATGCCCCCCCGGCTAAATTTTATGGGTCTTGTAAAGCCCCATAAATGTTTGGTGTTAGTTTGCTGTGCACCGTGTTCACGATGCTGACGATAGCTAAGTCCACTGGACATGTTGATGGGCGAAAATCACATTTTGGGATGTCTTTTTGTTCCTTATCCAGGCACACATTTCCCATCAGATTTACCGATTTGAGTCCTTAAAGAAATTCCTATGACATCCCCTATGCTTACTGCTAAGTCTGATCATCGTCAGCCTGAAGAACAGCAGGTCCAAATCGACGAGACAGCGCTTGTGATTTTTGACAGCCGTGTAGCTGATTTGCCCCTGTTGCTGACGGGTTTACGCTCCGGTGTCACTGGCCATGTCCTCGACCCAGACCAAGATGGCATTGAGCAAATTAGCCAGCTTTTATACCAGCGCCCAACTACATCCCTGACTCTTGTGGCCCATGGCTTTCCCGGTGGTCTGCAGCTGGGCTCTGGCAAACTAGAACTCGGCAATCTTAGCCACTATGCCCCGTATCTGCAAACCTGGTTTAGAACCGCAGATGTCTCCCAGCTAAACCTGTTAGCCTGTCATGTCGCGGCAGGGGATGCCGGTGTCGAATTTATAGAAGATTTAGCCGTCCTCACCGATACCGAAGTCACAGCCTCAGCTGGAGCCGTAGGCAATGGTCAGTGGCCATCAGTAGCAGTTCAAACATTTCGACCAGCTGTACTGGAGCGCTACACAGCAACCTTAGTACTCACCTTTAAGGAAGATATTAAAAATGGTACTTTCGACAACGGCAATCCAGATAGTAATCGGTTATTTGGGGCCTCTGGTGTGGCTATTAGCCCTGATGGCGACCAACTATTTGTCACGAGTGCTGTTGAATCATCGCTGACCGTATTTGACCGCGATCAGTTTGGCAACATTTCCTTTAGCCAGGTGATCCGTGATGGTTCAAATGTAGGCACCATTTTAGGGTCAGAACTGCTGGCAGGGGCCTTTGGGGTAGCAGTTAGCCCCGATGGTGCTCAGGTATTTGTTGCCAGTACTGGAGATGACGGACTAACCGTGTTTAGTCTGGATAGTGCTGGCATCCTAACTGAGCAACAGCTACTCAGAAACACCCGTCGTGACCCCAATAACAATGTCATCAATACATTAGCAGGAGCCATTGACGTAGCAGTTAGTGCCGATGGTTCTCAGGTCTTCGTCGTTAGTTTGACAGACTCGGCCATCACAGTATTTGATCGAGATCCGGCGGGTACATTAACACTGCGACAGTCAATTGCCGATGGACAAGCAGGGGCCAATCAGCTATTCAGGGCCTCAGGGGTGGCCATCAGCCCCACGGGGGACCAGGTGTTTGTCACCAGTCATGTCGATGCCGCCATCACCGTATTTGACCGAGATGCGTCGGGCAATTTGGCCTTTCGACAAGCCATTAAAGATGGCGATGGCGATGTTCAAAACCTCTTTGGAGCCTCCAGTGTTGCTGTCAGTCCCGACAGCAACCAGGTCTATGTGGCCAGCGCCACCGATGCAGCTTTAACAGTATTTGATCGCAATGCCGATGGCTCCTTGAGTTTTGTCCAAGTGATTCAAGATGGTGACGGTGGTGCTCAATTGTTCGGCGGCGCAAGCAATCTCTTTGCAGGAACCGGCATTACGGGTGTTCCAGCAATTAACGGGTTTAGCAGTGTCACCGTGAGTCCAGATGGCCGACAAGTGATTGTGGCCAGCTTTGAGGAAAATGGGCTGACCGTATTTGATCGAGATGCGTCTGGGCGTTTAACGTTTAATCAAGTTATTCAAGATCAAGATGGTAACGGAGCTGATCAATTAGCCGGAGCCGTTGGTGTAGTCGTCAGCCCCGATGACCAACAGGTATTCGTCACTGGTTTTGAAGATGCGGCACTCACCGCCTTTAACCGAGACCTGGCCCCCAGTTTACTGAGCATCACCCGGCAAACCCCGACAACGGCGGACACCAATGCCGACAGTCTGGTATTTCGTGCCACCTTTGATGAAAGTGTCTTAAACATTGACGTCGCTGACTTTACGGTCACAGGGGGGACTACCGCCACAGTTATAAACGTTAGCGCTGTTAGTACCACTGTTTACAACATCACTGTTTCCGGTGGAGACCTCGCCAGCTTTAACGGCGTTGTTGGTCTGGACTTGGCCGCTAGTCAAAATATCACGGACCCCATCGGCAACCCCTTACCCACAGCTGAACCCGACGTCGATGAAACCTACATACTGACCAACGAAAACTCCCTTACTCCACCAGCACAGCTTACACCGCGCTCAGGGATAGAAATTACCGGTTTAGGCGATGCCAACACCGTTCGTCTACAGGTGGAGCAAGTCAACATTTCTGATGTGGGCGAGATTCTCATTTTTGAGGTCGATGGCACCAGTCGTACCCAAATAGATAGTTTCTTTCTCCTGGAGGGGGAACAGCTACCTGAGGCCTACAGACCTGCATTTAGCGTTGATAGTCGCCAAGTCAGCGAGGGACAGTTTTTAGAGTTTCAGCTGGTGGTGAATGGCGATAGTTACCTGGCAACAGCGACAGCGATTAGTGCGACTCAAGTGTCTCTCGACTTTAATGAAGGCACTCGGCTAACCGTAGAAACCTTTACCCAAACAACCACAACGAATCTGTTGGTCAATGACGCAGCTGCCATTGACCTGAGTGGCCAAACGGGGCTGGTCAACGTTAACTTTACGGTCTATCGTGAAGCCGCTATGGACAATACGGTCGGTCTCTATGTGACCGACTTTATCGATGGTAGAATCCGTGACACTGTGACTGGCAACATCTTGCAACCTGGGGATCCTGGGTATAGAGAAGCGGCTCTGGCCAACCAGTTAGATGTGGCGCTGACAGGAGAGAATGGTGAAGTAAGCACCTTCTCCACTGAACTAACAGCAGGCGGTTTTTTGGGCACATTTCTTATTGCCGGAGGAGACGACCCAGCAACTGGTGAGGTGTTCTTTAGCCATGCTGGGGCAAATGCTGGTAACAATGACCATGCCAAGCTGTTGGGAAATAACACCTTTGGTTTTGAGGATATGAGCGGTTTAGGCGACCGTGACCATAACGATATTGTGGTTGAGTTTTCAATTGTCTAGCAGATTGACATCACTTTTACAGCCAACGACATTGACTAGCACCCATAGGAATATTTCTCAGATATAAGTTCTGTGAATAAGGGTGTTACTCCGTATATTTGCTGGCTAGAATCCTGAGAATACAAAGTCCATTTCATGGGCTGGTATTGACTCATCCACTAGTCGATCCGTGGTTGCAGCTACTGCGCACAAATCCAATGGAAAACCCTGAAATTCTCAAACTAAACCCTGTCAATGCGGTTCATTCGCAACCACAGGCCAACTATGGACCCAAAAAGCTCATTATTCTAGAAGGGACCTATGACGTCAGCCTTATCGGTGCTTCATTAACTCAGAACTGTATTGTTGGCGGGCATCTTGATCGAGATCCCATGAATACCTCGTTTGCCCCTGATAGTGAGCATGTGGGCGTTGTCATCTCAGGTGCCCAGGTCAGCGCGTCTACATTTATCGGCAACTATCCGGGACTTAACGCTGACGCCCTGGATGATAATCACCCCACAGTCATTAACAACAGCCGATTTGTTCTAGTTAAAGGACGAGGCTATAAATTTCAGGTGGTTCCACCCATTAATCAGCCGATCACTGCGTATCAGAAAGCTACCGTTGGTAAAGGGGCCAACCTCAGTCGGGCTAACTTTAAGCAAGCCGATTTAGCCGGTACTGACTTTACCGGTTGCAATTTAGAAAGCGCCAACTTTACAGCCGCTAACTTAAGCGGCTGTAACTTTACCGGGGCAACCTTAGCCAAGTCCAGTCTTAACGGGGCCAATGTGTCAGAGGCTATATTCAGGGGGGCTAATTTAGCTGGCGTTGACTTCAGTTCTACAGTGACGTCGGACGCAACGGACTTTAGCCATGCCTACCTGGTGGGCGCTCGGTTCTATTGTCTAGGCGGTGAAAAATTTGCCTATCTAGGACGTTTCCAGGGCACGATCTTTACCGATGGTGAGAAAAGGATAGACGTGGCCAATACCGATTTTAGTCGGCTCTCCGGCCTTGTTGACGGGCAGTTCGCCTGCTTCTACAAATCTGATGTCATCCTACCGACTAACGTGGAATGCGTTTCCACCAATAAATTTATGGAAGCAAGGGAAGCCAAACCAAAGGTAACCCAAGCAGCAGCTCCAGCAGCCTGGGAAGACGGGTTTATAGATTAGGTCCAATGTCCCCTAACCAACCTGTTTGGTGTTGAACGGATCGCGGCCATGGCCAGATACACCCCCTATTGCTTGGGAACGCTATGCATAGGGGCATTAGGCTCTGGAGCTTAAGCTATTAGCCGTCTGCAACGCTCCGTCGGCAGTCTAACTCCACCGGTATACTGCTACTGGGTGGACTAGCGTGCCAACCCAGCTAGACGCACCAGTCGGTGACAAGCGCCATGCGTTCAACACATTACAAGCGTTAGGAAAACTGCGCACAATTTTAATTTCATATGAACTCTGTCAACATAATCATTAATAAAGCCACACGAAAACTAAAACACTTTCTGGAAGATACAGCAAGAAC
>JBCCXQ010000114.1:0-10570 GCA_039191365.1 Cyanobacteria bacterium P01_F01_bin.13 | reverse complement strand
TGTTGTGACGCCGCTGGCCTATCCCTGTCTATTGTGACGCCGCTGCCCTCTACCTGTCTGGTGAGACGCGGGTGCGCGCTGACTGTCTCGGGTGTCGCCGGTGGCCTATCCCGGTGGGGGGGGGGCCCTCCCCCTTGTGGGTTGTTTGTGGGGTTGCCACCCAACCCACACACACGCCTCAGTTTTCCCCTTCCCTGGCCGCCAACAAAATTACTTAACCCAACTCCGGAAAGAACACGGAATCCAACGTAGTTAAAAACTATACGTAGAGGGAATCTGCCCCATGTCTCGACAAACCTATGCAACTTGTTTCAAAGCGTTGTTCATCAGCCCTATTGCTTTGCTAGGCTTCGGTTTGCCCAGTTTGGGCCAGCCGCTAATGCCGCCCCAGCGCACGGCTCTGCAATACAACCCACCCAATCGGGGTGCACCAGGCTATACGAGGAATGCAGGCAGTCGCACAGGTCCCTGTGGTGATTTGACTGCCGTCCAACCCACCCAAACCAACTGGGGCGAAACCTTAGAGAGGCATCCAACCTTTGGTATTTATCTGGCTGAGTCAGCTGTGAATCTTACCTTTGAACTGAGAGAAGAGAGTTCCCAGGAGATTCTTCACCAGGTTACCTTCGATCAAATTGAAGGACCCGGCATCAGTCTGTACACGCTGCCGGACACAGCTCCCATATTAGAGCCCAATCAATTCTATCGTTGGCAAGTGAGTCTCGACTGCGAACAATTTAACACCCCTAATGTTCAATATAGAGGCGTTAAACGAGCCGGTGGTACAATTTTTCGCCGTCTGGTCAGCGAGCAATTACAGACTACATTATCCACTGCAGCAGAGACCGAAAAACCGTCACTGTTGGCGGCCAACGGCCTCTGGTATGACACGGTTCACACTCTGCTGCTACAGCGACTTCATCAACCTGATACAGAGCGTTGGATAAATGACTGGCAAAACTTATTAATTCACCCCATGGTCCAGCTCAATAATCTTATGGAGGCCGCTCCCATTGAGTGCTGTTTGGCATCCAGTTGTGTAGAGCCCAAATCCACAAGCCCGTCTGTAAGCCCATCAGATCCAGGTACGTCTACCCTTCTCTAGTTTTCTGCCCTCGATTCATGGAGTTCTGTCCGATGTTGCCAGTTGCTCTCCTTGCTGTTAGTCTCCCCACTCCGGTATTTGCCGTTGAAGCGGTAGCCCCCCTACCCGCTGAAAATTCTCTAACTAGCGTACTGTCTCCATCAGCCGGACCTGTATTTAGCACAGGGGCTGTGGTGGCTCAGACAATGGTAGCTCAGACAATGGTGGCTCAGGCAATTACTCCAGCTGCAGATGATGTGGGTACGATTGTCACCCCCATTGATAATCAAATTAACATTACTGGCGGCCAGGTCTCCGGTGATGGAGCAAACCTGTTCCATAGTTTTGACCGATTTGGTCTCAATGCAGAACAGACGGCTACGTTTGTGGCGAATCCTCAGATTCAAAACATTCTGGGACGAGTCAATGGGGGCACCGCATCCTACATTGACGGCATTTTGCAAATTAACGACAGCAATGCCAGCCTGTATCTGCTTAATCCGGCGGGGATTTTGTTTGGTCAAAATGCTCAGCTAGACCTGACGGGAAGCTTTATGGCAACAACGGCTGACCGGATCGGATTTGAGCACGGCTGGTTTGATGCCCTTAATGCCAGCGATTATTCTCAGCTCAACGGGGTTCCCGTCCAGTTTTCCTTTGGGAGTGCCCAGGCTGGCAGCCTGGTAAACCTCGGCAATTTAGGCGTTGATGACCATCAAAGTCTCACCCTATTGGGGGGCACTGTGGTGAATGCAGGTCAGGTAACTGCGCCCGGTGGACGCGTTACCCTTAGCGCTGTCAATGGTCAACAGATAGTCACCCTGGGGTCTATGGATGGCCTATTGTCTATGGAATTAGCCCCCTTAGCAACAGATCGAGACATTTCTGTATTGTCGCTACCGGAGTTGTTAACCGGGGGGGATTTTATAGAGGGGACTGAACTTGCGATCGCACCCGACGGCACTGTTTCACTACAGGGAACCTCTTTACCGGCGGAATCCGGTACCCTGGCCACTGGCGGGGTTCTAGATGTGACCGCGTCCCAGGGGGGCCAGCTCAATCTGCTGGGCAGTCAAATTGCCTTGCTAGGAGCCGAGCTTGACGCTTCCGGCATGGCTGGCGGGGGAACTATCCGCATCGGCGGTGGCTATCAAGGCAATGATGCCATTCCCAATGCCGATGGCACCTATGTCAGTGCAGATACCAATATTCGCGCCAATGCTGACACTGTAGGTGATGGAGGACTAGCCGTAGTCTGGGCCGATGGCCTCACCCAATTCTATGGCAGCGTTGATGCCAGGGGTGGAAATCAATCGGGAGACGGAGGTTTTGTTGAAATCTCTGGCAAAAATCAGCTTGTCTTTCGTGGAACTGTAGATACCAGTACCGTTGCCGGGCAAATGGGGACACTGCTACTTGATCCCACCGATATTATTATTGCTGCAGGTGTCGGTGATGGTGATGGCGATAGTTCTACCAGTACGTTTCAGGGAGACAATAATGCGCTCTTAGGGCAACTTCTACAGAATGATTTTGACGGACAGGTGGTTACACTATTTGAGTCGGAGTTAGAAGGCCTGAACGGCGATACTAATATTATTTTGCAGGCGACAAATGACATTATTGTCAATGACCTGGCTGATGATGAGCTAACGTTTTCTGCAGGTACGGGCACGATCGAATTTTTGGCGAACAGTGACAATGACTTTGTTGATGGGGGAGATTTTGTCCTCCAGGATGTTGATGACACAATTGTTACAAATACTAGAAACCTTCTAATCCGTGGTGAAAACTTACGGTTAGGCAATATCGTTAGCGAGGGTGGCAATATTGAACTCATTGGAGATTTGACACTGCCTAACGATACAATCCTGAATACCGGGGCTGGGCAGGGAAATATCGTTCTGGGCAATCGATTTTCATTTAGTACCATTGATGCTGATGGTGCTGCGGTAGACCTGACACTGCTCGCAGGAGAGGGCGATATCAGTATTGATGGTGAATTAGGCGGACTCTCTCCCCTGGATGAAGTTCTCTTAGATGGAGCGAATGTCGATATTACTTTTGTTGATGTTACGGCGTTAGGGGATATTTCCATCACCGCTGAAGATATCCCAAGCTTGGGTTTTGTTGACTTGGATTCAGCTGGGGATATTTCTATTACTACTGAGGGAGATCTGGTTGGTTTTCGTAACATGGTCACATCGAGCAACCAGATTACGGTTGATGCTGGAGGTGATATCGACCTGGATCGGGGCAGTTGGGTAGCAACTAATGATATCTCTCTGACAGCTGGACGGACCTTATTGTTACGCGATTATCCTGATACTGAACTAATTATCGATGCCAATGGTTTACTGACGCTCCAGGGCAACGAACGCATTCGTTTAGAGATGGACAATGACATGGCTTCGTTGTTGGAAAGTAACGGTGATTTAACATTAAGAAGTGATGGGGTGATCGTTGCTAATGCCATCCTCAATGCTGGTGGCGATGTCTTGCTATTAGACCTGGCAGATATGCCCAACGCTTTGAGTAGCACATCTGCCAACACACTCATTAGCAGCGATGGAAATGTCACATTCGGTAACTACACAGGACTTGCCCTGAAAGTTGAAGCTCAGGGCAGTATCAACGGCGGCAGCATTACGATTGTTGCACCTAATCCTGCCCTAGCAGGCGGCGATCCTGATATCGCACTGCTCAATAGCTTACCTGCTTTAGTTTTGAGGGCTGGGGAAACACCGCAAAATCCATTAAATACACCAACGGCATCTGGAGGAACAACGTTTGATAGTATAGCTCCGGCCAATTCTCCGGCCAATATTACGGTGGGTGATATTGATACGAGTGTTGTATTGGGTCCAGGGGGACCGGTGATTTTGTCAGCTACCGGTAATATCACCACTGGCAACATCAATACTGAAACTGCAGAAGTGGCGGAGGATGATTTTGAAACCCCTCCTTTTCGGGGTGGTTTTGTCGATATTACCGCAGGTAACAGCGTCACGACACAATCGATTACCACCAGTAGTGGCTATGTCGATATCAGTGGTACGGATATTAAAACGGGTAGCCTGGATACTTACGACTCTTCACCCTTCTCATCCAATGACATTACCAAGGGACCCATCACTCTCACGGCAACGACTGGAGCGATTGAAATTGATAGTATTCGAGCAGGGGCTGGGGGACTGATAGCAGAAGCCGTTGAACAATTTAGAGTCACCGGACGTACCAATAACTTTTTCTTAGGCACCCTGGGGCCGGTGTTGGAAACAGAATTACAGGTACAGGATAGCCCCGAGGTAATTGACTATCTAGTCAGCCAAGGATTTGATCGCAGTGACCTGGAGCAGTCCGAAGCCACCATATCTATTTTTAATGATGCCGATGTACCCGCCAGTATCATCGTTTATTCCAACAACTTTAACTCCCCTGTAACAATCTCCCATGGTGGAATTGGCCTACCTGAAAATGGCAATATTCAGATTAATGGTGGAACTGAAACCTATGATTTTGCGGTAGGCCCCGAAGTAAGCAGTGGTGAATTTTCCAATGAATTTTCGTCAAGCGAGGAGCTGATGGCCAATTTTGATCCTCTGGATGCAGCTGCAGAACTGTCACTCACCCGGCGAGGGGGCTATCGTCCTTACGAGACCATTCCGGAAGACATTAGCGGTACCCGGGGAGCGATTGTTATTGGTAATGATGGCAACGGTGCCTTGAATTCAGCATTTTTGAATCGACCGCTGCCACCAGAGATTGATCCTCCTGTTGTGGATCCTCCGGTGGTTGAACCTCCCGTGGTCGATCCTCCGGTGGTGGTTAATCCTGATGTGGATCCTCCAGTGGTTGAACCACCTGTGGTCGATCCTCCGGTGGTGGTCAATCCTGACGTTGAGAACCCACCAGCAGAGGATACGCCTGATGGCGGAGAAAATGAGACCCTGGTGACTGCCAATGAGCCTGACATTGAGACAAGTAATAATAATGATCGTTGTCAAATAGAAGATACATCATCTGATTTGGTGGCAGCTCGCTCAGGGGAAGAACGAAGTGTAGAGGATTTGTCAGAGTCTTGTTTGACTTCAGAATCTGAGCGTATTTTGCAAATTGACGACAGTATCAACTCAACGTTAGAGCCATCGGCTGAATAAGAGAACTGGAGTAGTTGATATCTTGAACAATTGGCTAATTACAAAACGTTGGCAATGGTTAATCGTTCTGGCGCTGGCTACGGCGATTGGTGTAATTGTTTTGCCTCCCGACAGTACGGCGTTTTCGACTACGGATACACCGGCTCTCCCAGTGATGCTATCGTCCTCCTCCGCTGAGGAGCAGTTTCAGTTGGGTATGGAGCATTACCGTAATGATAATTTGGCTGCTGCGATCGCACCCTGGCAATCGGCTTTAGCAGCCTATCGTCGTGATCAAAACCAGGTCGGTGAGCGTCAGGTTTTAGAACTCCTCACCTTTATTCATCTTGAACTAGGTCAATATCGCCAGGTACTTAGTCTGGCAAAACAAACCCTGGCCGTCGCTGCGGGTTCTGACTACACAGGCTTACGAGCCCGCATTCATGCCAATTTAGGGATTGCCTACAATGCTTTGGGCGAATATTCAGCCGCTATCGATGCCTATAAGAATGCGCTTGCAGAGATTAGCGATCGCCCTGACCCCTCAGCCAGCAACAATGAAGCCCAGATACTGGGTCTGCTAGCCAATGCCTACGAACGATTAGGTAACTATTACCGCGCTCTTGAGCTGCATCAAACCAGCCTAACCCGGGCTCAACAATTAAATAACCCCAACCTGGAAGCCATTGCCCACGTTAATCTTGGGGCCACCTACGCCCGGCTTGGTGACTACAAGCAGGCAATTCACCAGTATGAAACTAGTTTGGATATTTTCCAAACCGTGGGTGATATTCAGGGTAGAACCTATGCCCTCAACAACTTAGGGGTGGCCTACTACGTACAGGGACAGCTATCTTTGGCCATTGACCAGTTGCAACAGGCGTTAACCATTGCTGAAGCTAACCAGCAGCCGGACATGATCGGTGCAGCATTAGGAAGCTTGGGGAGTCTTTATGCCGATCAAGGGGACTATCGTCAGGCCCTGGACTATCATGAACAGAGCTTGGTAACAGCACGCTTAACGACCGATCCTAAAACCATTACTGTCGCGTTGAATAATCTTGGCCATACCCTATTTCAATCGGGTCAGCTGAAAGCAGCCGAGGTCAGACTGTACGAAGCCGTTGATATTTTAGAATCTCTCCGACCAGGGCTGGACGATACCAGCCAAATTTCTATCTTTGATACCCAGGTACTGACCTATAACCTGTTGCAACAAGTTCTGGTCGCTCAAGGCAAAGTTGAGACTGCGTTGGAAGTGGCTGAGCGAGGCCGAGCTAGAGCATTTGTTGAATTAGTGGCCAAACAAACCGATAACTTTTCTGAGGCAATTCAGGTCCCTGATATTGCTCAAATTCGTGCCATTGCAAAAGCTCAACAGTCGACTCTGGTGGAATATACGCTGGTGCCTGACGACAGTTTTAAGTTTCAGGGTAAACAGCGGGGGACTGCAGAACGTATTTATATTTGGGTAGTGCAGCCAACCGGAAAAGTCGACTTTCGAGAAGTTGATCTTAAGCCACTACAGCAGGAAAAGGGACTATCGATTGCAAAGTTGGTTAAGAGTAGTCGCGATCGCAGTGGTGTGCGGGGTGGGAGTAATAACCGTGGCTCCCTGCGACCAGGCGACCAGGTACGACGGCAAGGAGAGCCCCTAGACTGGGCTCCCTATGAAGTAACGGCGATTGATCCTCGCGTCCGTACGGTTACCCTTAGCCATCCAGATTTTGTCTTACCCAACCCAGTTGTTCCCATTGCAGACGTCTACAAAATAAATTCTTCGGCCTTTGCGCCTGTACTCAGGCAACGCCAGCATTGGCACGAGTTGCACCAGCTGTTGATCGACCCCATTGTCGATCTGTTGCCACCAGACCCGGATGCCCGTGTTGTTTTCATTCCCCAAGAGCAGCTCTTTCTGGTGCCGTTTCCAGCGCTTCAGGCCGAGGATGGAAGCTACCTGATTGAACATCACACCATTACCAGTGCTCCAGCCATTCAAGTACTTGGTCTAACTAAACGCAATTTCCAAGCGCAGTTTTCAGCCCTGCCCTTAGTGGTGGGGAACCCCAGTCCCATGCCTGAAAATTTACAGGCACTTCCCCATGCGAGTACTGAGGCCAATGGTATCGCCCAGGTACTCTCTACAGCTCCATTGATTGGTAATGATGCGACAGAAACGGCGATCAAATTACAGCTACCTAATGCACCGTTGATCCATCTAGCGACCCATGGTTTCTTTAACGAATCAAATCCGCTGCAAGGCGCACTTGCCCTTGCCCCCACTGAGGGGCAAGACGGTTTTCTAACCGCAGAAGAAATCTTAAACCACTCTCTTCGGGCTGACCTGGTTGTCCTGAGTGCCTGCGACACTGGCCGTGGACAAATTACAGGAGATGGGGTGATTGGTCTATCGCGTTCATTTTTAGCCGCCGGGGCCAGCAATGTCATGGTTTCCCTATGGCAGGTGCCTGACGATGCCACGGCCCACCTGATGATCGAGTTCTATCGCCAGAGACGGCATCTAGATAATGCTCAAGCCCTACGGCAAGCTATGCTTGCCACACGTCAGAAGTACGAAAATCCAGTCGCATGGGCTGCATTTACACTGATTGGTTCTGTAGATTGATGCAATACTATCTAATCTTGCCAATTCTTATGGCTAGATCATGTTGTTAGATGTTAGAAAATGTCGAAATATTCCGCCATTTCTATTAGGTTCATCTGGGGTATTTATCAGGATTATCTCAGCTTGTCTCGATAGAGTCATTACAGATAAATACATTCTGCTCTGTGCTGTCTGCATGTCATTCAAATGAAATTTGATCCGGGTTGTATTCAATTTCGTCTTACCGCTGGCATGGTGCTGGCCTCTATCCTTGGCTTTGGTGGCATGACCGCCTGGAGCAATTTTAGAATGCAGCAAATCCTGATCAAGGGGCACAAAGACAATGCGTTAGAAATAGCTAAACGATTTGGACAGGATGTCGCTTGGATGGATGAGACGATGCCATCCACAGAAGCCCTGGAAAAGGTGATTAACTATCGTTCGACAGCTGATACGGCTATTTGGATTCGTTCTCCCGAAGGCGATTTGATTGCCCAGTCCGATACCCTGGAGATGGGCTCATGGAAAAGGGACGGATTTGCAGCAGAAGTCCTTGAACTGCCATCCAATAAACGACTGGAGAGCGTCGAGATCCAAGACCGTGAGTTGATTGTCTGTATTTCTCCCCTAGAGGTGAACGGTAATGTTTTGGGAGATCTCTTTGTAATTGATGACATCACCCAAAACCAGGTTAGTTTTGCCGCTGTCAATCGTGACCTTAGCCTGGCCAGCATTTTTGTCATTGGGCTATCTGCCATTGTGATTGCCATCTATGTGCGTCAGTCTATTAAGCCGATTTGCAAAATGAATGAGCTGGCCGCTAATGTTTCTCCAGATAACCTGGCAGACACCCATTTAGAATTTGACCGGGCCCCTACTGAAGTGAGGGATCTGGCCCAGGCATTTAATATGATGCTGGGGCGGTTGTCGGAAGCCTGGGACCAGCAGCGGCGCTTTGTCAGCGATGTATCCCATGAGTTGCGCACTCCCCTTACCCTGGTTCATGGTTATTTACAGAGCACGCTGCGTCGTTGTAATACCTTAACTGACCCCCAGCGGGAGGGATTAGAAATTGCAGCGGCTGAGGCGGATCGGACGATTCGTTTACTGCAGGATCTGTTGGATCTAGCCCGGGCCGATGGTGGCCATATGCGGTTTCACCTTGAGCGTGTTCCGCTCAAGGATTTAATTATAGAAACGATTGAAATGTGTCGCTATTCGAGTGACCGAGTCCAGGCAGATATTCAGGCGGCAGGGTTTGATGCGCGGGCCGATCGCAATCGCTTGAAACAGGTGCTGATCAATTTGATTGATAATGCGGTCAAGTATTCTGACGATGATACGGTCGTTACGGTTCGTTTAAGGCAAGAGGGTGAATGGGCGGTAATTCAGATTTGCGATCGCGGTCGTGGCATTCCCATGGCGGACCTCACCCAAATCTTTGAACCCTTCTACCGGGTAGATGAAGACCGTTCCCGTGCCACCGGCGGCACTGGCCTTGGATTATCCATTGTCAAAACACTGGTTGAAGGAATGCGGGGCAAAATTAAGGTACAGTCCAGGCTAGGTGAAGGTAGTATATTTACCGTTAGTTTGCCGACATAGTGCATCATCAAGTGACGCAACACCAATCGGGTTATTTGCAGGTTATTGCCGGAGTCAATCAACATGACAGAGACCTCAGCCAAAATTTTAGTGATTGAAGATGAGACCCAACTTGCCAAGTTTGTGCAAATGGAACTCTCCTACGAAGGCTATGAAGTTGCCATAGCCAATGACGGGCTGTCTGGGCTGATGGCGGCGAGGGACAATGTTCCAGATCTGATTTTGCTTGACTGGATGATGCCTGGTCTAGCAGGTGTAGAAGTTTGCCGTCGCCTGCGCAGCACTGGGGCTCAGATGCCGATTATTTTTCTGACTGCCAAGGACGATGTGGCCGATCGCGTCGCCGGTCTGGATGCTGGAGCGGATGACTATGTGGTCAAACCCTTTAGCATTGAAGAACTGCTTGCTCGCGTACGCGCCCATCTTCGCCGCAACGATCCTCAAGAAGCTGAAGCTTTACAGTTTGAAACCCTGACCCTTAATCGCAAAACCCGTGAGGTATTTCGCGGTAATCGCGGCATTGAGCTAACGGCTAAAGAATTTGATCTGTTGGATTATTTAATTGCCCATCCTCGTCAGGTACTGACCCGCGATCAGATTTTAGAAAAGGTGTGGGGCTATGACTTTATGGGGGATTCCAACATTATTGAAGTGTATATTCGTTACCTGCGCTTAAAACTAGAGGCCGAAGGCGAGAAGCGCTTGATCCAGACGGTTAGAGGTGTGGGCTACGTTTTAAGAGAGTAATCGAACTACTGAGCCTAAGTGACCCCCACTACCATCGAACTCGATCTTATCCGTATCGCCTGGGCGCTTGGTCTGGCGGCTGTTGCCATTGGGCTTTCCCTATGGCAACAGCTTGGTCTGGCAAGCACTCTGGCCCTTGCTACCCTACGTACGGTTGTTCAACTCTTTGCCGTCGGTATCGTTCTCTCCATTGTCTTTACCCTACGCAACCCTGGCATTATTCTTCTGGTGTTGTTAGTGATGACTATCGTGGCTGCCCTTACCGCCCGCAATCGCATTGGCAAAGATATTCCTCGTCTGATGCTGTGGCTGTGGGGAGCGATTCTAACCAGTACTGCCCTGACAATTACCTACACCATGACCATGGTGGTCCGTCCTGAGCTATGGTAC
>JBCCXQ010000113.1:0-10591 GCA_039191365.1 Cyanobacteria bacterium P01_F01_bin.13 | reverse complement strand
TTTTATTTCAGCTATCCACCTCCATGAGCACCGTGGATGAAGCCTGTTGGGAAATTTGCGGTCAGTCAGGCAAGCTAATTGCCGACCGCTATCGAGAAAACCAGCTTGAGGTACTACCGGCCCATCGCCCCAACTCACGCCTTCAGCAGCTTGGTGTTAGTCTGCAGGGAGCGCTGCGACAGCTCAACCCACGCAAGATCCTGAATCCCACCCTGGAACTCTCCTATCAAGGAGCCCTGACCCAGTTTGTCAAGGCAATGCAGTCTGGGCAGTCAATTCAACCTGACCTAAACGATGGCCTAACTGCCCTCAAGGTAATAGCAGCGGCCGAAACCGCAGCCCAAACTGGCAATGTTGTTTCCCTCGCAGACTTTACCGAAGAACCCCAGCCCGTAACCGCAAGCCAGCTTTCCTAGTTTGATGTCAGCAGGGCCTTTATGAGTAGTTGATACCCCCTTCCTCCCCCTCTCCCCCCTCCTCCCCTGCTCCCCATTCTCCACATCCCACTTCCCAGCCATGCCACAGCCGCCAACCCAATCCCCCAAAAAAGATCGCATCATCGTCATCGGCTTGGACTCCGCTGACCCGGACCTGGTGCGGCTATGGGCTAAGGAAGGAAAATTGCCTTTTTTGCGATCGCTCTTAGAACAGGGTAGCTGGGCCAGACTGATGTCTACCCGAGGCATGTTTTCCGATTCGCCATGGCCCACGTTTAATACCGGGGTACCGCCGTCTAAGCATGGCTTTTACAACTTTCAAGCGATTCGCAATGGCACCACAGATCTGGTAAGGGTGGGAGAGCACTGCAGTCGCTTTTTGCCCTTTTGGTGGATCCTGCGCGAGGCTGGCAAACGGGTAGCGATTTTTGATGTGCCCAAAACCAAGCCTATTCCTGGCGTGGACGGTATTCAAGTATCGGGCTGGGGCGAAGAATATCCGCTGATTGAGCAATCCTCGCTACCGGTGGAACTGGTGGAGGAACTCACCGCTCGATTTGGTCGCTACCCCCGACCGAAGGAGCTGTTTGCCCCCAGCTATCGCCATGAGATTAAATCTCGCGATACGCTGCTGGCCAATGTGGAGCGCAAGCTTAAGGCGATCGAATTTTTACAGACCCAGGACGATTGGGATTTATTTGTCACAGTGTTTGCTGAGGCCCATTCCATCGGTCATCATTTTTACCACCACCACGACCACCATCATTGGGCCCACGACCCCAAGCGGGCTCCAGAACTTGGTAAAGCGCTGCCCAGTGCCTACGTTGAATTAGATAAGGCCCTCAAGTCTTTGCTAGAGGGGAATTTAGAAAACACTACCGTTTTTATTGTGTCGGTACACGGCATTACCACTAACTATTCCGGCAGCTACCTGCTGCAGGCAGTCTTAGAAAAACTTGGGTATCAATCACCACCTGAGAGTAATGGTGAGGATAATGGCTCTCAGAGCGTCTCAGAGTGGGTCAAAGACCATTTAGTGCCATCGTCACTGCGGCAGTTTATCAATGACAAGTTTGTGCCCCAGTCCCACCACGATGCCATGTTCTCACTGCAGTTTAACAACGGCATCAACTGGCAAAAGACTCGCGCCTTTTTTCTGCCCACCGAACACTTTCAGGGGTTTATTCGCATTAATTTAGAGGGGCGAGAACCCGAAGGAATCGTGCCTTTGGGCGACTACGATAACGTCTGTCGAGAGATTTGCCACGAGCTAGAACAGTTGGTCAATCCAGACACTGGCAACCGGGCCGTTAAGCGAGCTGTGCCCATCACCGATATTTACGAGGGCAACAATCTCTACGACCTGCCCGATATTGTGGTGCAGTGGGCAGAAGATGGCGTTATCCACCATCTGCATCACCCCAAGTTTGGCACGGTATCTGACCACGACATTATTCGCAAAGCTCAGCATTCTGAAGATGGATTTGTGATTGCCGCGGGTCAGCATATTCGCCCCGGTGCAGACGTGCTTGGAGCCAGCACCATGGATTTAGCCCCCACGCTGCTTTATCTGCTGGGCCAGGCTGTACCTAAGGACCTGGATGGGCGGGTGCTAATGGAATTTGTTGACGAAACATTTCAACAGCACCACGCGGTCAAGCAAACGGAGCGGTCTCCGATTGTGCCCCAGGAGGTGCGGCTGTAGGTTATGAAGATCCTACTGGTTAATGACTATGGCACACCGACAGGGGGAGCTGAGCTGTTGATGCTTTCCCTGCGGGACGGTCTGCGCCAGCGGGGACACGATGCTCGGCTATTTTCCACCGGGGTCACCATTGGCGACCATCAGCCCCAGGCAGACTACACCTGTACCGGCACTACATCCAGCTTTCGCACCCTGCTGCAAAGCGGTAACCCGTGGGCCACAAGAAGACTACGTCAGGTGCTGCAGACGTTTCAACCCGATGTAGTTCATGTGAAGATTTTTCTCACCCAGCTGTCTCCCTGGATTTTGCCCCTGCTTAAGTCGTTTCCCAGTCTTTACTATGTGGCCTGGTATCGCCCCATTTGCCCCCTGGGGAATAAGATTTTGCCTGACGGCAGCCCCTGTGGGGACCGCTATGGTGTGGCTTGCTATCGCCATCGGTGTCTGCCTTTGCATGATTGGCTACCGCTAATGGCCCAGATGCGGCAGTGGCGGCAGTGGCGTCATTGCTTTAGTCGGATTGTGGCCAACAGCTATTCGGTGCAGCGACAGCTAACCGCCGCTGGCATCGACACAGACGGGGTGATTGAATGTGGTGTGCCAGTAAGGTCTATGCGCCCGGCATTGACCTCGGTACCCACCGTAGTGTTTGCCGGGCGACTAGTGCGTGAAAAAGGCATTGATGTGCTGGTCAACGCCTTTGCTCAAGTGCTGAGGGCCTGCCCTGAGGCCCAACTGATGATTGCTGGTGATGGACCGGAGTGCGATCGCATCCGCACCCTGATTCACCAGTTAGAAATCGCCGACAGTGTTGAGCTGTTGGGTCACCTGCCTCAAACTGACATGGAACAGCGCTTTCAGCAGGCGTGGGTGCAGGCGGTGCCCTCTCGTTGGGCCGAGCCCTTTGGCATGGTTGCCGCCGAGGCCATGATGCGGGGCACAGCGGTGGTAGCTACGGCCGCCGGAGGACTGGCCGACGTGGTGCAGGATCAAAAAACTGGTTTTTTAGTTGCCCCCGAAAGTGTTGAGAAACTGGCCCAAGCGCTGCTGCATCTACTGACTAACCGCGCCCTGGCCGAACAGCTTGGCCAAACGGGCCGACAAGTTGCCATGGACCAGTTTAGTGCCACCGTATTTGTCGACAAATTTATCCAACAGTACGACGAGCTATTAAAAAGTCCCGCCGCTTTGAGGAGTAACGCCTATGCCGCCTAACCCTTCGCCTCTAGTTATTTTAGGAATTGATGCGGGGGACCCTGTTTTGATCCAGAAATGGGTCCAAGCAGGCGACCTGCCTAATTTGGCCGCCCTTATGGAGCGCGGCAGCTGGGGGCCGGTATCTGGGCCAGAGCTAGTCTTTGAAGACGGTGTATGGGTCAATCTGTTTAGCGGTGCTTCAGCAGGAGACCATGGTTACCACTACTTTCGACAACTGAATAAGCCCGGCAGCTATGGATTGCGACCCGTTTGGGGACCTGATTTTGACTGTTCTGCCTTTTGGACTCATCTAAAGGGCTCCGGCCACCGAGTAGCCGTGATTGATGCGCCGGAGGTGCTCCCGGTGGAAGGGATAGCCGGAGTTCAGCTGGCTGACTGGGCGGTACATCGACCGCTGGTACCCCCCTCAGCCCAGCCTCAACAGCTACTCTCTTCGGTGAAAAAAATCTTTGGCCGTCAAATTAATATCCATGAAGAATTTGAAAGCACCCTGGTCAGCGACGAGAAAACCTATCAGCGGCTGATTGAACGAGTACAAAAAAAAGGAAATCTCTGCCGAACGCTATGGGCAAAAGATGCCTACGATTTGATAGTGGCCGTATTTGCCGAATCCCATACCGGTGGCCATCAGCTGTGGCAGTATCAGACGGGGAATTCTTCCTTAAAGCAGGGGCTAAAGTCTCTCTATCAGGCAATTGACAGAGAGATTGGCTTAATCCTTCAGCAGCTTCCTGACCAGGCTAATGTATTTGTAGTCTCGCCCGTGGGGCTACACGACCAGTACCCTACGGGTGGCCTAATGGACGACTTTTTGCTAAAGCTGGGTTATCGAGCACTGCCGGAGCCCGGTGAACAGTCGTTTTCTCTTAGTCCGATGGCGTTGCTGCGGCGCATATTGCCAGAATCAGTACGCATCGCCCTTAGCCAATTTTTGTCGCGAGATACCCGAGAACGGCTGCTCTCGGATCAGTTTCAGGGGGCAACAGACTGGTCAAAAACAACAGTATTTATGATTCCCTCTGAATTTACCAGCTATCTACATGTAAATCTTAGGGGGCGAGAGCCCCAGGGAATTGTTGAGCCTGGAGAAGACTATGAGAATTTACTCCAGCAGCTGCAGAGCGATCTTGAACAGCTGGTCGATCCAAAAAGTGGTGAACCGGCAGTACAGCAAGTGTTACGCCCCCGAGACTTGTTTGGTAAAAATGCCCATTCCAGTTTGCCCGATGTCATTGTTAAATGGCGACCGGGCACCTATTTTATGGAGACTGTAATCCATCCTCAGGTATTACTGACCCAGGAGAAACCAGAGTTCTTTCGTGGCAGCGACCACCATCAAACCGGATTTTTTGCAGCGGCAGGCCCTGGGATTTCAGCCCAGGGGCATCTAGACTCTATTGCTCTAAGGGATTTGGCCCCCACCTTTTTATCGCTGCTCGGGCAGTCAGTGCCCACAAAAATGCCGGGCCGTATTCTACCCCTGGTCTCCCAGCCTATCCCTAGCGCTACCACACCATGACCCATTCAAATAAGTCCGTTAATGTCTCACCCGGCCTAGCCCCCAGGCTGGTCGTTCTGTGGTCTCGCCATGGTCAGCGATTGTTGCAGGTTGGCATTGGCCTGATGATTGTGGCAGCTATTTGGCGACTAGGGTTAGAGCTGCCTCGACTGATCTGGGGTCAGGGCGATGTTGATGCAGTTGATCTAATCTCTCGCCACCGTGAGGTGGCGCGTTGGTTTGCCAGGTTGCCCGTTTATGGGGCAATTCCCAACGGTGATTATCCGCCTGCTAGCTATCCTCTGTTTTGGCCTTGGGTGGGCTGGTTAAGCCGTGAAGCCACCCGCTGGTTTTGGGCAGTAACCACCCTGCTGCTGCTGGGCGCTTTAGGTTGGTTGGGCATCAAAGAAAGCCGGGCTGCCACCCGCTGGGAGAAAGTGTTTATTGCGCTGATGCCCTTTGCACTCTATCCTGCCAGTGCTGGAATTCGAGTGGGTCAGGTTGCCACCCATCTGATGCCGCCGCTGGTGTTGGGCTTGCTGCTTATGGGTCGCTCCCGCAATGGCTGGGGCCGCGATTTATTGGCGGCCGCTCTGGTTATTTTTGCCATGATTAAGCCGACGATGTCGGCTCCCTTTTTCTGGGTTGTTTGTTTTATGCCAGGGCGCTGGCGTCCAGTCCTGCTGGTAAGCATTGGCTATCTGGCGCTGGCTCTGCTGGCAGGGCAATATCAGCAGGGCAACCTACTGAGCCTGCACCTGGACTGGCTGGACCATGCAGGCACTCAATTGGGCACGCGGGGGCACGCCAGCCTCCACACCTGGCTAGAAGCGATTAACCTTTCTGATTGGATGCTGCCCGCATCGCTGTTGCTATTGGCCGCAGGCGGTATCTGGACGGCTATTTATCGAAAGGCCCACCCCTGGATATTACTTAGCATGGCCGCAATGGTGGCTCGGTTTTGGGTCGATCACCAGGTATTTGATGATTTGCTGCTGTGGATACCGCTGATTGCCCTGTTTCGCTTTACCCGGCTGGATCGTGCCCTATGGGTGCGCCTAGCCGCCGCCATCCTCTTTGCCCTTAACTGGTTTGCCTTGATGGCACCAGCGCGATTTTTAACTGACTATCATCCCTTGTCAGGCCTGGCAGTCCCCATACAAACAACTATCTGGCTAATGGGGCTGCTGTTCTTTATGGTGCTAGCCCAGCAAGATAGAACGCAGGAGACCGCATGAAATCCACCGTCGCCAATCGCCAAATCTTAGACGGTACGGTCTGGGTATTCCTAGCAGAGGGTCTGCTGCTGCCCACCGGGCTGATTACGGCTGGTGTGCTAACGCGACAGCTGGGGCCATCAGGCTACGGGCTGTTTACCTTAGCCTCAGTGATTGTGGCCTGGATTGAGTGGAGCATTACCTCTATTTTTAGCCGCACCACCATTAAGTTTGTGGGTGAGGCCAGCGACTGGCGACCGATTGGAGCGCTTGTCATACAGCTGCATCTAGCCGTTAGTGTAGGCGTAGCTGTACTGCTGTGGTTAATGGCACCCAGCGTTGCGGCTTCTTTAAAGGAGCCCTCCCTGGGGGAGTATTTACGACTGTTTGCGCTGGATATTCCCATTTTTAGTTTGGCCAGTGCCCAGCGCCATATTCTCATTGGTAGGGGCCAGTTTAGGGAACGAGCCCTGGCCACAGCCGGTCGTTGGACCCTGCGAATGGTGCTAATTGTGGTGCTAGTTGAGTTGGGTTTTTCAGTCTCTGGAGCCATATTGGGCAGCATTGGCGCTTCTTTGGTGGAATGTCTGATTACAGGGTATTTTGCTCCGGTGTCCTGGTTTCAGCGGTCTAGCTTTCCGGTCAGATCGCTGTTTGGCTACGCGCTGCCGCTGTTTGGGTTTGCCATGAGCATGCGGTTGTACGACAAGCTCGATTTGTTTTTACTCAAACTGTTGGGGGGTTCTGCCGAACAATCTGGCATCTATGGGGCTGCCCAGAATTTAGCCTTTATTCCCACTATTCTTAGTATCTCGTTTTCGCCACTTCTACTCTCCAGCCTAAGCCGTTTGCTAGCAGCAGGTGAACTGTCCCAAGCCAAGCAGCTGACTCGCCAGTCGCTGCGGCTAGTGCTGGTGCTGCTACCCGTTGGCGCAATCACGGTTGCTACGGCTCCGGATATTATCCAGCTGGTTTACGGTGAGGCCTTTCTGGCTACGGCCCCGATTCTCTCACTGCTGATTTTTGGTGCCCTGGGGCTGATGATGATTTCAGTGGGCACAACAATTTTGACGGCGGCTAGTAAACCTAGCTGGCCGCTGGTCATTGCCTCCCCTTTACTGCCCCTGGCTGCCGGGGGGCACTGGTGGGCGATTCCCCTCTGGCAGGCTACGGGGGCGGCCGTTGTCACCATGCTAGTAGCCTGGTTCGGAGCTGTGCTGATGGTGCTAGCCATCTATCGTCTCTGGCAGGTTTTGCCGCCAGTAACCACACTGGGTCGAAGCTTTCTGGTGTGCGGTGCCCTGTATTTCTTAGCCAGCCACTGGCCCGTTGTCTCACCGCTCTGGCTGCTGCCCCAACTGCTGGTATTAGCGCTGATGATTCCCCTGCTATTTCTAGTTCTAGGAGAGTTTAACCGTCGGGAAATTGCTCTGGCGGGCTCTGTTTTGACGTCGTTGATTGGCTCTAAATAAGCCGCTATTTCCTATGGTTTCGTCCTCTCCCCGCTTTTCAATTATTATCCCCACTTACTGTCGTCCTGAGCGGCTAAATCTTTGTCTAGAAGCGATTTCTGAGATGGATTATCCCCAGGAGCGCTTTGAGGTGGTCATCGTCGATGATGGTAGCAATCCCCCCCTAGAACCAGTGGTCACACCTTGGTGTGACGTTCTTCCTATCCGGTTAATTCGTCAAGAGAATGCGGGTCCTGCTAGCGCTCGCAATACGGGTGCCCGTCAGGCTAGGGGAGAGTTTCTGATTTTTACTGACGATGACTGCACTCCGACAGCTGATTGGCTTAGCCAGCTGGAACGCTGTGCTGACCAAGCTCCTGACCATTTAATTGGTGGCCGTACGCTAAATGCATTACCGAACAACACATATTCCACTGCTAGCCAGTTGTTAATTGATTATCTGTACGACTATTACAATGTCGATTCTGGTCAGGCCACATTTTTTGCCTCTAATAACTTTGCGCTACCGGCTTATCAGTTTCATCAACTAGGGGGGTTTGATGTCACATTTCCCCTGGCGGCTGGAGAAGATAGAGAGTTTTGCGATCGATGGCTACACCACGGTCTACCCATGACCTATGCGCCTAAAATGCAGATCAACCATGCCCACAATCTCAGCCTGTCTAAATTTTGGCGACAGCACTTTAACTATGGTCGGGGAGCCTTTCACTTTCATCAGATTCGTAGTCAACGACAGTCCAAACCCATGCAGGTAGAACCGCTTTCCTTTTACTGGAACCTGCTCACATATCCCATAAAAAAGGGTGAGGGCTGGCGTACGCCAATGTTATCAGGGTTGTTTTTTCTCTCTCAAGTTGCCAACGTAGCTGGATTTTTCTGGGAGAAATATCAGAAAAATCATCATTCGGCTGCTAATCGATTGCAGGGGCAAAGCTGATATGCACTGAAATCGATGGGTTTTAATAATTTTAAAAGCTCAGCTTTAGTGTGGCGAATAAGCGGAATAATCTTTTTATCTCTGTCGTAAAGGCCCTAATGCATTAGGGCCTTTACGCTATTCTACGATGAAGAAAACGGCGAAGAAAGAAAAAAGTTGAATAAGCTATAGGTTAAGGCATGGTTAAATAGAGCTTAAGCATTTATTATTTACCTACGTGTTTAGGTTGTTTAAGTAATGCTAGCAATAATGGACTTGTGTGCGCTGCCATAGCTTTCATGTTTTTGGAATTTATCAACAGCTTTTTCTTAATCCTTGGGAGAACTGTCAGATACTTAAAAAGTTGTTGTTCTAGATTTTCGTTGTTAATTTAGAGAATGGAACGCTCCACATAGATTTTCAATTTTTGGGATATTTTGAAAAATATCCCAAAAATTGAAAATGCCTTTCAAATTAAGTATTTTGGTTTTACTTTTTTAGCTTCTATGCATATTCCCAATAAGGTCTACTGGCTAGCCTATGCGTTTACCAGTAGCATTTTTATTTTGCCAGTATTGATACTTGGTATAGGTTCTCCAACGGACTTAGAGAATTTATTAAAGACCGGAGGAGTTATTGAATCGCTACCAGCCATAGTCAATTTATTGTCAGCCGGCTTATCGATTTTGTTAACCTTAAAGCTAGCAAAAACAAATAAAAAATTTTTGTTTTGGGGAATATATAGTGTTTTTTGTCTCTTTCTTGCCGGGGAAGAAGCCTCATGGGGGCGAGATAGTGTTTTAGGCTGGCAAATGATCAGTCATTCTGGCGATCCAACTCAATCAGGAGATGTTCACAATCTAGTATCTGATGCCTTGATTGCAAGTGTTCCAGCGAATACTCTATTGGCAACTGTTGCCATAATATTGTTAATAGCTGGCCTTGTTATTTTCAAGTTTAAAGATTTCAATCAGACACTATTTAAAGATTGGTCAAATCGCTCAATGGGAGAACATCTATTGCTTAAGTTTATAACTATTGGCCTGGTTTTTCTACTGCTTGGTATGATTGACTTTATTCAAGAATATTTTGAATTATCCTATCTGCCTGGCCAGTGGTCTATAGAAGAATTATCTGAATTATTGGGAAGTATAGCTCTATTATTTGCAGTGATGACAAGGTTATCTAGCCTATCTTATAACAAATCCGAGTTCATTAAATCCGGTTCAAAATGGACAATCCTGTAGGGGCACTCCCTTGTAGATGCCCTTCGATATCGGATGCTATCAGCCAGGATTTCGTATTACCTAGAGCTGAAATCGAATTCGCATTCGGTTTAGGATCTGTTAAGAAACTACTCCACAGTTCAAACCTGAAAGGCTTGTTAAGCATGATTCAAATGCACAAGGCCATGATTTTAATTTTTAACAAGTCCTTAATCCGCTAAGTTATTCTTGTTGGCTCGTATAAATCCAGCTGCAATGCCCTTATCTGGATTTCGCAGTTGCACATCGTCCATCCCATTGGAACAGGGCAAGTCAGCGGTCCAACAAAGTCTTTCTTCGTTAAGCGGCCATGCATAGGTGACATCATGGGACTGTCTGAGAACGGTTTTTGTAGACGGCATGGCAGGGGGCAGCACTAGACGCTTGCTTAGCTCTACTCGCTGACTAAAGAAAATAAACCCGGCAGCGGCTAAAATCAGAATCGGCAGCAGCCCTATGCCCCGAACAGGTCGCCAGCGCTTCAAGGAGAGATTAATACTGGGCTGGGATACAAATACTGCGATCGCAGCCGCCGTCGGAACCACAAAATAACCCAGACCAAACCGGATCATGGGGGCCCGCAATAAAATAAATCCCATGCCTAAAATACCTAGACTAAATAGCCAGGATATTCCCCTTATATCTAGCTTTCGAGCTATTTTAAGCACTACTTGAATCACGCCTACCGAGACTAATAACAGCAACACCATAATGCTGTTGAGTTTGGCAAACGTTAGCCATTTCCAAACTCTCCAAAATAGTGGGTTAGCGTCTGCTGGTGGTGTCCCAAACCAACGGTCCCAACCCCGAATCATCTCAGCGGCGTTGTTAGCCTCCTCGGCTGAAAGCGTCCAGGGTAAATC
>JBCCXQ010000112.1:0-10595 GCA_039191365.1 Cyanobacteria bacterium P01_F01_bin.13 | reverse complement strand
TTTTTCTAAATTTTTGGAGATTAACAGGTATTAGCTCGTCTGTAGTTCTTTCCATCGAGCTTGGATATCACTGATGGTATAGACCGCTTTGAAGTCAATACCGGCCTGGGCATAGGTTTCAGTTCCCCCTTGTTGCCGATCTACTAAAGAGATAACTTGGTTGACGGTGTAACCAGCATCCTGTAGGCGTACGATGGCCTTCATGGCAGATTGTCCGGTAGTAACAACGTCTTCCAAAATGACAACCTTGCTTTTTGCTGGTAAGACAGGTCCTTCGATGTACGCTTGGGTACCGTGGCCTTTTGCTTCTTTGCGCACAATCAGCGGCGTAATAGCACGTCCTTCATAGGTAGCAACAACACTTACTGCGGTGACAATGGGGTCAGCGCCCAGGGTAAGACCGCCCACGCCAATGACACTGTCGTCTAAATAGTGGAGCATGACGCGACCGACCATTTGGCCCCCTTGGGGATGCAGTGTTACCAATTTGCCGTTGATGTAGTAATTACTTTGCTGCCCTGAAGACAGAACAAAGTCACCTTCTTTGTAAGCATCAGTGCAAATTAAATCGAGAAGCTGTTGCTTGACGGCAGAAAGGTCGGCGGACGTAGATGAGATGGGAGCCATAGCGGTAAATTATCGAGTAATCAATGGGCAACTTAACCGTATTGATGTGAGGAGTGAGCTGTTATTGCTAAGAAAACGACTCACATTTAGACATGGGTTTGGAGGGGTCTCAGGAAAGTGTTCCAGGGAGACCATGCCCCAAAAATGTTGCAAAAATTAGCAAAACAGATAAGATAGAGGCCAACTTTTGTTAAGCAATTCCGCTTAACAAAAGTTGGCAGCTTCGTTATCGACTGCTGAATATCGCTCAGACAGTTTATCGATTTTTATGGACTGGGGTACTATATGCCCCAAATTGTGAGGTAAAAACCCATTATGAAACTTAAGGGATTAGTACTCGGTGCTACCGTTGCGATCGCAGCCTTCTCAGCAATGACATCCCGTGCCGATGCTCAAACTGCTAATTTTGATGAGCCGACTGTGCTCGAAACCCTAGATGAAATTGGCCGAGCTGAAAGTGGTGATTACTCTAGCGATCGCAGTAGCTTTCGTCAGACTGCCCATTATTTCGGGTTAGGTGTCCCTGGACGCTCTGCATTTCCTGAGCTGGAGCTAGATCGCAACAGCGATGCTCTTCTCGAAGCCTATAACGAGCTTATGCTGCTACAAACTCGCAATACAGCAACGATTCGCGTGCCTGATTTAGCAACGCCCTACAATACTTCACTTCAACGGTTACCTGGAGCACAGTCCCGTGGTCGCGTGGTGGGCACAGAGCTAAATTTCCAGCCGTTGCCAAGACGTTAGTTTGGAGAACCCCGGTGTTTAGAAGTTTTCCAAACTATCAAAGTTTGGAACGGCTTAAACATTGGGGTTCTAAGCAAAAATCCAGGGTGCAGGAGTTGAACCTGCCTAAGGCGAATTATGAGTTCGCTGCCTAATCCGCTCGGCCAACCCTGGTTTTATGGCGTATTAACTTTGCCATTAGGCTTGTTATATCATAGCTAATCACTCAAAATAATCGAACGATAGTTTTTGATATATTTGTGCTTAGTTGCTAAAGATACGTATATCTTTTATTTTGGCCAATTATTTATTATGCGGCCGCCCTTACTGACCCTATGAGAATTAATCCAGCTATTGCATTCACGTTGATATTGTTAGCCGCCATGTTTGGTTCCGGCATTGTTAGTGCATCTTGGGGATATTCACTGGGACGGCAGGCATTAACAGGAATTCGTCAGCCCGAGACACGACCTGCCAGCGCTTCAACGGCCAGTCGAGGGACCACACAAACGAGTGACTTTGTTTTACTAAAAGAAGAGGATATTCTCAAAAATATCAAGGCTCGTATCGAAGGTGGTTTGGATACTGCTGAATAGTCGGACAATGCAACAACATCCAAAACCTTTCCCCTTATGGGGTAGTGGCTATGGCCGTGGAAGGGGTGCCGTCCGTGGGTGATGGTTTTTTCCCCATGAGTGCTTCTGGTGTCATGGCTCGCTTGTTTGTGATTGCCGCGCTGATTGTCCTTAACGCTTTTTTTGTGGCAGCAGAATTTTCTATCGTGTCCGTGCGTCGTTCGCGCATTAATCAGCTGGCTGCAGTGGGGGATGTGCAGGCTCAAACGGTACAGAGCCTGCAGCGCAGTATTGATCAGCTGTTGCCGACTACACAGATTGGCATAACTCTAGCGAGCCTGGCGTTGGGGTGGATTGGTGAAGATACCCTGGCGCTGCTGTTGCGTCACTGGTTGCAAAAATTGCCGCTGCCAACGACAGTGATGTCCCATGCGATCTCGCTAACCATTGCGTTTTGGAGTTTGGCCTATTTGCAGATTGTGCTGGGAGAGCTTGTACCCAAATCCCTGGCCCTGAGCTATTCAGAGCAGACTTCTCGATTATTGGGGCCGGTGAGTCTGGCCGTAGCGCGTTTATTTTCACCGGTGGTATGGGTTTTGAATCTGTCTACCCAGGGCCTTTTAAGGCTGGTAGGTCTCCAAGAGCAACAGCAGTCGGACGCCCAGCTCACCTCCGATGAGCTGCAGATGATCATTAGCACCCCCACCGCCGTTCTAGATCTGGATCAAGAAGAACGAGAAATTTTGAATAATGTCTTTGAAACCAGGGACTTTACGGTCGAAGACATTATGGTGCCCCGTACCCAAATTGTGGCTTTAGACGACACTGCCACCTGGCAAGATTTGCTCAATATTGTGGTTGAAACCGGCTATTCTCAATTTCCACTCTTGGGGGAGTCCCTCGACAATATCAGTGGCATTCTTGACTTTAAGGCGATGGCAGAGCCTCTGGCCAAAGGACAGCTCACCTTGACAACAGCCGTGGCTCCCTGGATGAAAGCTGCGCGAGTGGTACCTACGGATTTGCCCCTGAGCGACTTGCTGAGTCGGATGCAGCGCTTAGACCATTCCATGATGATTGTGGTGGATAACTATGGTGGTACGGCGGGGCTGGTCACCTGGGCTGATGTGACGGCTGAGTTAATTGGCGATGAAGATGAGATGCTGCCTGGGGATATCGTCTATTTGGATGACTATTCAGCGTTAGTGACTGCTCATATGGATATTGATGCAGTTAATAAGCAATTCATGTTGTCTCTGCCTACAACCGAGGACTATCAAACCCTGGCGGGCTTTGTTATCCACTCACTGCAAAAAATTCCTGGAGCGGGTGAGCAACTGCAATACAGTGATGATCTGGTGTTTACCGTAAAAGCAGTCAAAGGCCCTAAATTAGAACAGATCCAAATTACACGTCATCAGGTGCCTCTGCGGCGACGTGTTCCTCGCAGACAGCCCTAAAATTGACACAATATGCCTGATTAAATTGTCTACGCTCGTCACACTTTTGATAGGGGTAGGACATCATCGCTGGCCACATACAACTGGCGCACATAGCTCAAGTTGTCGGGCTAAACGCTTTAGGTGGCAACGGCTATGGTTGCAGTATTCGGCTGAAGCTAGATCTTCGAAGGAGAGACCGCGTCAATAGTGGTTTGGTATAGTTCGCTATACATCCATCGATGGCTATACAAAATGAGCTATGTGGCCATAGCTGACCAAAGAACCTATGGCTGCTGTGGTAATATCTGGTTGACTTTAAGGAACGTAAAGTCATTTTGAGAGTTCAGTGCTCTCTGGTGTGAGGGACCCTAGTGTGCAACAACGAGATTCTCAAATTGCAGGTGATATTCACTCTGAAGATTTACTCCGCATTGGTGTGATTGGTGTGGGCAACATGGGGCAGCATCATGCCCGTGTGCTTAGCCGTATCAAAGATGTTCAATTGGTCGGGATTGCGGATACCAATGTTGAACGTGGGTTATCTACAGCGGGTAAATACGGAGTTCGTTTTTTTGAGGACTATGACGAGCTGCTGAAATATGTAGATGCTGTTTGCATTGCTGTCCCTACTCGATTTCATTACAAAGTGGGAATGGCCTGTCTGAAAGCGGGCGTCCATATGCTGATCGAAAAACCTATTGCTGCTAGCATCACTGAGGCTGAATCTCTGGTAAACGCTGCTGCTGCCGCCAACTGTATTTTACAGGTGGGACACATTGAACGGTTTAATCCAGCGTTTCAGGAGCTGCATAAGGTCCTCAAAACTGAGAAGCTACTGGCGTTAGAAGCTCGTCGTATGAGTCCCTATTCCCAGAGGGCCAACGATGTGTCCGTGGTGTTGGATTTGATGATCCACGACATTGACTTGCTGTTAGAACTGGCGGCAGCACCGGTGGTGAAGCTGACGGCTAGTGGTAGCCGGGCGGGAGATTCTCCCTATCTGGACTATGTGACGGCTACCTTAGGATTTGCGAATGGCATTGTGGCTACACTGACGGCTAGTAAGGTGACCCATCGTAAGATTCGAAGCATTGCGGCCCATTGCCAAAACTCCTTAACTGAAGCGGATTTTCTCAATAATGAGATTTTGATCCACCGTCAGACCACCGCGAATACCATGACGGACTATGGCCAGGTGTTATATCGCCAGGATGGTCTGATCGAAAAAGTTTATACCAGTAACATTGAGCCTCTCCATGCAGAACTGGAGCACTTTGTGAACTGTGCCCGGGTTGGTGGCAAACCCTCGGTGGGGGGAGAGCAGGCGCTAAAAGCCCTGCGGTTGGCGAGCCTGATCGAGCAGATGGCGCTGGATGGCCAAGCGTGGAAGACCGACGATGAAATGGCCGGGGTGCTACATGCGGTTACGGTATAGCGGTAATTACAACCGGTTCAATTGCGATCGCAACCATTTCACTATCCTGGGTGGCCACTCCGAAGATTACTTCTCCTGCATGGGCCGTAAAAAAACACCGACGAATGCCATCGATGGTGCGGCATAGGGCAACGGTCCCGGAGTGAATTTGCCAGGCTTCAGGACCATTCAGATTGATGATTTCATCTTGCTCAATGCGGCAGCACGCCGTTTGAAGTTTTGGCTGGGGCAGTGTGCTCAAATTAGACATAGGTGCTCAAATTAACTGATGCTAGTCTTCTAGCATAGACAAGGACGGGGGGAGCCCTGGCATTTCCTTATGTATCTTAGGAATGTCGCAATAAACTTTATGGAAACCTGATGAAAGAGCGGACTATCATCGCCGCCGCTGCGGACAGCCGTTACGAAAGTGATTGTAGGTGAGATATATAGGGACTGAGGGCTGTGGGAGCGATACCCGCCCGCTGGGTAGCGATAGTCCCAATGGCTTCTAGATATGAGCGCACCTGAGTAACTCTGAGGCCCAAGCCAGCTGCGTCTACGTTCAGGGCGGTAGTGTTATCCTGGACGGCAATAATTTGGGTGGGGGTGTCGCTCAGGCTCAGTACGGCGCTACCCCCCAGGGTGCTGGCTGGTACAACTAGAGCATCTATATCGCTGGCACTAATGCTGTGGGCTTGAGCTTTTGTACTAAATTGAGGTGCTTTACTCAAACCTGCCAGAACGCAGGGAAGAAATGTATAGCCAATTTCCTCAGCGGCGGAGCGGGGCGAAATTGTAGTATCTAGGGGAAGGGGGTGTAATGCGGGGGCATGGGCACAAGGGACTTGAAACTGCCGCACCACTAAATGACTGATGACGGCCTCAGCCCCTGCCAGGGGATCCACCCCTGCGCCTTGACGATAGGCCGTTAGGGCTTCGCTGTCCTGCTCGTCAGGAAAGCGAGCCACGACTGCAATGGCATGACAGCCAGCATTGAGTAATTTCTCCACTGCTCTGAGCAGACTGTCGGGGCGTTGGATAGTGCCCCAGGTGGCCACCTGGGCTTGATTAAGCTTTACTCCCAAGGGTGCGTCGGTGGCGATGTATTGGCGAATGTCTAGGCCGAGGGTGGCTCTGGCGGCGTCGGCTGCTTGGAGATGACGCTGTCGCAGGTCTGTTTCAATGGCCTGGTCGAATACAATGCCGATGGTATTTTGATGGACTGGCTGTAGATGCCAGCGACCAGCAGCAAACTGGTCCAGTCCATAGCCTTCTACATAGTAGGCGTTGGGCATTGGCCAGTAGAGTTGGGCTCCGTTGAGAACATTGGGATGGGTGATGAGCCGGTCAGTGACGGTTGCGATCGCGCGGGCGACTGGTAATGCATCGCCAGCATAGCCGCCAATAGCTGCCCCCACCCCAGTGGGCACAATCATCAAGGTGGTATGGAGACGACCAATCATGACGGCCGTTCAGAGGACATAGGTGTTATTACCGCTTCCACCTGGGCCATATCGCCCTCCATTGCTGTGATCGCCCAGCGTAGGGGCTCACCGTAGGTCTGCAACGTTGTTTCAATTTTGTCTCTTAAACATAGGCCGCTGGTTTGGAGTGGCACTTTGATGCGTACAAATTCTGTCGCCAGCGGCATGGCTGGCTGTCCGGTGGTGCTTTTCAAGCCAATGATTGCTCTTACGATCGTGATTGCGGTGATGAATATCGGTTGGGTGGTTACTTTTGTTGAAACTGACCAAATTGGGCCTGATAAACCTCATCTTCTTTTTCTGTTTCTAGTTTGATATCTGAAGTGGGAAAAGCCACACAGAGTAGAGCATAGCCTTTATCCTGAAGTTCCTGACTCACACCCATACCGTCTGCTTGGGACACACTACCTTCAGTAATTAAGGCGGCACATGTGGTACACACCCCCGCACTGCAGGAGGTGGGTAAGTCCAACCCAGCTGCTTGCGCGGCGTCTAGGATTGTTTGCTGGGCATCAACTTCAATGGTTTGAACCGAGCCTTGGTGGTTAATTTCTACCGAATAAGTTGCCATAGAGCAAAATGTTGAAAAATTTTTTGAAAAAAGTGGTTTAAACGTTGGTTGGACTTAAAGTCTGATTTAAAGCGTTAGCCGGTCAAACATCAACTATTGGGTGAGTCAGATCATCGGCAAAATAGCGTTTGGAATTGGCACCCCATAAAGTCCCAAGGCCACTATTCCCCATTCACTTCTCGTCTAAAAGGTTTAGTTTTGACGCCATCCTAAGCTTGAGACTTTTCCTGAAAAACGCGCTCAAACTCTTCTAGAAGATCATCCATTTCTTCGAGAGCTTGATTGACATCAATTCTCAACGTGCCAAGGTTGGGTTGCTCTAAGAGCTGTACTAAGGAATTACGTTTCAACTTAATTTGTTCAATCTGCGTCTTCAGCATCTCTAAGGTCATGGTGCTGCTGTCTCTCAACATCTACTACTACAAATTTCAGAATAAGCAAATTTGGGTGATTAATGCCAGCATCAGGTCTTGGTTCCTAAATCCCCTTACTATGGAACTGGTGGTCTAAATGCTAACTATTCACCACTCAAGTTCTTTTTTTAATTCGCCTGTATATGCTTCGCAAAATTCCCCTTGGTGGTATTTTATTGTCCATTGGTTCAATCCTGACGCTGGTTGGCTTTGTGGCCTATTTCAAAGATATGGCTACCCTAAATCTGGCGGGTTTTTTCTACGGGATTCCGGTGCTATTGGGTGGGGCGGCATTGCGGGCGGCTGAACTAGAGCCGGTACCCTACAGTCAGGAGCCTAGCGATACGGTAGTGGCCCTGAGGGATAAAACAGCGACTCAAACTCAAAATCAGGTGCGTAAGGATGTTACCCGCTATCGCTATGGGCAGGAGGCTCATTTAGATATTGCGCTGGAGCGTTTGGGTCTCAGTCCCAATGATAGGGAGCGGCCAGTGTTGAGCAGTTTGCGCGAAGAGCTGCGGGATGGTGCCTATGCCCTGATTTTAGAATTTGACTCTCCCTACATGCCGCTGGATACCTGGCAGGCCAAGCACGAAAAAATTGAAAAGTTCTTTGGTCCTAATATCCGGGCAGAAATTCAGTCGATGGCTGAGGAGCGGCTGGAGCTGGCGTTGATTACCGCTGCCTAGGTGTTAGGCAATTGTGAGTCCTTGTCCAGGGTGATATCGGGCTTATGGTGACCATTGCTATTGTCGGGGCTGGTATGGCGGGGTTAACCTGTGGCCGGATTCTACAAACAGCCGGGCATCAAGTTGTCTGGTTTGAAAAATCGCGTGGGGTGGGGGGCCGTTTAGCGACTCGTCGTTTGGAGGCGGGTAGCTGGGTAGATCACGGTTTGCGCTACTGGGCACCACAGGGGTCTGATTTAATGGTATTGACTCAGGAGTTGCTGAACCAGAGAATTTTACGTGTCTGGTCTGCTCAAGGTTTTTTGTGGGAGCAGGGCCTCTGGGAGAGGGATTTTCAGGTCTACTGCGCTGAGCCGGGGGTAAATGCGATCGCAAAACACTTAGCCCAGCATTGTGATATTCGTCGTCAGCATCGCGTCACGGCCCTGGTCAATAGCGGACATGACTGGACCCTGACCCTGGACACCCCTGATGGCCATCGACAGTTCTCTGCAGAGATTGTGGTCTTAGCAATCCCAGCTCCCCAGGTTTGGTCCTTATTGCAGCCCCTGGATCAAGCCGCTGCCGACACTGTAAAGGCAGTGGAGTATGAACCCTGTTTGAGCCTGATGGCCAATTATGAACGACTGCCATTGGCTGAACCGCTGGAGCATCAGCGAGGCTGGCATATTACGGCCCGTGATGATGTTTTGAGCTGGCTTTCTTTAGACAGCAGTAAGCCCAAGGAACAACCAGGCGTCCATGCCCTTTTGTTGCAAAGTCAGCCTGAGTTTGCAGCTGTCTATTTTGCAAAATTAGATGCGGCTGAGCCGACGGCAAAACTGGCAGCGGCGGACCAAATGCTGGCGGCGGCTAAAGCCATCATTCCCGGATTAAATTTACCTCAGACCTATCGTTTGCATGGTTGGCGCTATAGTGCGGTGAGACAGTCCTATCAAGCAGCATATTTAATGACCCGTTGGCCCAACTTATTGAGCTGTGGCGATTGGTGTTCGATAGATGAGCAGACAAACCTGGATGCAGCGTATCGGTCTGGTCGCTCAGCTGCAGAGAAGCTTTTAGAAAAGTTGGATTAATTGGCCGCAGGACAGGCATAAAGCCTGCCCCTATAGATGAGATTGAAAAACGATATTAAACGCTAAGGATGCCAGACCATTGCACCTGTTTTAGTTTGGTGCGACGGTAGGAGAAAAATCGCTCAGGTTCCTGGTAGGTGCAGTGGGGGGCCGTGGCCACCTGGGCCGGAGTCAGCCCCAACTGTTCCAGCTGCATTTCGTTGATTCGGCGCACATCCAGCCGTACATGACCGGGCTTGGGGTCTGGCAGCAGAGGAGGATTGTCTAAATTGAGGAGGTGGTTAACCACCGCAGCTGGTTTGATGGGCTGGTCAATAACGCTCATGCCAATCTCAGCGGCGACATCTTCGCCTACCTGATAGACCTCTCCTGCGATCGCAGGTCCCAACAACACACAAATATCCTCCAGACGAGATCCCTGGTCCTGAAGTTTGGCAATGGCCACCGGTACAATCTTTTGGGCGGTGCCGCGCCAGCCTGCATGGGCGGCGGCCACCTGGCCGGTGCGTTGATCTGCGATCAAGGTTGGGGTGCAATCTGCGCTACACACCCAGGTGGCCTGTCCAGCCTGATCGCTAAAGCAGCCGTCGCCATGGGGACGCTGAATATCCTCGTCTGTGACTCTAGCGCCGCTAGCGACCAGGGTTTTAGTCCCGGTTCTAATGTCTACTGGTGCTAAAACGACATTGCCATGGACTTGCTTAGTGCGCAAAACTTCAGCCGCTCCATGAAAAGCTGATGTGAGCGATTCAGGGGATTGGGGGGCAAAGTCGGCTGTAAAAAAGCCGTGGGGTTGAGTAATCAGATCGCAGGTCAAATAAGATTTACCCTGCCAGGTTTGCCAGGTCCAGTTGTGCATGGGAGAGTGAGGTTAAAGAGGTGAGTAGCGTCAAGATTGACACGCTACCAGCTTAGCCTTTACTTCCATTCGCAGCTTGAGCAACCCGTACTCTAACCCTTCAACCACTGCCTGATAGGAGGCTTCAAGAATATTTGAGGATAAGCCTACGGTGGTCCAACGGCTTTCTCCATCGCTAAATTCCATTAGCACACGAGTTTTAGCGGCAGTGCCTGAAGCACTGTCCAGGATCCGCACTTTGTAATCCGTTAGATAAAACCGTTCTAGCTCTGGATAGAATCGTTCTAGAGCTTTACGAAGAGCATTGTCAAGGGCTTCTACAGGACCATTTCCTTCAGCTGCATGGAGTAAATTTTTCCCCTCGACAGCGACTTTGACAGTGGCGAGGGAATGACTGCCCAGGGCAGTGTGCTGTGGCATTGTGTCGGTGCTAGTCAAGCCACCGTGGTGGATGCGATCGCAATGAACCTGAAACCCTTGGACCTCAAACATAGTAGGCCGCTGTCCCAGGGCTTCTCGCATCAGTAACTCAAAACTGGCCTCAGCCGCTTCAAACTGATACCCCTCATCCTCTAAACATTTGAGTCGATGCAATAACTGTCGCGATGTTGGATTAGTACGGTCCAGCTTGAGGCCAAAGCTGCGGGCTTTGGCCATAATATTACTCAAGCCTGACTGATCAGAAATGATAATACGACGAGCATTACCCACCGCCG
>JBCCXQ010000111.1:0-10739 GCA_039191365.1 Cyanobacteria bacterium P01_F01_bin.13 | reverse complement strand
GGGTGCCGGATAGTATTGCGGCGCGGTGGATGGGACCTGAAGAAAATAAGCTGCTACTGAATAAGTTGCATGCTCGGACTATTCAGAAAAGACCTGGTGTCTGTGGTGGCTATGCGCGTATCCGTAACACTCGCATTCCTGTATGGACCCTGGTTTCATTTCAGTAACAAGGTGCCGATCAGGATGAATACTGCGCAACTATCCAAGCCTGATTGCTACTGATTTAGATGCTGCCTGAGCTTACTATGCAAAAAATCAACAGGAAATTGATCAAGTCATCCGAGACGACGTAGACCATGATTGATCTCTACTCCAATGAGAACTTTCCCATTGATATGGTGATCCTTTTGGGGAGCCCTGGCATACAGACACTCCCGCTGGGTAGGCGTCAGCCGCGCCTGCTGTTGCTCCAGGTCCTTCGTTTCCACCGCAGGCAAGGGCAGAAAATTACCTGGTTTCCCCGCATAGTCACCATTCTGAAACTTCGAGCGTTTAATAGTATGGCGACAGAATAAACGCTTCTGACGTCGCTGCCCCGATGGCATAACTACCGGCAATCTTCTCCAGGTCATCGGCCCGTTCACTTTTATTGGTTTGGTGTGGACGATGATAATGGGCGTCACCCGTAGCTCAGAGGCCAGATTCTTAAACTCATAGATTAACCGTCCATATTCCGGGTCCTTGTAGCTAATGCCAGAGTTCATCTGCACACTGGTGAGAGAATCCAACACCACTACATCGATGCTGAGGTCCTCGATGGTACGCTTTAGCCGATTCAACTGGGCGGGCACAAAGGTGCGAATAATCCACACATTGTCCAGCTCAGATAGGCCTCGCTGTTCCCAGCGCTCCTGGGTATTGCTTTCAGACTCATCGGTTTGGATAAAGAGAATGTTTCGCTGCTTGGGAATTGGATAGCCGCCCCACTCGGTGCCGATGGCCAGGGCATGGACCAGGGCATTGAGTAGGAGAGTTTTGCCCAACCCACCCTGACTACCAAACAAGATGGCCACATTGGCAGGTAGAAACCCCTCGATCAAAAACTCATTACAGCCGGTATCTAGCTGGCCAGTTTGCCCAGCGGATAGCACCCAATCTTCGCCAGATATATCCGCATCCAGGGTGACGGCTAATTCTTTGAGGCTTTTACGTGATACCCGGAGGCACGGGACAACGCCTGCATAACTCGCCACTGTTCTGAAGGACTTTCTAGCTCAAGGTACTTTCTGAGTTCTGTTTTGACTTCATCAAAGCTGGGTGTGGAAGGCTTTGGGGATGAATTGGGTTGCGGTGAATTGGGTTGCGATCGCAAATCCCCTAACTTGTCACCCCCGTCTCCCCCCTGACCAAACGGCGACACCCAACCATCCTTCTTCGCTAGATATCCCAACGTCCCCAGGCCAATTCCATCTGCCTTGCCCTTAATGTTTCGCCACACATCACCAAAGCCTCGGTCAGTATGCTTAGCACTGCGCTGACGTTCCAAAACTCCCAAAACCCTCTCAGGGATTGAAACAGGTCCTTAGTAATGTCTTACAGAAAATCCCCCTGGAAACATACTTTTCCAGGGGGATAAACAACTCATTTTCAAGAAGAAACCCAAAACTCTTTTAAATTATGGTGCTGTTGTCAATGGTCGATAGATATAGCGATCTTCCGCTGACTTAGACATGCCTCTACCAGGAACAGTTTTTTGGATGTCTGTTTGTAGAGTAGCGAGATCCAGATAAGTATCAGCCACATTGATAAGAGTATCACTGGTCATAGATTTGAGACCAACCACCTCAACCCTTACACCTTGTTTGCTAACAGCATCCACAGCATAGGCTAAGTTACCGTTACCACTAACCACAACAGCTGTATCGTAGTGGGGCGCAAGCATGAGCATATCGACCGCCATTTCCACATCTAAGTTAATCTTCTTAGAACCATCGGGCATGGGGACCAACTCTTTAGTAACAACGCGATAGCCATTGCGACGCATCCATAGCAAAAAGCCTTGCTGTTTATCATTATTGCTGTCCACACCCGTGTAGAAAAAGGCTCGCAAAAGCTGCGCATCTATAGTTAATGAAGACAACAACTGGCTATAATCCAGTTCGATGTCGAGCTGCAGGGCTGCATAAAATACGTGGGAGCCATCGATAAAAATGGCAGTACGGCCACGATTAGTGTGGGGTAACAGCCTAGATAAATTCTTGTGATGAATCGACATAATTAAACTTACCAAATTTTACAAGGGGGAGAGCGCAGAAGGTTACTGCTTAAGGGTGTAATCTGCATACAACTCCATAGCTTTGAGTTCGGTTTTGCCGTCACGTTCAACTTTGATATAGACAATCTTTTGTAACGGTCTACCATTCTCGTTGTATTTCATCGATTGTTTCCTTGGCGCTGGAGCATAAGCGACCTAATGAAGCATACAGGGGGGCTATATTTCAAAGATTAAGTCCTAAAAATGAAAAAGTTCTGAAATCCTTAGTTTAGGAGGCTAAGTAAGGATGCTTAATTAGATAAGGTCAGACAGTGGGCAATGTGCAATCGGCAGTGGGGGCGGCTTACATTAGACCCGTTTCTTGTGGGAGAAGAGTTTTCAGGCGATGCCTTTATTGCCTAGCGAGCTATACGAGCGAACTGCCCAGAGCAGCGAACTGCCCGACACAGCGAACTCCCCAGCTATCTACCAATCTAGAATTTCAGCAATCTGATCTGATAGCAGCATAGCTTTGAAAGGTTTAGTGATAATGGCCGTAATCCCTAGATTTAAAAACCGTTCTTGATCGGTGGTTTGAGTTTTGGCCGTCATTAGAATAACCGGTATTTTTTGGGTTTTAGGATCGGCCTGCATCCGTTTGAATACTTCCACCCCATCCATATCGGGCATCATCACATCGAGTAATACGACATCTGGCGGTGTAGCCTGCATCTGGGCCAATCCGTGTGGGCCATTGCTAGCCGTTGATGCTTGCCAACCACCGACGGTTTCTAGAGCTAGCTGAGCAACATCGCGAATGTCGTCGTCGTCATCGATGATGAGAATATGTTTCATATTATAAATCGCTTAAATAGCTATTGAATGGGATGGGTAACTCGACTGATTAACTGCATGACTTGTTTTTCGAATTCTTCTGGAGAGACGCGACCTTTGGTCAAAAATAGGGTATGTCCCAGGCGGAGTTTTTGACGCTCCGTATTATCCAGGTCTTTGGCCGTGTAGACGACCAGGGGAACACGACAGAGCTGATTGTGCTGTCGCAGCCAGTCAACGACGGCAAAGCCATTGCCGTCGGGCAGGGCCAGGTCTAGTACTAACAAGTCGGGGATAACGGTTTGGCTGAGGTGAATTCCGGCCTGGCCTGTGGAGGCATGGTGAGAGATAATGCCGTGGCGCTCAAAAATAGCGGTTAATACCTGGGCGAGATCGAGATCATCTTCGACAATCAGGACGCGAATGTCTTTTCTCGATGAGACTAATGCTTGTTGTAATGCTTCAAACAGGATGTCTTCATCGGGGGGTTTAACAATCCAGTCGCTAATCTCTGATGGTAGAGTGCTGGCTTCTTCTGGACGCAGACCGCTGAGAATGATCACTGGTATATCTCGGGTTTGAGATCGCGACTTTAACGCAGCTAGAGTTTCCCAGCCCGACAGTCCTGGCATCAATAAATTGAGCAAAATCACATCGGGCTGTTGGGTGGTCGCCTGGGCCACAGCGGCCTGACCAGAGCTGACCGTAATTGCTCGATAGTGTTGGTGTTCTAGCATGGTGGCGATCACCGTACGCACCGAGGGATCGTCATCACACACCAGCACCAGCGGCCGATCGGTATCGTCGCTGGGCAGTGGCATGGGTGGAGGCAATACTGGCAAGCTAAAAAAGAACGTGCTGCCCTGCTCAGGAATACTTTCGACCCAGATAGTGCCACCGTGGTGTTGAACAATGCTGCGGCAGACCGCCAGTCCCAACCCTGTGCCGCCGCGTTTACGCGAGTCGGACGCATCCACCTGTTGAAAGCGCCCAAAAATTGTTTTGAGCTTATCGGCAGGAATACCCCGCCCGTGGTCTCTAACCTGGAACTGCACCTGTTGAGTGGATAGGCTCAGGGACGCGTCACCCGCCTCGGACGGGACGTCTTGCAAGGAGGCTGTAAGTTCTACTGTGGTTCCCTGGGGAGAAAACTTAATGGCATTGCTCAAGAGATTGGTAAAGACCTGGATGATTCGGTCCGGGTCGGCCCAAACCCTGACTGACAGGGGAGTTATCGATAGCTCAATATCTGCTTGCCTGGCCAGGCTACGAATTTCGTCAATAGCGGTGGCCATCAGTTCGGCACCATCACAGACTTGTTTGTTGAGGGTCATTTTACCGGATTCGATGCGTTCAATGTCCAGCATGTCGTTGATCAACCGCACCAGACGATCGGCATTTTTGGCAGCAATTTGTAGCATCCGCTGTCCCTTTTCGGGTTTGGTGTGCAAAACACCGCTGGCTAACAGATCCAATGACCCCAAAATGGACGTTAAGGGGGTGCGCAGCTCGTGGTTAACCACTGAAATAAACTCATCTTTGAGTTTTTCTACCTCGTGGCGATCGCTAATATCAATGCACGTGCCGATGTACCCAGCAAAGCTGCCATCGCGTCTAAAGCGTGGTACACCACGGCTTAATAGCCATCGATATTGGCCATCGATGCGCCGCAGACGGTACTCTATCTCAAAGGTGCGACGGGCATCGAACGCTGTGGTAAAGCTTTCTAAAATGAGATCGCAATCGTCGGGATGGATCCCCTCGGTCCAACCATCGCCCTGTTCTTGCTCAAGGCTGCGGCCTGTAAAGGTGAGCCAGGTTTGGTTGAAGAAGCTGTAGCGTTTATCAGTGCCCGTCATCCACAGCAGTACCGGAGCACTGTTGGCGACGGTGCGAAATCGAGCTTCACTCTCCCGCAGGTCGTCTTCTATAAGCTGTTGTTGTTGTTGGGCCAGGTCAGCGGCTAGAAAACGACCAATGCTCTGGGCCATCAGCTCAATAATCTCTCGTTCATGGCGGGGAAAACCACCCTCTTGAATCTGGGTTGATGAGAAATTGAGGGTGCCGTAAATCTCTCCATTGACCCAAATGGGGGTGCCCAGATAGCTCTCTAAATGTAGCATCCGATAAACCGGATGACTTTTCATGGTATCTATCTCACCCACATGTTTGTAGGTGATGGTTTGGTGATTCTCGACGACAGCGGCGCAATAGGTATCGGCCAGGGAAAATACCTGGTCAGCAGCTAAGGATGACAGGTTTGAGCGGACTGAGCGAATGGTGTAGGCTTGCTCTTTGATTTGACTGATGATGCCCGTTTCTAACCCGAGAATTTGACAGCCGGTCTCCAGACAGTCGGAAAACAGTTTGTCGTAGGTGTCGTAGTGGGTGGTGTTAATGCGGTGTAAGTGCTTCAGGTTGGTACTAAACTGGTGCAGTTGGTGGTGGCGCTGTTGAGATTTTTGGGTGAGCCACACCACCCCTGTGGATAACCCAGACATCAACAATCCGCTGATTAAGATAACCATGGGTAAGGGGGACTGTTCCTGGGCCAGAAGTATGGAGGTGGGCCAGACTTCAAGTTCCCAAACGGTGCCATGCAAGTCAATGTCAGTGTGCTGGCTCCAGCGGGCTTGGAGACGTTGGGCGACGGGGTCAGCGGCGGGGGCACGACGGTAGATTTCAGCGTCACTTTCTCGAATTGCGATCGCATATTCAGGAGCAACCCGTTCATTCAAAATGGTGTCGAGCAGATGCTGCACCCGAAACACTCCTAAAATAAATCCATCAAAGGACTGGTCAGCTGCCAGAAAGATGGGCGCATACACCAGCACCCCCTGCCCCCCCTGGACCAGGTCAACCGTGGATGAAACGCTGACAGACTGTTCTATGCGGGCCGCTTCTAAGGCGTCTTTACGACGGGACTCCGTGGCTAAATTCAAATTTTTGGCGGCCTCATTCCCCGCCATGGGGACAATCCAACGCGCATAAAAGTCTGAGTCAATCCACTCAATGGCCTGATAGCCAGGATAATCGTGTAATAGACTCTCCGCATCAATGGTCCAGGTCTGTTGCGAGGGTTTTCCCTGGGCCGCCCAGCGACGTGACATCCGCACCAGAGCCTGGATGCGATTGTCAGTTTGGGAGCGAATTTCTCGACCAATGCTAACGGTGGCAAAGTCAACCTGTCGATGAATGCGTGTCTGTTCCTGAACCTTGAGAGATTGCCACAGCCCTAAGGTAATCACCACAATGCTAGATCCCAGTGCTATGGGCAGCCAGGGTGCTTGCCAAAGATGGGATAGTCTCAATGAGCGCCGCATAGAGTGTTTTCCTGTTGTTTACGTTGACAAACTAGACCCCATACGGGCGCGTTTAAGACGCTCCTTTGCGGTGGTGACCAGGGAGAGATAGTCCCCCACGGGCCAATCCGTTGATAGCGTCTCACTCTCTGGAGGATAGGCAACTAAACCTGCGGTAAAGTTAACGGCTAAATTCTTGGTTTGGTCATTATCAGCCGTGGGCAAAGGGAGCTGACGCACTTGCTTGCGAAGATTTCTCAGACGACGTTTGCCATCGTCCACCCTGAGACCATACATGGCGATGATAAACAGTCGCCCGCCCCAGCGTCCCACCACATCATCCCCCACAAATGTTTGGTGAAGTAAGTGGGCAAAATGCACCAGGACTTTGTCGCCCACATCGTATCCATGATGGTGATTGATTGGGTCCAGGCCCTCGACGGCGACCATCGCGATGCACACCGGTTGTTGATGTTGATGCCCCCGCTCCAATAGCTGAGTTAATGCCTGGATGGCATGGCGACGATTGGCCAGCCGCGTCAGGGTATCGGTTTCTATCTGGGATTGTCCCAGTCGTGAGCGTTCTAAACGGTTCAAAATGCGGGTGACCAGTTCTGGGCCCACAATCGGTTTCGAGACATAGTCATCGGCACCCACCTCAAATACTTGTTGTTTGGTAGTGGCATCGGTATGGGCCGTAAGAAACAAAATAGGGGTGTGGCACCACTGCAGGTCGCTGCGTACCACCTGACATAGGGCTAAGCCGTCCACATAGGGCATTTCCACATCGAGCACTAATACATCAGGCTGGATCTCATTAAAAACCTCCCAAAACAGCCGCGGGTCTACCAGGGTAAACACTTTTAGTCCCCATGGTTTTAAGAGTTGGCCCATGGCCTCTAGAATCTGCGGATCGTCATCGACGACTAAAACTTTGGCCGCATCTGCGTGGGACCGCATCCACAAATCCATGACAGTGTCGACCACAGCACTAGCGGGTACGGTGGATGGAATAAAACCTCGTCCTCCCAATCGCGCCGCCTTTACCCGATCTAGCAGACTGTCTTGATCGGTGCGCAGTAGCACGGGGACCGGTGGAGCTAACGCCTGTAATTCAGCTAAGAAGGTGACCATATTGGGGGTAAGGCGCACCTCCTCCGGCCCCGCTGTGAGATCTAATACCACCACATCGGGACGATGAATTTTGAGCAGGTTACAGGCGGCAATTGGGTCGGTTTGCAGCTGTAGTACCCAATCTTTAGCGGCGAGCGCTGATGCACACTTACTCTGGAAATCTTGATCGGTGCTGACCACCAAAAGATAGGCCGTATGGGAGATGAGCGCGGCTCCCTGGGGGGTGGCTGACTTGGGATAAAACAGGGTGGGGGTATCACTATGGACAGCGCGCTGTACGGTTTGTCGCAGCTGACCGATCAAATCTGCCAGCTGGGTGCGCTCATGGTCTGGTAGCTGGGGCCAGTTTTGAAATGCTCGCTCGGCTTTGTGGGCGAGTTTTGAGCCGCGATCAAAATTGAACATGCCTAAGGAGCCGGCCAGCTTGTGGGCCTCGGTCTCGGCCTGCTGGCGCAGGTCTTCGGCCAGGGTGTCGCTGACCCCCGCAGAGGTGGCCTTTTCGATTACGGCAATGCGTTCATTGAGACGCTGTTTGGCCCGTTCCCAAATGGAGGTAGTGCCTTCAGTCTGTTTGGTTGCCTGTTTGGCTGCCTGGGGCAATTGTTCCGATTTTTCAGCGTGTAGTCGATAGCCAATGCCGTACACCGTTTCAATCGGATCGTGACGAATGCCAGCGGCCTTGAGATGCTGACGTAATCCTTTGATGTGAGCGGTGACCGTTTCTTCTCCAGGGGAGCCTTCAAAGGACCATAGATGATCGAGAATGGCGGCTCGGCTAAATACCCGTTGAGGATTGCGTAGAAAGAGTTCTAGCAGATCGTATTCCCGTGGGCGTAGGCGGATGGGCGTTCCCCGATGGGTGACCTCACGGGTACCTGGATTTAGGGATAGCTCCTCCCAGATGAGTACCGGCAGCAGGGTGACCGATTCCCGCCGCTGCAGGGCTCGAATTCTAGCCAGCAGCTCGTCTAGATTAAAGGGCTTGGTCATGTAGTCGTCGGCCCCAGCATCCAGGCCCAGCACTTTACTGCTGCTGTTGTCTTGGGCCGTTAGCAAGAGGATTGATGTCTGGCTGCCGTGGGCTCGTAGCTTACGACAAAGGCTAATGCCGTCTAGCTTGGGCAGCATGACGTCGAGCAAAATCACGTCATAGACGGCACTAGAAGCTAGCTCCCAGCCCATCTGACCATCCGTGGCGACATCGACAGCATAATGTTCTGCGCTTAACGCCCTGACTAATGCTTCGACTAAAATGGTGTCATCTTCAATTAGAAGAATCTTCACGCTCAACTCCCCACTGCAATCACCACACCCGTGGCGTTAACAGGCCGTTGTTCATTATTCTCTGTGCCCACGCTAGCGCGAGTTCATGAGGACTTAGACAGGTGTTTGTAAATTGCAACACTCCTGGGAAGGTGCTGGGAAGTGATGTTGGGAGTTGAGGCGTTAGGCTGTTTTGAGGGGATCGCTTGCGTTTTCCAGATGAGACGCCCCCAGGAATGATGAGGTGTGAAGCTGGGGCTGATCGTGCAATATTTCATCGTCAGAGTCAGTCAATACTGGAATCCGCTCGATTATCGGCAAAATCTCCTTACGAGCCATAATCTGGCCATTTTCAGTAACTTTAAAGTCACGTCCCGGTATGTAGCCGGCCAACGTGAGCGTTAGCAATAAGCGATTAACTTCGGGTTTAGTGAGGTGACGAATGGCCATAGCAGGGGGGTACATTCCTTAACGTTACTTAATTCCACCTTAATTACTAAATATGAAAATGTAATGAAACGGTGGTTCAGTTGTCCGATGTCCGAATCAATATCTGGCCTGGCGCGCGTAATCTAGCTTGGCACCCATAGCGGTCTCCACAAAATCCTCAAACTGTTGAGTTAGTTTGAAGGCAAAAGCTGGGCTAAGGGCTTGTTAAAAATTAAAATCATGGCCTTGTGCATTTAAATCATGACTTAACAAGCTTTTCAGGCTTAAACCGTGAAGTAGTTTCTTAACAGCTCCTAAGACCAGGCTTGGTAAACCCTAATATTTGGCTGAAACAGATGGCAGGGTAGTTGTTTCTAGAGCAGGCTATGAATGCGCAAAAAACATTGCCTCCCTTTATGGTACAGACCCTGGAAATGTATTTAGTGGCCATCCTATTGGGGAGTCTGGCTGGCTGGGGCTACTGGTGGAGTACTCAACAGACGGCTGCGCCAGAGGCGGTGACACCGGTACAGAGTATTGAACTCTCGGCTGCGATCGCACAGTTAAAATCATCACTGCCCCCACGGCTGGCGGTGCTCTCGGATGTGCAACCTCAAGCCTACTGGGTCAGCATGGAGAGAGCGATGACATCCCGTGAGATTGTTTTAGAATGTCCCCACTGTAAAAAACAGGGACTGGTGAGACGGCACAACAATGGCGATATCTTTGAGTGTGTGTACTGTCATCATGAAGAAGATTTGAGTAAGCCCGGTGGCAGTTTTCCTGGGCTGGTATTCACCGCTTTGGTGGCTGTTTTGCTTACTTTACTGATGTTAGGAGTCTAGATTTTAGGAGTCTAGATTTTAGGAGTCCAGGTCTAAACCACGTCCAAGTTGAAACCTGTAGTTTCCCCTACGGAAAAACGACCGTTCTGGACGTGGACAAGGTTTAGTCAGTTTTCAGCTGCTGCCACTGCTGATGTGAGGTTTGGAGCAGTGCGATCGCATCTTCGTACCGTTCCACACACTCAGGGATGGTAATATCTGCCGGATCAATCATGGGAGTGGAACCGTAGAGCATGTGGGTCTGGGCCCAATCCAATAGCCCCTGCCACATGGAACCGACTAAAATAAACGGGGTTTTATCCAGCTTGCGGACCTGGAGAAGCTGCCAAATCATCAGGGCTTCCAATGTGGTACCAATGCCACCGGGCATGACGACAAACGCATCGGACATCAGCACAAAATGGTGTAGTCGAGAGAAGAATGTACGATGGCAGTAGGCCTCTTCCACGAAGGGATTGGTGGCTTGTTCCTGTTTGAGGTCAACCCGAATCCCAATCGACTTGACCTGATCATCAGGGTCGGCTATCACACTGCCCTCATTGGCCGCCTGCATGAGACCAGGACCACCGCCCGTGACAATATCACACCCCATCAGGGTTAGGGCAAACGCACACATATCTTAATCATAGATGTAAGGATTGAGTCCATTAGTTTTAGGATGACGATGCCCTCTAGCAATCTAGGTGCATCGAGCCATGTCGAGTCAATCAATATCATTGCTCAAATCTCATTTCGAGG
>JBCCXQ010000110.1:0-10883 GCA_039191365.1 Cyanobacteria bacterium P01_F01_bin.13 | reverse complement strand
GCGAATGTATTTGATAATGACAATTCTGTTGTTGTAAGCGCTAATTCTCAATGCTCTTAAGGGCTTCAAATTCTGGCCAGAAAAGGCTCAGAAAACTTTTCACCGTTTCTATGAGATTTTGATTTCTCACATAGGGCTCTAAATAAACATCATCAACTTCAGACAATACGCTATCTGAGACTATTTCCATGTCATGATTCCGATATGAATCTCAACCATGGCATGTACTGGAGTATATACATATATAGGATTTTTCAATGAGAAAAACAGATTGTGCCTTACAACACCTTTGTGCTGGCACACAGTAGCTCTTATCCTAGCTGTGCTACATAGCTACATTTGAAACTGAGCAATTGTAGGGCATGATTGTTAGGCTTTCTCAGGAGTCCATGTCTTTATGTTTCAATGCTTTGCTACCGTAGCGCGGGGTTTAGAGGAACTGGCTGCAGAAGAGCTTGAACAGCTGGGGGCAGAGGGGGTAGAACCTGGATTTTGCGGAGTAGGGTTTCGGTGCGATCGCACCCATCTTTACACCATTAACCTATGGACCCGACTGTCCTTTCGTATCCTAGTAACCATTGCCCGTGTCCCCTGCCGCGACAGCGATACCCTCTATCGCGGCATTCAGAGCATCGACTGGGAACAGTATCTATCGCCAGATCGCACCCTGGCAGTTAAAGCCACTGGCAAAAATGATCGCCTGAACCACAGTCACTTCACCGCACTTCAGGTAAAAAACGCCATCGTCGACCAGCAGCAGGATCGCTGTGGTGACCGCTCTGATGTCGACACGGAAATCCCCGATGTGCAGATCAATGTTCACATCAAAGACAATACCGCCACCGTTAGTCTCGATAGCTCCGGCAGCAGTCTCCACCGTCGTGGCTATCGGCCTGCCATGGGCACCGCCCCCCTCAAGGAATCCCTGGCAGCGGCCTTAGTGCAGCTAACTGAATGGTCGGGGAAAGTGGCGTTTCTAGATCCCATGTGTGGCTCAGGTACGCTGCCCATAGAGGCGTGTTTACAAGCTTTAAATATCGCCCCTGGTCTATTTCGTGATGAAACCAGCCAGGGGTTTGGCTTTCAGACCTGGCCTGACTACGATCAGGCGCTGTGGCTGGAGGTGGTGGCAGCGGCCAAGAAACAGCAGCTCAATGAACTGAAGGGACCGGTAACGGGGTGCGATCGCGACCTGGATATGCTCACCGATGCCCGCACCAATGCCGACTATAGCGGTGTTGCCGACCACATTCAGTTTACCTACACCGACTTTGCCAATATTGAAGCCCCCAGCGACAGCGGTATTATCATCTGCAATCCTCCCTATGGCGAACGTCTGGGTAAACCAGAAAACCTGGCCCCGTTTTATAAGCAAATGGGCGATATTCTCAAACAGCGCTTTAAAGGCTGGACGGCCTATATCCTCAGCGGCAATAAAGCCCTGACTAAATGCATCGGTCTGAGAACGGCCAGAAAAATTCCGATATATAACGGGGCTATCCCCTGTCAGTTCCTGAAGTATGAACTGTACTAGCGCTCACGGCCGGCGACCCAGGGTGACGCTATTTCACATTCACTGTCAGCAAAGGGCGTTGCGAATAGTTGGGCACCTGAATAATATTCTTTTGAAGAATCTCCAGAGATGAATCGAGCGGCACAAACATAGCGCTGCCGTGGGAGTTTGTTTTAGGCTCAGCTGCCACTAATCGATAGTTTTTGAGCTGCTCCACCATCAGAGGCAGCGTAGTCGGAGTAATCTCCTGTAAAAAAACAATATCAGCTCAAATCGCCACCACAGACTACCGGCTAACCCCAAAAAGGTAGCAAGGGTAATGGCAGCCCCTAGGATGATGCTGACGCGCCTTAAAGCAAGATAGCCCAGAGTGCTAATCGATACCCGTGCAGATTTTAGAAAACCCATAGTTGTCCATTACTTTTTAACTGGCTACAGCGATTTATTTGGAGATATCGGAAGACCATCAGAAACGCTCAGTGTATGGATAAACCGATGCCATGGAAAAAATCAGCAGCGGCTAAAAATTAGGCTCAGGCTGCAAGACTCATCCTAGGATTTGGCACAATAGCTGAGAGCGATTAAAGAGGCCAGGGACCATGGATGCAGAAACACCGTCGTTCAGTATTGTGATTACGACCTATAACCGGGTAGAGCTATTAAAACGTGCGATCGCAACTGCCCTTAACCAAACCGTACCCACTCAGGTGATCGTCGTTGATAATGCCTCCACTGATGGCACCCAGGCCTATGTGGAAAGTCTGGCAAACCAGGTGGTATACCATCGCAACCCCACTAACGTGAATCACTCAGGAGCCGTGAATGCCGGTGTGGAACGGGCGACAGGTACCTGGATCAAGCTGGTGGATGACGATGATTACCTGGCCCCCACCTGTATTGAAGAAATGATCAATGCCATTCACCAGCGTCCAGAGGCAGTAATTTGCTCCTGCCAGGCCGCCCAGGTGAATGGCGAAGGACAGGAATTGAGCCGCACTCCAGTGACCGGCCCAGGGGAGGTATTTTATATTCCCCAAGCCGATATCCACTACGGCATGTTCCTAGAAGTGGTGCCCTTTGGCACCCCCATTCAGGTGGCCGTACGCCGCGATGCCTTTATTAAATCAGGGGGCTGGGACCTGAGCATGACTGGGTTTGACGATATTGACTCCTGGATTCGGGTGACCGACTACGGCGACGCTTTATTTATCAATAAGTGCTTGACCTATCGCACCGTATGGACAGGTGGCTACGATCAAAAAATCACCCTGCAGCGCCGCCTGGATACCAATATCTTGATCAAGGAGCGTATCTATCAACACGTTAGCGCCAAGCACCGGGACAAACTGCCCACCCTAAAAACTATTCGGCAATACCTGAGTCTGCACTGGATGATTGTTGCCCTCAAGCAAAAACAGCTCTCTATTGCTTTAAGCCTTGGCCTACCCGCCATCTTCTCCCCCAAAGCCTGGCAGCTACTCCGGCAGGCCGTTAATTTTCGTCAGCAAAAGTCTACCCCACCTATTGCTAAGCTAGTGCTTGAGTAGCACAGGATTTTGATTGACAGCCTATATTGCCCTCACTGCCCCTGCCCCCCTATGACCACAACAACATCATCCTTTTACCAGGTTGGCGGTAGTCTCCACGCTCAGGCCCCCACCTACATTCAACGTCAGGCTGATGAGCACTTATACCAAAGTCTAGGACAAGGAGAGTTTTGCTATGTGTTTAACACCCGACAAATCGGTAAGTCGAGTCTGCGGGTAAAAACAAAGTATCGCCTGGAACAGGATGGAGTGTGCTGTGCAGCCATTGACCTCACCAATTTAGGCAGTGACAACGTTACGGCTGAAACCTGGTATATGGGCATTGCAGCGGAGCTGTGGCGTAGTTTGAAGCTGCAGGGAAACTTTCAAACATGGTGGCAACAGGCCGATAGTCTCTCGGCGGTGCATCGCCTAGAGCGATTTATGAAGGATGTGGTTCTGCGGCAGATTGAAACAGAACGTATTGTTATCTTTATTGATGAAATTGATAGTGTACTAGCGTTACCATTTGCGGCTGACGATCTATTTACATTGATTCGCTATTGCTATAACCAGCGAGTTGATAATCCGCAGTACCGTCGACTTAGCTTTGCGCTATTTGGAGTTGCGACTCCGACCGACCTATGTCAAAACCCCAACCGTACGCCCTTTAACATTGGCACAGCCATAGAACTTAGCGGATTTACCCTCGAAGAGGCAATGCCCCTAAGCCGTTGGCTAGCCCCAATGGTCAGTAATCCCGTTGAAACCTTAGAATATATTCTGACCTGGACAAATGGTCAGCCATTTTTAACCCAAAAGCTTTGTCAGCTGGTAGTTACCCGTTTAGCTCCACGGACGGATGTATACGTGGAACAGCCATGGGTGGATGGACTGGTGCGATCGCAGCTGATTAAAAACTGGGAATCCCAAGATGAGCCTCCCCACTTAAGAATTATCCAGGAACGCCTACTCTCTCGTCCCCAGTTGATTAGCCGTTTGTTGGGCCGCTACAAAAAATTGTTATTGGGTCAAACCCTCTCCCTAGAAGACAATCACCTGCAAGAGGAATTGTTGCTCTCAGGTTTGGTGGTCAAACAGATCGGTCAGCTAGCCATCCGCAACCGCATCTATCGAGAGGTCTTTAATAGCCATTGGGTGGATTATCATTTATCCCGTTTACGTCCCTACTCTCAGGCATTTGAAGCCTGGATTCATTCTAATCAAAAAGACCGCTCCCGTTTGTTGCGAGGACAGTCCCTGGCTGAAGCTCAAGCCTGGGCGAAGGAGCAACAACTTAGCGACCTGGACTATAAATTTTTGGCAGATAGTGCCGCTATTGATCGTCAAGAAGTACAGCAGGCACTGGAATCTGAACGCTTACAAGAACTTGAAGCACGGCTGGAAGCCCAGCAGCGTAACGTGGCTCTGCAGCGCTTTTTGTTAGTGGGTATGGGGGTGGCTTTCCTGAGCATTACCAGCGTAGCGATGCTGGCCTACCGTCAGTCGCGGCAGACCATGCTTACCCGTCAAGATAACCAAAATAATCAGGCGCTTTCGGCCAGTTACTACGCCGATGCTCTCTTTAACCAAGACAAACGTCTTCAATCCTTGTTGGAAGGGGTACGGGCCGCTCAGCAAATACGGCGATTGCCTGTGCCCCAGCCCACAGTTAAGCAGCAAGTGGAACAAACACTGCGTCGTACGCTGCAGAGTATTGCCGAAGCTAACCAGCTGCGAGGCCACCGCGCCCCCGTATATGGCGTAACTTTCAGTCCCGATGGCCAGTATCTAGCCTCGGCAAGTTGGGATAATACCCTCAAGCTATGGCACGCCGACGGTCAGCTAATTACAACCCTGAGTGGACATACTAATGCCGTTTGGGATGTGGCATTTAGCCCCGATAGGGAGTATTTAGTATCCGCCAGTGCCGATGCAACGGCAAAAATCTGGCCGATTAGCTATGACAATGACATTCCCAATGTGGTGACACCCCCTACCACACTGCAGGGGCACCAGGGGCGAGTTAATGCGGTGGATGTTTCTCTGGATAGTCAAACCCTAGTGACCGGAGGTGAAGATGGCCATCTTATCCTCTGGGATAGAACGGGTAAACAACTATTGGATATTCCCGCCCATGAGGCCAGCGTGACCCAGGCCATGATTAGTCCCGATGGCCTCACCCTAGTCACTGCCAGCGAAGATCACACGATCAAACTCTGGGAAGCCACCAGCGGAAACCTACTAAAGGAACTCAAGGGACATCAGGCTCCAGTTTACGGCCTAGCATTTAACCCCAGCGGAACACTACTGGCATCAGCAAGTGATGATAAAACCATTAAGCTTTGGCAACTGGGGGATAACAAATCGGATGCCCAGAATGTTAATGGCAAAGAGTCTGGAGAAAGCAAAACCATTACCTTGGAAGATCATCAAGATCGAGTTTGGAATGTTCAATTTAGTCCCGATGGTCGTCAGTTAGCGTCCACCAGTTGGGATAAAACAGTCAAACTGTGGACCAGCAGTGGCGTCCTCATCACCACTTTAGAGGGACACGATGCTGGCGTTTGGAGTGTAGACTTTAGCCCCGACGGCCAAGTCCTGGCCTCTAGCAGCGACGATAACAGCGTGCGGCTATGGCGCTTGAATAAAATCCCACAAACCCTCCATGGCTATCAGGGACCTGTTACCAACGTATCGCTAAATCAACAGCGTCTGGCTGCAGGTAGCTGGGACCAAACGATTCGTCTTTGGGACTGGCAGGGCAATCTGCAGTCTGTCCTGGAGGGGCACACCGACCGGGTGAGACAAGTGGCCTTTAGCCCCAATGGTCAGTCCCTGGCCTCTGCCAGTTGGGATAAAACAGTGAAGCTATGGCACCCCGAGGGAGACCTGCTACAGACGTTTCGGGGGCATCAAGACCGAGTGTGGGGAGTGGCCTTTAGCCCTGAAGGTCAGGAGATTGCATCTGCCAGTTGGGATAATACTGTCAAGTTATGGCGTCCCAATGGGGAACTTCGTCAAACGCTGCGGGCTCATCAAGATAGGGTGTACGGCATTACCTACAGTCCCGACGGTCAGTATCTAGTGTCAGCAGGATGGGACCACACTATCAAGCTCTGGAATCGTCAAGGGGAGTTACTTAAAAGTATCCATGGTCATCGCGCCCCTATTTGGGGTATAGCGGTTAGTCCAGATAGTCAGCTGATTGCCTCCGCCAGTGCTGACCATACGGTCAAGCTTTGGTCAATATCGGGTCGCTATATAGCCACCCTTAGTGGCCACCAGGCTAGGGTACACGCAGTAACCTTTAGTCCTGACAGTAAGCTTTTAGCATCGAGCAGCTATGATCGCACCGTCCGCATTTGGCAACAAGACGGCACTCCTGTGTCAGTTTTAAGGGGCCACAATGGCCCCTCTTGGGGAGTAGCGTTTAGCCCCGATGGCCAGACCTTGATTTCTAGTGGCCATGACCGCAGGCTTATTTTGTGGGACTGGCAGGACATTCGAGGCTTTGAACAGCTTCTGGAAGATGGCTGCCGTTGGCTAGATAACTACCTTGCCCATGGGGAAAACCTGTCTGATGCAGATCGTCAGCTATGTAGTGGGGGTATCCAGTGAGACGGCTAGGATGTTCTTTTAAATTACTTTTTTCACCTTACACATTTTGGGTATTTCCCCTTAAATTGCTCTCATAGCAAGCTAATTCACTCGAATTTATAGACACGCAGCACGACAGATGCATCTAGGGCTGCTGTCAAGACTAATAGGAATATTTGTCACCATTATTGAGCGAAGGTATCTGGAGGTGCTTTTGCTCAACAGTTATTGCTTTATTCTTCTATTAGTTCTTTATTCGAAAAGCTCTATGGCTATATTCCTAACGCCGCATTGGTATTGCTAAGTGATTTGAAGCATCATAGGGGATTAGGTTATGAAAGCTATTGCAATTATTGGAAGTACTGGTCAGTCTCAAACACTACTTGCTGATTTGCTGCACTGGCACGGGCTGTCTGTTTTTCAAATAGATAATGGGGATGCACTACTACCGCTACTAAGCTTTATTTCACCAGAGCTAATTGTCATTGAGTCTTCGGTTTGGGTAGATGCTGAGCTAGTGTGCGATCGCATCAAGCAAAGCTCCGTCCTGGGCCAGATTCCCGTAATTGTTTGTGCAGATCGGGTTAGCCCTGATGGTAGCGCCAATGCTTATCTATGTTCTCCCTACACAGCTGAAGACGTGTTTGCCAATGTACAAGCCTTGCGTCCCCTGTCTGCCCCCCTCTCAGACAGCATTGTCGCCTGGCGGATCGAATCCTAAACGTCCACCAAAATAGCGCCTATAAAGATTGCAGCTGGCGGTTGCCGTATTTCCAACCAGAGTAACCAGCCCCATGCTTTCTAAACGATAGGCCGTCATCGGTTCCAGCTCAGTCGCTGTTTCCTGTTCAATCACCCGATAGAATGTACGGGCCAGGTTAGGCTCTGCTTCAAAAATAGCCAGGTAGCTTCGCAGATGGTCGCTGTAAATGCCGCTCTGTTGAGGTGCTTCATCCAGAAGCTTAGCCAGGTCCATCTTATGGAAACTGAGATTGTAAAGGGCCAAATGAATTAAATAGGGGTGGCCTTCCACCAGCGTGTGGAGAGACACTAGACCGTTTTCCCAAGCTACCCGATAGCGCTGAGCCAGCTGCTGAGTTTGCTCCAGGGTAAACGCAGGCAGTCGCAGGGGTAGCCCCACATTAAACGGCGACTGATGTATTTGCAGGGGGATATAGGCCTCCGTAGCATAGGCTACCAGTAGCCTGAGATATCCCCACTCCGTCAAGTTTTTGGCTTCCTCATGCCACACCCGCAACATCGGTAAAAATTCTTGGGCCATGGTGGGATGTTCAAACACCGCCTGAAGATCGTCAATTACCAGTAGCAACGGCTGCTGCAGCGGATTTAATACACTGCTTTGCATGTAGTTAGTACAGCTAATTTTGCTACCCAAATCAACGTTCCAGACATCGTCCAGTTGGGCCGTCAACCTTAGTTGTTGAGCGATGTTGGCACAGAACCAACGTAAAAATTTATCAAAATTAGCCAAGACCCCGCTGTCAGCTTGACGGAAGTTAAGTCGGACTACTTTGAAGTTTAAGGTTTGGGCCTGGGCCACTAAGCGATTAACTAGTGAGGTTTTACCCCACCGTTCCGGGGCACGAATTCTCAGTAGGGCACCTGGTTTTAAAAGCTCGCCCATGGCTTGATTTTCCACTGGGGGTCGTTCAATATAGAGCGGACTGCCCAGGGGCAGCGGGCTCCCTGGAAATGTGGTTTCTGAGCGCTCCGAACCAGGCCACCAAGGATCTGGCACTGCAGGCTGATGCAGCTGATAGGCCTGCTGCCGTAGGACCGCATGAATATTTTTTTTCGTCACCCGCTCCCCTAATACTTGGGAGATCTTTTGCCAGAGACGAGACCCCGTCACCCTGACATAGTCAGCATCGTAGCCCTCACTGGCCGCAATTTGCGCATAGGTAGCTCCCTGCCAGCATCGTCTAAACACGACCTCTTGAATGGCCGTTAGTCGATACGGTGAAAGGAGTCTGTCAACGAGTGTGATGGCATCTTCAGGAGACATGGGCTGCCACCATTAACCACAGGTATAGAAAAACACTATCAGTGGATTTACCTCCCATAAACCATTGCACCTAAAGAAGCCACTAATATATCAGGCCGTTTGCATTCTGTTTGGTACTCCAACGGGTAATTTTCATTGGACTAATGGTCAAACCATTACTGAGCAGGCCTTTGCAATTTAGTGCCTATCCGAAAGTCTAGCGTATTTACGGGGAATGACCTGACTACCCGATGGCAATCTACTAAGCGTTCGGGTGGTCTTAAGCACTGGCAAAATGGTTCTCAAGTGGCATAGGCCAGACTTGGCAATGATACTTTAAATAACTGGAATGTTATTTTTGGTCTCTCCGCTAACGCCCGGTATATAGCACTATGGTCCACGACTGTTGTGGCGGCCCAAGGGTAAGTTTGATGACATCCACTGATGGATTTACGGACGTCGCAATATTATCGCAATATTTAAGGGCTGGCCTGGCCAGCAGTTGCTTAACCCTGCCAATCGGGAAAACTGAGGCCAAAAACACCGTTGATCCTATGGGTATGCAACATCTTTTAATCATCGAGGATGACAAGGGAAAACGAGCGGTAAATTTACACGCTGATTCCTGCTCCATTGGCCGCGATGTGAGCAATTCCATTGTCTTGCATTCCAAGGAGGTATCCCGCCAACATGCGATTTTATTGCGGGTGATTCAGCCAGGAGAAGACGACTACGGGTTTCGCATTATTGATGGTAATCTGCAGGGTAAGCCCAGCACCAATGGCTTATTTGTCAATGGCCGCCGCTGCAGTTCTCGTAACTTGCGCCATGGGGATGAAATTGTCTTTGGTGTCAAGGTTAAGGTCCGTTATCACACCGCCCCTGAGGATGAGAATGTGCAGTGGTTGCTGTCTGGTAGCGATGCCGCTGCAGAGTATATGGCCACCCTAATTGCGGCACCCGTAGAAACAACACTGATCGCCGATTCAGATAGGCTCCACGATGCGGCAGTGGCTCGTCTGGCCTCGTTTCCAGAACTCTTTTCCCACCCGATTATTGAGATTTCTCTTGCCGGAGAGCTAACTTATCTCAATCCTGCGGCGGTAAGCCAATTTCCCACCATTAGCCTGGCCAAACTGGAGCACCCGATTTTAGAGGGGGTGATTGACACGGTAAAAGCCCATGAGAAACAGCGCTTCGTCCGTAATATTTCGGTGGGAGAACAGATTTTTGAACAGGCATTTCACTATATTCCTCAGAGTGACTTGATTCGCTGTTATTTAGTGGACATTACGGACCGTAAACGAGCTGAGTCTGAACTCCAGTTACTCCATGATGTTCTCGAAGCCCAGGTAAAAGAGCGAACGACTCAAGTATTGGCAACAACGGAGCGACTAAAACAGGAGCAAAAGGCACTCCAGTCTAGCTATGCTACTAACCGGGCCCTGCTCAATGCTATCCCTGACCCGATGTTTCGTATCAGTGGCGATGGTGAGTTTGTCAACTACAGTGAGCCCAAACACCACACGTTGCCCTTTGCAGCGGCTGACTGTTTGCATCAACCCCTGACACATGTACTGCCAAAGGATATAGCGATGGCCATGCAAAAATGTATTGACCGAGTCTTGGGCACAGGAGAGATTGAAATTTTCGAATTTCAACTCACGGTTGAAGAAACATCGCTCCACTTTGAAGCTCGTATTGTGGACAGTGACTCCAAGGAAGTCATTGCCATTATCCGCGATATTACCGAGCGCAAACGAACCGAAGCAGAGATTCGCAATACTCTGGAGCGGGAGCGAGAACTGAATGAAATGAAAACCCGATTTGTGTCGATGACATCCCATGAATTTCGCACACCCCTAACAACAATCTTGTCATCAGCCGAGCTATTAGAACACTATGGTGCGCATTGGGATACTGCCAAACAACATCAGTATTTACAAAAGGTGCAAACAGCAGCCACCCACATGACTGAACTGCTTAATGATGTGTTGTTGATCAACAAAGTAGAAGCAGGTCGGATGGAGTTTAATCCGCAACCTGTGGTGCTCAATGAGTTTTGCCAGGAGATTCTTGAAGAATTGCAGATTACCACAGCACGTCACACCTTGGAGCTGAGATCGCAACTGCCCAATACCCCCAGCGACATAGACCGCAAGCTTATACGTCATATTCTGACCAATTTGCTGAGCAATGCCATTAACTATTCCCCCAGTGGCGGTGAGATTTTAGTTGG
>JBCCXQ010000109.1:0-11023 GCA_039191365.1 Cyanobacteria bacterium P01_F01_bin.13 | reverse complement strand
GGCTTGTGCGGAGTTGCCCTGATTCTAGCACAGCCATTTTTGGTGAACCTGTGCCGGTATTCACGACTTGCAATGGTTCTGGCAACAGAGATAAGCCGATTGAAATAGAATCTGGTCGGTTGAGTCTAGGAAGAAGGTTGCATTTGCCATGGTCACGTTAGCTACATACTGCACTGCTGACCACTGGCTACCGAAATCTAGGCTTAAGCCGGACCTAGTCCTGGTTGGCTGCTAAATGCCCCGATTTTGTACGATTTGGCCGATTGATTGCCGATGTCACTTTGTGCATGAACATTTGCTACGTATTAATGAGCAGATGTTACACGTGGGAACCACTGGTACGGATATTTACTTAGTGTTTCTGTACATTCGCGTTCCAGTTTAGTTAGGCATTGCCCATATTCAGAAGTTTGTAAGCGACTACGCCACAAAATTAGAGCATCTTCGTCATCGTTGTAATAACGTTTACGTTGTCCTGCTGTTTGAAAGCCGAATTTTTGGTAAAGCGTTAAGGCGCTTTGGTTGGATTTACGAACCTCCAGGGTGGCATGGGTGAGGTCACGATGCCGAGCTGACTGTAGCAGCTGTGTCAGCAATAGTTGCCCCAAGCGTTGCCGACGGTAATCAGGATGAATCGCCAGGGTGGTAATGTGAGCTTCGTCCAAAATGGCCCATAGACATCCCAAACCAATAACATGCTGCTCTATTAGCAGGACTAGCAAGTCGCTGTTGGAACTCTCAATTTCACGGCGGTAGCCTGCGGCGGTCCAAAGACCGCCAAGACAAATCTGATCGAGATCGACGACTGCCGATAGCAGTTCATCGGTTAAAACTTGACAGGTTAGGGCTATTGTCATGAAGTGTAGTTGCAAACCTGGGGTGATTTTTTTTAGGAAAAATCTGCGGACAGCCACGAATTGTACACTGGAGCTTGCGAAGTTTTGTTTGGGCTGGCTCTGGGTTCAGGCTAAACGTTTTGCAGCTCAATGCGATTGGGGGCTCTCCCCTGTCGAATCCTGATAACAGAATCTATGGTTTCCACGCTTGCTTCTACAAATTCAACGACTCATTCTAGCCTCCGCTATCTGGAGCCTGACGGGTCTGCCTCTCCTAATCAGCGAATATTACCTCTGAGTGCGCGCGTCAACGAGCATGACCATCTAGAGATTGGTGGCTGTGATGTAACCGATTTGGTACGGGAGTTTGGGTCCCCTCTATATATTTTGGATGAACTCACTTTGCGAACGGCCTGTCAGCAGTATCGACAGGCGTTTGAGCAGTACTATCCAGGGCAGTCTTTGGTAATGTATGCCTCCAAGGCTTGGAACTGTTTAGCGGTGTGTGCGATCGCAACCCAGGAGGGTCTTGCCATTGATGTCGTTTCAGGTGGTGAGTTGCTCACGGCACTCAAGGCTGGAGCCCGCCCAGAGAATATCTATTTCCATGGCAACAACAAATCCTACAGTGAACTCCAGCACGGCATCGAGGCTGGTTGCCGCATTGTTGTCGATAACTGGCATGAACTTAAAACCCTCAGTACGTTAGCCAATGCAGAGACACCTGCCACCATATTGCTACGACTCACACCGGGTATTGAATGCCACACCCATGAATACATAAAAACCGGACACATCGATAGCAAGTTTGGGTTTGATCCTGACCAGCTAGAAGCCGTGTTCGCCTATGTGAGCGAACAGTCTGCCCTTACCTGCATTGGTCTCCATGCCCACATTGGCTCCCAAATTTTTGAGCTACAGCCCCACCGAGATTTAGCCAGTGTTTTAGTGAGTTGGATGGAAACCGCCAAGCGCTATGGTTTACCCATTAGCGAGTTGGATGTGGGTGGCGGCTTAGGGATTCGCTACACCGAAGCCGATGATCCGCCTAGCATTACCGACTGGGCCCAGATAGTCTGTGAGCATATGGTCCAGGCCTGTCAGCTAGCCGATATGCCCCTACCCAGGCTAATTTGCGAGCCGGGGCGTTCCCTAATTGGCAGTGCCTGTGTCACCGTCTATACCGTTGGCAGCCAAAAAACAGTGCCCGGTATTCGCGCCTATGCGGCCATCGACGGCGGTATGTCTGACAATCCCCGGCCCATTACCTACCAATCGATTTACCGAGTATTAGGGGCTAACAAAATGTCAGACCCCCTAAGTGAAACCATGACCCTGGCTGGTAAACACTGTGAATCGGGGGATGTCGTTATTCATGACGCTCAGCTTCCCCCCTTGGACGCTGGAGACATCGTTGCCATCCCAGCCACAGGAGCCTATAACTACAGCATGGCATCCAACTATAATCGGGTGCCCCGACCAGCGGCAGTATTGGTCAAAAGCACTCAGGCATCTTTGATAATAGAGCGAGAAACTAATGCGGACTTGATGCGTTACGACCGACTTCCCCACTATCTTAAGGGCTGAGGTTGGCTGCCTTAGGCCATGACATCTCCGAGACCGTTGCCTAGAATAAAGCTGAGACACACGTCATAGGCCGCTTGGGTAGTCTCTAGAGTAGTTGCTCCTGCAGATCCAATTTTTTATAGTTGGTAAATTCATCTGTTAGCGCCTGCTCTTATATAGCTCCTACTTTTGGGACTAGGTGCATCCTGAGACCGGCTTTGACACCTCGTAATTGCAATTAGAGACAGCGCGTGTAACACCAACCGCAGGGTCCTTTCCCAAACGAGGCACGGGATACATAGTGGATCCTGCTGCCGCCAAGCAGTTTTGAATGCTGCAGCTGGGCGTCTAAAGTGCTGTGTATTAACCCCTTGTATTGCAAACCCAGGTTGGGGCTGACATTTGTTAGGTCTGTTCGTCCATATTATTGACATCGCCCTTGTTCTCGTTCTTATCTACCTAATGCTGGTGGTTATTGGTGAGCGCCGTAACCTCTGGATGATTCGAGGCCTGATTGTGTTGATGCTGACCGCTGTCCTCAGCCATGCGCTGAGGCTATCGCTGCTTGGCTTTGTGCTCACCAACCTATCCTTTGGTGCAGCTGTGGCCATGGCGTTTATGCTGCAGGCCGAAATTCGCCGGTTTCTAGAACTTTTAGGACGGGGGGAAATTCTACAGCTTTTTTCCCCCAGCAGTACCCCCATGCCCAAGACCGACAGCGTGATTGATGAGCTGGTGGATGCTGTCCGCGAGCTTTCCCAAAAACGCACGGGAGCACTAATGATTTTAGAAATTGGTCCACCGATTGATGAAAATGACTTTTCAGTGCCTGGGGTACGTCTCAATGCAGACCTATCGAAGGAGCTGATCCAGACCATTTTTCAAACCAGCACACTACTCCATGATGGTGCCATTCTTATTCGCGCATCTCGGATCGTGGCGGCAGGGGTGATTTTGCCGATTTCAGAACGAACCGCCTCCCGCCAGTTGGGTACTCGCCATCGAGCTGCCATGGGGATTACTGAACGCATTGAGAATTGTCTGTGTATTGTGGTCTCCGAGGAAACGGGGTCTATTTCCATCGCTCAGCGAGGTCGACTCAATCGCCCCCTAACAAGTAACCGTCTGCGGGAACTGTTGCAAGAGCAGTTTACCCCTGTGGTAGAAAGCGATACGGTTGCTCCCGAGCTACTTAACCTCGGTCGTCGGCTTACGAGGCTTTGGAAATGGACGCGAAAACTAGTGAGGCGTTAATCAGCTCACACGCCTCATCTTAAAAATAGTTATGATGTATGAGCACTAAGCATATATACGCAGTGAGCGAGGGTTATTCCATGTCAGTTAGCCAATCTTCCCAGGAAAAAGAGCAAGCACCCCTGTCAGAGAGGGAATTGCAGATAGTTGAGCTGGTTGCGGCTGGCTTAACCAATCAAGAAATTTCAGCTCAGTTGGATATCAGTAAACGCACTGTCGATAACCACATCAGCAACGTGCTCAATAAAACAGCTACAGGCAACCGCGTAGCCCTCGTACGTTGGGCATTAAAGTGGGGAAAAGTCTGTATTGACGATGTTAACTGCTGCAATTTACCCACTGCTAACGAGCAACAGGAACTGGCGTCTTAGCCCTTAGCCCTATCGTCCGCTATTTGTAACGGTCAGTTCTGGGGCTCTATATTCTTTTTATCTATATTTTTAGGCTGCTCAAATTCGGCATCATTTGGTAGTGTGGGCAATGCCCACTGTAATTTTTAACCGTCTACTGATGAGCAATATCCAGGCCTTGCGAGGGACCCGTGACATTCTGCCCGATGAAGTAACGGTATGGCAGCATGTGGAAGCGACTGCTCGGGATATTCTCAATCGGGCCGCTTATCGGGAAATTCGACCACCGATGTTTGAGCAAACGGAGCTATTTGCACGGGGAATTGGTGAGGCAACCGACGTGGTCGGCAAGGAGATGTATTCCTTTGAAGATCGGGGTGGGCGTTCGATTACGTTGCGGCCCGAAATTACGGCTGGTCTCGTGCGAGCATTTATCAGCAATAAGTTATTTGCCAGTGGCGGTGTGCAGCGTCTGTGGCACAGCGGTCCAGCCTTTCGCTACGAACGTCCCCAAAAAGGACGACAGCGACAGTTTCATCAGCTGGATGTGGAGATTTTGGGTAGTCGCGATCCGCGAGCCGATGTGGAAGTGATTGCGATCGCAACCGATATCCTCCAAACTCTTGGTCTTAAATCCCTCAAACTAGATATCAACTCCGTTGGCCAGGGCGAAGATCGACAAAAGTATCGCGATGCGCTGGTTAGTTACCTTACTCCCTACAAAGATGACCTGGACGCCGATTCCCAGGATCGCCTTGCTCGAAACCCCCTACGTATTCTTGATAGCAAAGATAGTCGTACCCAAGAAATTGTCAAAGACGCCCCCAGCCTTCTGGATCATCTCAGCGATGACTCACAAAAACACTTTGACCAGGTGCAGCAGCAGCTCAGTGCCCTGGGCATTGAGTTTGCCATTAATCCCCGGTTGGTGCGCGGTCTCGACTACTACACCCATACTGCCTTTGAGATTATGTCGGAGGATTTGGGGGCCCAGGCTACGGTGTGTGGCGGTGGTCGCTACGATGGTCTTGTTCAACAGCTGGGCGGTCCTGAAGTCCCCGCCATTGGCTTTGCCATTGGTCTAGAGCGGCTCACAATCTTGCTTCAACAGCTGCAAAGCATTCCAACGCCTGCCCTGGATTTTTACATCGTTTCTCGGGGTGAAAAAGCAGAGCCCGCCACTACAATCTTGGCCCAAAAGCTCCGTCATCAAGGGTTTTCAGTTGAAATTGATCTGAGCGGCAGTGCCTTTGGCAAACAGTTCAAACGAGCTGACCGCAGTGGTGCCACGGGCTGTCTAATCTTAGGCGATGCCGAAGCAGACGGCGGTACCGTACAGCTCAAATGGTTGAGCTCGGGAGAACAATCAGAATTACCCCAAGCAGATTTACTCGAACAGGTCGACACCCTGAAAGCAAAAATCGATGCCCTGCGCACATCCTAAAAAGCTTGCCTCGACGGGCTTGGCCTATAGTCTACAACGTCTCTTGTAACCCCCCATGGCTAGACTAGAGGTTACTACTACCTATTTGGAAATGCACTCTGTCAGGCAGATTATCCCTGCCACCCCTACAGAGCTGACCCTGATGAAATCGGGTATCCCCTGTCCAGAATTTCAGCGCTTTCTCTACACGGCGGTGGGGGGCACATGGTATTGGATGGACCGACTGCGATGGTCCTATGAAAAATGGTTAGACTATCTTAGTCAAGACTCCATTCATATCTGGGTCGGATATGTTCAAGGGCTGCCAGCTGGGTACTTTGAGCTATCACAGCAGCCTGACCAAAGCGTTAAGATTGAGTACTTTGGTCTATTGCCCCAGTTTATTGGTAAAGGGCACGGCGGCTATCTGCTCACCCTGGCTCTGAAAACAGCCTGGGAGACGACATTAAAACGAGTCTGGGTGCATACCAATTCTATTGATGGTCCCCATGCTCTCAAAAACTATCAGGCCCGTGGGTTAGTTATTTACGAGCAGCAGCAGGCAATGTTTGATCTGCCCCAAAGCCCTCCCGGTCCCTGGCCCGGTGCCCGGCGTTCTAATTACAACAATTACTAAGAATTGTACTCACCCCGCCAAAGGCTCCAGACAGCGATGCTAGCGTAATCAGAAGAACGAAAGGCTTGCCCAGCACTGTAATACCAGCACTTCAATATATGTATGGTTCAAGACTCATCTCAAGATCAATCTGATAATTCTGCTGAACAGCCGCTAGTCCATCCTAAAACCCGTTCGGAACTGGTTAACTTTATTGCAGCCGCTCGCAGCCAAGGGGCATCGGATGACTTTATTAGTACGCTGCTACGGAGCTTTGGCTGGCCCCAGAGAGAGATTGAGCGGGCCTACTTCGTTGTCTATGAAGAATTGGTAGGTATCCCCATTCCTTCTCCCTACGGCGGTCAAGGAGAATCTGCCCGAGATGCGTTTGTATATTTGCTATCGTTTGTCACTTTAGGGATTTGGACCCAGGCCCTGGGTGAAATTGGGTTTATTTTAATCAACCATGTGATCCCCGATCCCCTCAGTCGCTCCTATGGCGATTCGTCTTTTCAAGTGGCGTTCTGTCTAGCTCGACTGTTGGTAGCCTATCCACTGTATTTACTGCTGATGGGTAAAATTCTCAAGGAGCTCTCCACCTATCGCGAAAAAGCTTACTCTGGCGTACGTAAATGGCTAACATACGTTGCGCTGCTGGTGGTTGCCTTAGTGGGTATTGGCACTCTCATGGCTTTTCTTACCTCGTTTTTGCGGGGCGAATTAACGCTTAGATTTTTGCTCAAGGTGTTGGTTATTCTAGCCATTGACGGCAGTGTACTCACCTACTATTACCAGTGGATTCAACGACGTCCTGCCCAGGCTTAATCCTTTTCTTCTTTTTTCTATGTCGATTGCCTACTGTGCCTATGGATCATTCAATCGTTGATCGCATCTTTGCTATTCTCGCTACTGCCGCCGTTGCCGCTGGGACCGTAGCCGGGTTTTGGGTACTAGGAACGCCTGGTCAACAGCGATTGATTATGAGCGATCGGCAACGACTGGAAGATTTAACTGCGATCGCAAATACTCTCTATTGGCGTAGTCAGGACCAAACCGACTATGTTTTGCCTGATGCCCTTGACCCTGGCGACCGGCGAGAAGATCCTATTACCCGAGAACTCTATCAGTACAGCAAACTTGACGATAGCCGTTACAGACTCTGTGCCAACTTTGCCACCGATAGCAGTACCCACAAGCTGGCAAATACGGATAACCAAAACTGGCAACATCCCAAAGGACCGTACTGTTTTGAACTAGGTCTGAGCCAACCTCCCCCCTCTCTGTATTAGGGAAATGTAGCAGATCTAACCATTACTACAGTTTCAGCAGATTTTAAGGAGATTTTCAGCTGTTTAGGCGTTAATAACAACAGCTCCATCGCTTACAATCAAACGTTCCTCTCACCCCCTTTTTTTTGGAGAATTTCATGAGCTACCTTGAAACCACAGCGAAGTTTTACAGTGACGTGGCTGAAGATCCTATGGTGGGACTTTGCTGTGTACAAAGCACACCGTTACAGCTGCCTGGGCTGAATGTGCCTACTCTGATGCAAGAAATGAACTATGGTTGCGGAACAACTGTTCATCCCTCCGAACTTTCTGGCGATCCTACTGTTCTGTACGTCGGTGTTGGCGGTGGTATTGAAGCCTTACAATTTGCCTATTTTTCACGTCGACCCCAGGCCGTTATTGCCGTAGACCCGGTAGATGCTATGCGGGAGGCCGCCCAGCGAAATTTAGCCGTTGCCGCCCAAGAAAATGATTGGTTTGACAACAGCTTTGTCGATATTCGCAAGGGAGATGCATTTAACTTGCCCCTTCCCGACAATTCTGTCGATGTGATGGCCCAAAACTGTCTCTTCAACATTTTTGAACCTGCTGATCTTGCTATAGCACTAAAAGAAGCCTATCGGGTGATTAAACCCGGTGGTCGTTTGGTTATGAGTGATCCTATTGCCACTCGCCCGATGCCCCTACACCTGCAGCAAGATGAGCGCTTACGAGCCCTATGTCTGTCGGGGGCACTCACCTACAGCGAGTATATTCAGGCCTTGATCGATACTGGTTTTGGTCAAGTGGAAATTAGGGCACGCCGTCCATACCGTCTGTTGGGTAAAGAGACCTATAAACTAGATCGACCGTTGCTTTTAGAAAGCCTAGATTCAGTAGCATTTAAGGTTCCTACTCCCACTGATGGAGCCTGTGTTTTTACCGGTAAAACCGCTATCTACGCCGGTACCGAAGACTACCTTGACGATAAAGCCGGACACATTATGCAACCCGGTATTCCCTTAGCCGTATGTGACAAAACAGCCAATAACCTGGCCAGTCGTTTTCCCAACGATATTGTCTTGACACCATCCACCTGGTTTTATGATGGCGGAGGCTGTTGCTAAGCGTTGCGACGACGCCTTAGCCACCACCAGCCAGCAATAGTTAGGCCAGCAGCCCATACAGATGGCTCAGGTACCGGTTGTGGTGGCGCTGACTCAGGTATCCGCTGTGGCTTTGGTTGAGCAGAGCTGGGGGGTAGTTTGTAGCTGACGGTACCCGTATAAAGATCTGCCCCTACGATGTAGCCGAAGTTACTGTTGTCGATGGCGAAACCATCAACTTGAACGTTGTTGATTAGGGGAATATCAGTTGGGTTGTTCCCAAATCGGGACACGATATAGATGTTACCTATAAAGTTTCCATCCTGGAAATTAGCTCTAGGGGAACGCGCATCGACATCCTGAACATCGTTAGCCTTGGTAAACTCAATCCCACCAAAGTCAAACATAATCGATGTGGGTGCAACAGTCTCGTTATTATTCGCGAGATTAGTCAAATCAACAGACGTTATGCCTCTGTAGCGACTGCCGGATAGAGGCCCGGATATAACGTTGACGGTAAAATCATAGGGAACAACAGTTTGGGCAAAAGATACCTGAGTATTGGCAAATGTTAGTAGAGTAATCGTAATGACGATCAGGAAAGTAGGGTTCATCATGGCAAGATAACCTCACCCCAGTTAGGTGTGGTCTCTAAACATCAAAATATTTGTATACATCCCACGTTAAAGGGCACCTACAACAAAAAACGCCAGTGACAATAAGGAGATTACAGTAAAGATTTGTTGAATCTGGTACAGGTATGCTCTGGAAATTTGCGGACGTTTAGGATGAGGGTTGATATCTGCCAGGAGTTACAGTGGTGGTGTGCAGCTGGGTGTCTCTAGTCAGGACTTGTCCGAGAACGATATTTAAGCTTGTTGTAGGATTTTTTAATAAGCTGAAAGCGTGGCTTACCATTGATTTATAGACGTGCAAGAAACAATGCAGCTACAGCTAAAAGTTTGGCGACAGAACGCTTCGGAGCAGCCAGGGCAGTTAAAAGACTATCAGCTGTCTGGAGTATCTCCCGATATGTCCTTTCTAGAGGCATTGGATTTGTTAAATGAGCAATTAACATTGTCGGGACAGGAGCCAGTGGAGTTTGACCATGATTGTCGAGAGGGTATTTGTGGCTCCTGTAATCTCATGATCAACGGTCAGGCCCACGGCCCACAACAACGTACGGCTACATGCCAGTTGTACATGAGAAACTTTCAAGATGGTGACACAGTAGTGATTGAGCCTTGGAGGGCTCAGGCATTGCCGATTGTAAAAGATCTAGTGGTGGATCGCAGCGCTTTTGATCGCATTCTGGCGGCGGGCGGTTTTATCTCTGTTAGAACTGGTTCAGCTCCAGAAGCTAACAGTATGCCGGTTGCTCCTGGGGATGCTCAGACCGCCTTTGACTATGCTACCTGTATTGGTTGTGGTGCCTGTGTTGCTGCCTGTCCCAATGCCTCAGCGTCTTTGTTTACGGCTGCAAAGATTGCCCACTTGGCGCTACTTCCCCAGGGCCATCCCGAACGTCAAAAGCGAGTGCTCAAGATGACACAGCAGATGTCTGCCGAGGGGTTTGGTGATTGTTCTAATCATGGTGAGTGTCAGGCCGTGTGTCCTAAGGGAATATCAATTGATGCGATCGCAACCATGCGGCGTGAATACCTAAAAGCAATTTTATAGAAACATTTAGCGTAGGTGCGTTCCATGGAACGCACCTACAAAATACGCAAACAATCTAAACCTGTTGCAATTCATCTAACCGGGCTAGGACTTCCTGGCTATGGATCGCCGGACGTACACCCAGAAAACGTTCCTGCATCGTGCCCTCTGGATCAATCAAATAGGTATGGCGCATGGACATCGGTCTCATCCAAGAACCATAGGCGCGACTGACAGCACCATCAGCATCAGCTAATAATGGAAACTTTAAGCCTTCAGAGTCGCAAAACTCAGCATGACTGTCCACATCGTCCGCACTTACGCCAACAACCTGGGCATTGCGCTTAATAAACTCTGGTAAATCCCGCTGGAAGCGCTGAGCTTCTAGAGTACAACCGGGAGTAAAGTCCTTGGGATAAAAGTATAAAACCACCCACTGCCCCAGATAGTCCGATAGAGAAATATCCCCATCCCCCACATTTGTTGGCAATGTGAATCCTGGTGCAGGTTCTCCCAGGGGAACTTGCTCACCACCGAGCGCATGGGCCGGTGCTGAGGGGCCAAGTAGCAAGACACCGATCAACAACACCGGTAACATCAGACGACTAACAAAACGGCGCGCAACTAAAAGCGTCATAAAAAAGACCCACAAAGCAATCACTTTACTTAAGTTAACATTTGATCAATGCAGCATATTCACCAAGCTAAAAAAATCAGGGAATGAAGCATGCTTCATTCCCTGATTTTTTTAGCTTGGTTCTAAATGGTGGCGGGGGCCGGATTTGAACCAACGACCTTCGGGTTATGAGCCCGACGAGCTACCAGACTGCTCTACCCCGCGTAGCGCTTTACCAGTATAGCGATGCAATGGGTAAACCGCAATACCTTTTTTGCCAACATTATCGCCTCCCAAAAAAACATGGATTATAAAGGCTTTGGGTTAGG
>JBCCXQ010000108.1:0-11360 GCA_039191365.1 Cyanobacteria bacterium P01_F01_bin.13 | reverse complement strand
CTATCGATTGTCAAAAACATTATCGATAAGCACAGCAGCCAAATGCATTTAGTGAGCGAGATCGGCATCGGCACTACATTTTGGTTTGACCTGACTGTATATGAGACTCAGACTGCCGAGCCCGAGGCAGTGGCTGCCAAACATGTTGAACAAGTAGAAGAAGAGGGTGAGATTGCACCAGTTGCTGCGCAAGCTACACCAAAGGAGTCAGCTTAGTCCACCAATTTACTAACGAGGGGGCAGCTCCATGCCTACGACTAGAAAAATCCGATTTATTCAGCCATTGCGGGTTCAACGCGACCGGCTCCACACAGACTGTCGCAGCAATAGCAGAGCCATCTAATCCCAAGAGCTGAGCATACCGCTTGAGGAATCCTTTCACATAGATTGCCTCTGGCAGCTTCATCCAATGTCCGGCTTCAATAGCCTGTAATTGATTAGGTTGAATATGAGTCCGTTGGGACACTTGCTGTAGCGATAACCCCTGCCGTGTTCGGATAGTTTTTAAATAATGACCCACCTTAAACAATTGCTCACAATACCCTTTACCTGTCTGAGATTCCCCTGAATTATTAAGAAAAACGCTCATCACGTTACATTGAGATACAACACACCTGTAAGTAGTTTATGGATCCTGCTTTTATGAAGCAAGTAGAAAGCAGCTTGTTTCACCATAAAATCAATGCAATGGAAACGGATAAATCATCCTAGAAAATCACGATTTCCACCCTATGGATAGTTGACAAATAGCTGATAGCTTTGGGGAAATATCAGGTTTGATCCGCTAATCATCATTAGTACATTTGCTTTTAAGTCTCCCAGTAAGTAGTCATAAATACGTACATTAAATGAGCAAAACATGACATTTCTGTACACCAACTCGTTTGCAGGGGCAGTATTGGAGTTGGTCAAAACGTATTACACTCCCTATCGTTTTGGGACGATTTACAAATAGCTAAGCTATGATGAAATTAGGAGAGAAGCGGATAAGTTTTCTTATCTGTGGAGTCTTGTCATGAGTTTTTTCCCCTCTACTGTGCACCATGCCCTACAGCAGCGGGTTGTCAATCTCTGGCAACGACGACAGCTACCCCAGCTAGCACAGCAGACCTGTGAACTATACCTCGATGGCCACGGTCCCCAGGCCCAGACCCACTGCCGAGAGATTTTACAAACTCAGGTCAGACTTGACGCCCACACCTTACAAAGGTTTCTGAAAACCGATATTGGCGAATCTCTGCTAAAACGACTGGAACAGTTAGTGACATTACCTGACGATTCAGCAGGTCGGCAAGCCCTTATCAAAAAAATCACCCAGGCAGACCAGCTATCAATTATGAGTTTGCTCTATCAGATTGCTGGGAATCTGCGAACCGAACGTCTATTAGAAACCGCCAAGCAGGTTGATCTACTGCTGCATACTACTGATGCGCTCCTTAGCTTGCTCAAAACGCTGATGCAACAGGAGGCTCAGGCCGCAAGTGCCCCAATATTACCGGCTCTTGACCCCCGACTGCCTGGGCCTTGGGGTATTCGTCAAAAAGTTCTAAAGCTGCGACGACAGTCATCTCAGCCTTTTCAAACTTTTCTCCACGAACCTGTGGGAGATATCTCTTCTCCCATACCTGTGGTAGTCATTTCCCATGGTTTAGCTGCCAATCCTCAAAGCGTGTTGCACTATGCGAAGCACCTGGTATCCCATGGTTATCTGGTGGCAGTACCCCAACATCCAGGCAGTGATACCCATCAGGTCCACAACCTACTCTCGGGAAGCGTTGATGAGATTTTTTCCCTCCAGGAGTTTTTTGATCGCCCCCATGACATTAGCACCCTGTTAAATGAGTTAGAACGACTGAATATCCGTGAATATGATAATCGTCTCAATTTAGACGAGGTTGGCATCCTGGGTGAATCTTTTGGAGGCTATACGGCCTTAGCACTCGGGGGTGCCACCATTGATTTTGAGGCGTTGGCCCAACAATGCGATCGTCTCTCTGACAGTTTGAATGTGTCCTTACTTCTACAGTGCCGAGCCCTATCATTGCCACCCACCGTAACCCCCCTGCAAGATGCCCGCATCAAGGCTATCTTTACGGTCGATCCGATTGGCAGTGGCCTCTTTGGCGCAGAGGGGTTAGCCTCTGTAACTATTCCTACGGTCATCGCCACTGGCAGTCGAGATAAAACAGCACCGATGGCCCTAGAACCGCTGCAGCTATTCCCTCAACTTGCTAGCCAAGAACGCTTTTTAGCCGTGATTCGCGGTAAATCCCATATACACGATTTAACGACGCTGTTGTCTTCCCTCCAACTGGCCACCCATACCGACCTACCCAGTCTAAAATTATCTCCCCCTATTATTGACAGCTATCTTTGCGGGTTGAGTGTCTTGTTCTTCAATCATTATTTACAGTCAGATAGCTCCTTTGATGCTCCCAAAACCGCTCTCCCTGTCTATGCTCAATCTATCAGTCAATCCCCATACGATTTGCACCTAATCAGCGCCCAATCTGACCATGCGCTACAGCCTGTGCTCGACAGTTTTCAACAGCGTCTGGCCCAGCTTAAGTGGAAAACGATTACGGTTCAGCATCAGGACGGCATGTTTACGGCTAGCGGTGGATTAAGCCTTTATTACCAAAGCTGGTTGCCCACATCAACTGTAAAGGCAACAGTGATATTGATTCATGGGTTAGGCGGCCACAGCAGTCTATTTCAGAATGTTGTCAAAGCCTTAATTCCTGATGGGTATGCCCTCTATGCATACGATTTACGCGGGCATGGTCAATCGCCGGGGCAGCGCGGCTACATTAGCCGCTGGTCAGAGTACCGAGATGACTTGGCCCATTTTATTGCCATGGTGCAACAACAACATCCGACTGTTCCCTGCTTTTTGCTCAGCCACAGTCTAGGAGGCATCATCGCCCTAGACTACGCTCTTCATACGTGCCTAAACCCAATAGAGCCCAGCAATACAATCTATCCAACTGTCACCGGTATTGTGACAGCATCATTGCCTTTTGGCACCCATGCCACCACCGACCTCCGCTTAAAAATTGGACAGTTGCTTTCCTTAAGCTGGCCTCGATTTTCCCTATCCCTTGGGTTAAAGCATATCCTGCCATCGCGAGACCGGTCTGTTGTTTTAGCCTACGCCCACGATCCCTTACGACACCAGCGCGGGACGGCACGTTTAGCGACAGAGTTTCTCAAAATAGTTCAAACACTTAATACTCATCAGTCATGCTTAACCATACCTATGCTCATGTTACATGGCACTGCCGATAAAGTTGCTGACTACAAAATCAGTAAAGACTTTTTCCGCAAACTACCCCAAACCAACAAAACGTTTATTAGCTATAGCGGCGCTTACCATGAGCTATATAACGAAGTTAATCAAGCAGAGATCATGGAAAACATTAATACTTGGTTAAAGCAATATATTCCCTCAAGCTAGCAGTCTATCAAGTTTTTTAGAATTAATTGGAATTAATAATGCCCCTGGAGGAATAGTTGATAAATCGAGAAAGTTCTCCATTTTTAAGCTAGATTCAGAACTCATTTAACCGCTCAAATATTACGAGCATATTAAGACAATCTACTGGCCATTGAGCGATCCCACTATAATGGATATATAGAAAAACCAGCTATCCCAGCTAAGCTACTCTCCAGACACTAAGTCATCCAATGTTTTATTGCTTAGTTAATTAGTTGGGTTGTTGACTGTAAAGTCGCTATTTTCGGGCTGCTCTTTGTTGTTTTTATCTAATGTTTTGACGCCGAAGCCTGGTAACTGGTTGCGACTTTGATTCCGTAAATGACTCCTCTGTTGGGTCTTTTTTCATGTGCTTTTTTAGCCACTGCTTCTGAAAGTTCCTGAAGTTTATGGAGATAGGGCTGTCGTTGTTACTAGAGCTGCGCCAAGTCGGGTGTAGGTAGCTACACCATGATTCAGATCGAAGGGTAATCCACCCGTATTAAATTTTTATCCGCTACTCTCCCTGTAGATAGAACCAGAGGATTACCCCCAGGATTCAGCAACTGTTCTGGGTTATCGATACGCCCACTGTTGTCGTCAGAAAGAGAGCCATAGTGCTCTCTAACAACTATGGTTGATCGATGCCCCTTATATGTTGCGCCTGCAACGAAAGGTTCAGTACAGCTTCATCACACCGTTCCTGAGTTGTTGGATATAGGCTGTGCATATGCGCATATGCCTGCTCTATACCAGTGGTCGTCCCAGGGTTGGGAAACATATCCCTACAGTGAGTTTCGGATCGCCGCAGAAGAGCTGGCTTTAGGGCTAATCGCTCAAGCCTGGCACAAAGCCAACAGTGCCAGTCAGCCCCTACGAGTGGGTCTATTGCTAGAGAGCAACATTCACTGGGCTCTGGCTGACATGGGTAGCCTACTCGCAGGCCTGGTCACCGTGCCCCTTGATAGGGAACAGTCCTTAGATACCCTCAACTGGATAGTTGCAGATGCAGAGCTACGAGCACTGGTTGTGGCCACCTGGGACAGACTACAGCCGCTTTATAACCGTCTTCAGCAAATCGAGCTGGTTGTCATTATCGATGAATCTCCTCCACCCAGCTGGGTCTTGCCACTGTCAGATAAGGTTGTGATTAAGACCTTGGCAGATATACGTCGTCAAGGCCAACAACGTCATTCCCCAGTCACGATTCAATCCCTAAAGGAGAGGATTCATCCTGAGGATTTAGCGACCATTGTCTACACTGCTGACGCCAGTGGCAGTGCCAAGGGAGCTATGCTGAGTCACCAGAGTTTAACAGGCAATATTTGGGCGGCGTTCAGCAGTATGCCGGGGCTAATGCCAGGTACACCTGAAATTGCCCTGTCATTTCTACCCCTTAACCACATTTTTGCTAGAGCGTTTCTATATGGCCACCTTGGGTTTGGACATCACATTTATTTCTCTTCGCCTAAGCGTGTCTTTCGCCATCTTGCCACGGTGCAGCCGACTATCTTCATCACGGTACCTCGCTTGCTAGAGAAGGTATATGAGCGCGTCAATAGCCTCAGACAACAGTCTTTTGGATTAAAACGCCAATGGCTGCAATTGGGCTGGTATCTGGCTCACCGTTACAACATTAACGCTGGGCATTTACCCTGGTATCGTCTGCAATGCTGGCTCTTAGGCCATGGGGTATTTAAGAGTCTGCGGCGAGCATTTGGCGGAAATATTCGCTATTTACTTTGTGGGGGAGCTGCGCTGCGTTCTGAGGTGATGACCTTTTTTAACGGGATGGGTATACCGGTCAAGCAGGGTTATGGCCTCACAGAAACCAGTTCTGTTCTTAGCTACACCCGCGATCGCTGGCTCCGCTCAGGCACTGTGGGGACACCCATCCCCGGTGTAGAAATGCGTCTGGCAAACGATGGCGAAGTCCTGGTGAAAAGCCCTTACACCATGGCAGGCTATCACCACAATCAAGACGCAACTGATGCAGTCATTGATGCAGATGGCTGGTTTCACACAGGGGATTTAGGAGAGTTTTCTGCCGATGGGTTGCTGACTCTCCATGGCTGCAAAAAAGGCCTGTTTAAATTGTCGACAGGCAAATATGTGGCTCCTGACCCAATTGAGGCGCAGTTAGAGAATTCCCCTTTGGTCAAACAAGCCTTGCTAGTTGGCCCCGGTCAAAAGTTTTGTGGTGTGTTGATTGTGCCTGAAGATGGGCGGCTCGATGATGGCACGGTGAGATCGCACTACCAATCCCTAATCGACCAGGTCAATAGCCAGCTCCCCCACTGGTCCACCATCAAACGGTTTGCCCTGGTCCAGCTCAAAGCGAATACCCAAATCAGCCGACAACAACGCTACCAGGCCCATAGCCAGGATATTAAAAACCTCTATCAAGAAACCGACCCCGTACTACCACCCACTCCAGTATCCCCCTGGCACCGAGAATGGACACGCCTCAAAGCCCTTTACCACCGGGCCCGCCAGCCCAACACCGCCTAATTTACTCTGTCCCACACCCTTCCCCATTCTTCTCTATTCCTCTTCTTCCCTTCCCCTGCTCCCCTTCCCCTTCTAAAAAAGGAGTCCACCATGACTTTTCTTCCCTTCAAAACAGCTGTCGTCCTCGGTGCTGGCATTATGGGTACTCAAATCGCGGCCCATTTAGCCAACGCGGGGCTCCAGGTACTGTTAATGGATTTACCTGCGCCTAAGGGCAACAAAAATGCCGTGGTGGAAGGAGCCTTTAAGAAGGCACAAAGCCTCTCACCTCCCATATTGTTTACCTCTGATATTGTTCATCGCATTGAACTAGGAAACTATCACGAACACTTTTCTCGTCTGAACCAGGTAGATTGGGTGATTGAAGCCGTGGTCGAACGTCTGGACATTAAACAACAGTTAATGACTCGGCTAGAACAGGTGATCAATACGGATACCGTGATTTCCACCAACACTAGTGGACTACCCATTGCCCAGATTGCAGCGGGTCGTTCCCTGGACTTTCAGCGACGGTTTTTAGGCACCCACTTTTTTAATCCGCCTCGCTATCTCAAGCTGCTAGAACTTATTCCCACCGAGAACACTGAGCCAGATATTGTCAAACGTCTGGAATGGTTTGGCCGCAGCTATTTGGGTAAAGGTGTGGTGATTGCCAAAGATACCCCCAACTTTATTGCTAATCGCATTGGCTTATTTGCCACATTTCAGGGGATTCATGCCCTGACCCAGGATGGCTACTCGATTGAAGAAATTGACACCCTCACAGGCACATTGGTAGGACGCCCCAAATCGGCCACCTTTAGAACCGCAGACCTGGTGGGCCTAGATACGCTGTTGCATGTAGCTGAGAATATTTATCCAGCCATTCCCCACGATGAGCAGCGGGAACTATTCCAACTACCAACCTTGCTAAAAACACTGGTAGAAACGGGTTCGCAAGGGGCTAAATCTGGTCAGGGATTTTATAAAAAGGTTGGTAAAAAGATTCTCTCAGTGAATCCTAAAACCTTTGTCTATGAAGCATCTGGAGCATTAGATTTACCAGGACTAGAAAACATCGCTCAGCTACCTGAGCTAGAAGACCGTATTAGAGCCTTGTACAAATTACCTGACAGGGCTGGTGACTTTTTCCGTCAGACTACCCTAGCATTGTTGAGCTACAGCGCCTGTCGTTTGCCAGAAATCGCAGATAGTCCCGTGGATGTGGATCGAGCTATGCGTTGGGGCTTTGGTTGGCACATGGGACCCTTTGAACTTTGGAACACCATTGGTTTTCACAAGGTGCTCTACGATATGCAAGCTGAAAATTTGACAGTCCCCGAGTGGATCAGCGATATGGCCGCCACCGGCCAGGGACAATTCTATTTGAGCCATCATGGAGTGCCCCACAATTTACTCATGGCTAAGTCTGCTCTCGGCCCCATGGGTAAGCAACCGGTAGAACAACCCACCAATGAGATCCATTTATCGTTGCTCAAAATCCAACATAAGCAGATTTGGGAAAATCCAGAAGCGGCTCTCATCGACATAGGCAATGGGGTGGTGCTCTATGAATTTCGATCTAAAGGGAATACCCTCAGCACCACAGTTGTCAATGGGCTGCAGACGGTGCTCGACCTATTGACAACCGAGGAGAACTATCGAGGTTTGGTAATTGGCAACAGCCGCGATCATTTTTGCGGGGGGGCAAACCTGGTGGAAATGGCCACAGCTGCCCAGACCGGCAACTGGCAAATGATCGCCGATCTGTTGGTGACATTCCAAACCCTGCTACAGCGTATTCGCTATTTCCACAAACCCATTGTGGCAGCGGTCCAAGGGCGAGCCCTGGGCGGTGGTTGCGAGCTGGTGATGGCCTGTCCCCACATCGTCGCAGCAGCTGAGAGTTATATCGGTCTGGTGGAATTAAGCGTTGGGTTAATTCCGGGTGCGACTGGCACCACCCGGATGGCTAAATGGGCTTCTCAGCAAGCTGTTAGCAATAGTACTCAACACATTCAGCCATGCTTAAATCATGTCTTTAAGACCGTGGCAACAGCGACGGTGGCAGGCAGTGCCCATGAGGCCATAGAAATCGGGTTTTTACCAGCCCACACCCACATTGTGATGAACAATGATCAGCGGCTCTATGTAGCCAAAGAAGAGGTGCTATGTCTGGACCGCATGGGATATCGACCACCTGCCCGCGACAGTTTTTGGGTATTGGGTCAACAGGGACGGGCTGTACTCGACCATATGGCCTATACCCTGCAGCAGGGAGGCTTTGCCAGTGACTACGATCGCTTCCTGGCAGGACAGCTGGCCTACATCATGACCGGTGGGCATTTGACGGCTCCAGCAAGAGTGTCAGAGGAGTATTTGTTGGGGTTGGAGCAGGAAGTGTTCTTACCCCTGTTACAGCAGCCGAAGACCCAGGAAAGAATTATGCACTTGTTGCAGACCAAGAACCCATTGCGGAATTGATGATTGCCCATGGTGGGCCGTGCCCACCGTCTATACCCCACCGAAAGAGAGAAGAACACCATGCAAAACACCTACATTATTGCTAGCGTTCGTACCGCCGTCGGTAAGGCTCCGCGAGGTACTCTGCGACATATGCGGCCTGATGATATGGGGGCAGCGGTGGTTCGTGGAGCCCTGGAGAAGCTACCTGGCTTAATCCCTGACCAAATTGAGGATGTGATTATGGGCTGTGCCATGCCTGAGGCAGAGCAGGGCTATAACCTGGGCCGAGTGATCGCCCATCGAGCAGGACTGCCGTCGTCAGTCCCGGGAATGACAATCAATCGCCTGTGTTCATCAGGATTGCAAACCATTGCTATGGCCCATCAAGCGATTAGTCTAGGGCAGGCGGATGTGATGATAGCAGGTGGTGTGGAATCCATGAGCCTGATTCCCATGGGTGGGGATCGCTGGAGCCCAAACCCAGTAATGATGACTGAAATGCCCCAGGTTTATACCACAATGGGGCTGACGGCAGAGAATGTGGCAGAACAGTTTGAGATTGCCCGCACCGATCAGGATGCCTTTGCGTTGCGATCTCACCACAACGCCCTCAAGGCTATTGCTGCTGGTCGTTTCAATGACGAAATCATTCCCCTTACCGTCACCGAAACGGTTTACCAGGAGGGCACGACCCACACCCATAAAACTACCTTCCAAACCGATGAAGGACCGAGGTCCGACACCAGTCTAGCCGCCCTAGCCGCCCTGAAACCCGTATTTCGACGGGGCGGCAGCGTTACCGCCGGTAACTCCTCCCAAATGTCCGATGGTGCCGCCGCCACCATTCTGATGAGTGCCGCCAAAGTAAAGGAGTTAAACCTCACCCCCATAGCCCAGATGTTAGGGTTTGCAGTCACCGGTGTTCCCCCTCAAATTATGGGCATTGGACCTGTGGAAGCGGTACCCAACGTGTTACAGCAGGTGGGACTGAGCCTGGATGATATTGGCCTGATCGAACTCAATGAAGCCTTTGCCTCCCAGAGCATTGCAGTGATTCTTAAGCTGGGATTAAACCCCGACATTATCAATGTAAATGGCGGTGCCATCGCCCTCGGCCATCCCCTCGGCTGCAGCGGTGCCAAATTAACCGCCACATTGTTACATGAGATGAAGCGTCGTCATATTCGTTACGGCATCGTCACCATGTGCGTTGGGGGAGGCATGGGTGCCGCCGCCGTGTTTGAAAATTTGTTGCTCTGATTTATAAGAATGACAAAACGAGACTAGGCTTAGAGAGCGCAGAGCACGTATTTTGTGCTAGTTGTCTTTAACAAGATTAAAGAATCTCCTTGATACTCCTTAATACAAGGTAGTTAACCCTAGGGAGAGTCTCACAACAACACCTTACATGCCCTGGTCCAGTTGTGACAGAAAGGGTAGAAATTATGGCTTTCTTGACCGTTAGTTTGATTGTTGGATTAGTTGGATTGTTCGTCGCCCTGGCATACATTAATGTGCCCATGGTCGCCTGGTTTGGCTATGGAGCATTGATGTTGGGCATCGTCCAATCTCCCCTATGGCTATGGGGGGTGTTTGGCTTGGTTGCCGTTATTTTTAATGTGCCGTTTATTCGGCAGGTGGTTATTACTGCCCCCATTGTTAAAACAATCCAGCTATTCAATCTGTTGCCAGCAATTTCAGATACCGAGCGGGCTGCCATTGAAGCAGGCACCGTCTGGGTCGATGGCGAACTGTTCTCTGGCAAACCCAACTTCAAGCGTATTCTGGCCGAGCCTTACCCCACCCTCACCTCGGATGAACAGGCCTTTGTCGATGGTCCTGTAGAGCAGGTGTGCCGTATGGCCACCGACTGGGAGATTCATCAGCGTAAGGATTTGCCCCCAGACGTTTGGGCCTACCTGAGGCAGGAGCGCTTCTTTGGCATGATGATTCCGTCCGAGTACGGCGGCCTAGGTTTTTCTAATACCGCCTACAGTGCAGTGATGACCAAGCTGGCGTCGCGCTCCTTTACCCATACGGCCACCGTCGGCGTCACCAATTCCCTCGGTCCAGCCAAGCTGCTGCTACGCTACGGCACCGATGCACAAAAACAGCGCTATCTGCCTAAACTTGCCACCGGGGAAGAGATGCCCTGCTTTGCGCTGACAGAACCCACCGCCGGATCCGATGCCGCCAGCTTGCAATCTAGCGGCACGGTATTCAAGGGCAAAGATGGCGAATTGTACCTGCGGTTGAATTGGGAGAAACGTTATATCACCCTGGGTGCGATCGCAACCATAATCGGTTTAGCCGTGCGTCTGCGAGATCCCGACAATCTTCTGGGTAAGGGCGTTGATGTGGGCATTACCTGCGTACTCGTCCCTGCGGATACCCCCGGTGTCAAACTAGGCCGTCGCCACGATCCCATGGGTGTGCCCTTTTATAACTCTCCTATTGCTGGCCGCAACGTAGTACTTAGCGCCAGTCAGATTATCGGTGGCACTGAGCAGGCAGGCCAGGGATGGACCATGCTGATGCAGAGTCTGGCCGCCGGTCGCGGCATTAGCTTCCCCGCCACCTGTACCGGTGTAGCCAAATTAGTCTCACGGGTGACCGGTGCCTACAGCGTTGTACGCGAACAGTTTGGCCTATCTATCGGCAAATTTGAAGGGGTGGAAGAACCCTTAGCCCGCATTGGCGGTCTCACCTATCTGATGGATGCCGCCCGATTATATACCTGTGGCGCAGTGGATCAAGGAGAACAACCTGCCGTCATCTCTGCCATTGCCAAGTATCAATTTACTGAATTATCACGCCACATTATCAATGACGGCATGGACATTCTTGGCGGAGCCGGTATCTGTCGCGGTCCGCGTAATTTACTCGCCAATATTTACACCGCCACCCCAATCCCCATTACCGTGGAAGG